>JAQGHQ010000414.1 GCA_028288765.1 Gemmataceae bacterium | reverse complement strand
GGCGGATGTGGCGGCAGCCCGGGCGACCCGCTCGGCCGAAGCCCTGGACCCAGGGCTGACGCCCTGGGCTACTGTCCGCCGCCCCGTTGAGGGTGTGAAAAAATTGGCTCGGTCTGTCAGTTGTTTTTATGTTATCGTTCGCAAGTGCAATATCCCGAGCATCTTGCACGCGGTGACGATCGCAAAACCGTGAGCTTCTGCCAATTTTTTCACACCCTCGTTGGGGCTGAGACAATACGGCCTGCCATTGAGCCTGGTACCGCGTACCTGAGATTCGAAGCGGACGACCGGTTACGCCCAAGTCCCTTTCGCTTGTTGCACTCCCCGGGCCGTGCCCTCATGCTGTGGGCTCACGACTCGGTTTCCCGGGGAGGCGACAATGATACGGACGAAGCGGTTTGTTCTCGCCCTGGCGGTGGGGGTGGTCACGGGTCCCGCGGTGGCTCAGGAGAAGCCGCCGGTCTGGGACCGTGAGGTGATGCCGCAGCCGTTCGACGCCCGCCCGTTCCGGGCGGTCCGCGTGCCGGGCTGGGTGCAGGACACCGTCGGCTGTGGGTACACACTCTCGGCAATGGACTCCGCCGCGCGGGCGAAGGCCGCGGCCCACGGCGTGACGATCAGCGAGCTCGGGTTCGTCGACCCCTTCTACCCGTACTACGACAGCAAACTCCTCAAGCGCCGCAGCCCGCACGTCCCCCTCGGGAAGATCGAGAAGGACATCGCCGAGTACAAGAAGCTCGGCGTCCGCATCCTCGGGGTCTACCCGCCGACCCTTCAGGGCGAGGTCTACGAGGCCCACCCGGACTGGCGGCGCATCCCGACCAACACCACCGAGATCCCGCAGACCGACCTGAAGAAATACCCGCACGGCGGCATGCTCTGCCCGCTCGGGCCGTACGGCGACTTCTTCATCGACGTCCTGGCCGAGATCCTCACCACGTACCCTGCCGTCGACGCCTTCAGCTTCGACGGCCTCCACCACGGCGGGGTGTGCTACTGCAAGCACTGCCGCGAGAACTACCGGAAGGACGCCGGCAAGGAGATCCCAAAGGCCGACCTGAACGACCCCGAGTTTCGCCGCTACCAGCACTGGGCCGACCGCAAGCTCGAAGACCTCGTCCGGCGGATGCAGGAGCGGCTGAAGGGCATCAAGCCGGACGTGGCCCTGGTTACGTGGAGCACGAACGCCGGCCGGTACGGGCACTTCCTCAGTATCCCCCGGAACATGCCGGCCCGGATGAACCTCCTGTTCGACGCCCCGGACCAGGAGTTCTGGATGGACGAATCGAACCGCGGGAACACCATCCTGCCGGCGTTCACCAACGCCTACGTCTGGGCCGTGAGCGACCACCGGGTCGGGTTCAGCGAACCGTACCTGATGAGCCACGGCAACCCCTACGGGAAGGACAGCTTCCCGCCGCACGAGATCGAGCGGCGGATGATGCTCGCGCTCACCTACGGGGCCGCCCCGAGCATCGCCGTGGCCCAGCCGCCGCGGCTCCAGACCGAGCTCTACCGGTGCATGGACGAGGTCCAGCGCCGCAAGCCGTGGCTGACCCGGAAACAGCCCGAACGGTGGGCGGCGCTGTTGATGAGCGACAACACCCGCACGTTCTACGGCCGCGACCCGGGCCGGGTGGAAGACCGCTACCTGGCGAGCGTCCTGGGGTCGTTCCGGGCGTGCGTCGAAGAGCACCTGCCGGTCACGGTCGTCAACGACTGGAACCTGAACCCGGCGGACCTCGCGAAGTACAAGGTCCTCATCCTGCCGAACGCGGCATGTCTCGACGACCGGCAGGTGAAGGCGGTCGACGAGTTCGTCCGCAACGGCGGCGGGCTGGTCGCGAGTCTGGATACGTCGCTCTTCGACGAGTTCGGCACCCCGCGGGACAACTTCGCACTGGCTGGGGTTTTCGCGGCCGATTACCGTGGGCTCCCGACCGTCGCGCCGGTGAAGGAGGACCTCGACGTGAACTTCGCGAAGGCGATTGGCCCGGACTACTGGGAGAAGCGGAAGAACGTGTTCGACTTCCGGCAGGACGTGAACTCGTTCCTCAACGTCGGGCGGATGAAGACCTACGTGGGGCCGGAACTGGTCACGTTCAAGGGCCCGGCGGTGCGAATCACCCCGCGCCCCGGCGCGAAGGCGGTCGGTACGATCCGCGGCAAGACGCCCGACGCCCCGGAACTGACCGGCGTCCTTACCAGCACACATGGAAAGGGCCGGGTGGTGTACCTCGCGGCCGGGTTCGACGCCGCGTACTACCTCTACTCGTATCCGTACCAGCGGCTCGTCCTGAAGCACGCGGCGCGGTGGGCGGCCGATACCGCCCCTCCGGTCGAGGTCGCCGCGCCGATGTGCGTTCATTCAACCGTCATGCGCCAGAGCCCGGGTCAGAAGGATCAGCTGGTGGTTCACCTGTTCAACGACCTCAACACGACCGGCGGGCATGCCCTGCCGGTCGACGACGTACCGCTGCGGGAAGAAGTGATTCCGATCGCCGACATCCGGGTGACCTTTCGGCCCGACTACCGCATCCGCCGCGTCAGGCTCCAGCCGGAGGGGAAGGAGCTCGAAGTCCGGGCAACTCCGGCCGGGAGTGAGGTCACCGTCCCGCGGCTCGACATCCATACGATGGTCGTGGCCGAACTCGGCGAATGACACACGAAACCTCAAGGAGTTCGTTCATGCGCCATCTCGCGCGTTCCGTCGCCGTCGTCATCGTCCTGGCCGTCGGGCTCCCGTCTGCTCGGTCGGCCGAACCGGCGAAGTCCTCGACCGGCCCGTGGGACGTGGCCGCGTTACAGAAGACGGTCGTGAAGCCGGAATGGGGGGCGGAAGCCGGCAAGGCCCGCGAGGTGTACTACCCCGGGGAGCTGTATCAGGGGAAGCCGACCAGGGTGTTCGCGTATTACGCCAAACCGGCCGGCGCCGGGCCGTTCCCGGCCGTGCTGCTCGTCCACGGCGGCGGCGGAAAGGCGTTCCGCGCGTGGGCCGAGCACTGGGCCGACCGCGGGTATTGTGCGCTGGCCATGGATCTTGCGGGGAGTGGGCCGACGGGCCGCCTCACCGACGGCGGGCCGGACCAGACCGACCCCACCAAGTTCCGCGACTTCACCGACGCCGACGCCCGGGACATGTGGACGTACCACGCCGTCTCCGCCGTCCTCCGCGGCCATAACCTCCTCGTCTCGTTCCCCGAAGTGGACAAAGACCGGGTGGGCGTCACGGGGATCAGCTGGGGCGGCTACCTGACGTGCATCATCGCGGGCCTGGACGACCGCTTGAAGGCAGCAGTCCCGGTGTACGGGTGTGGGTTCCTGGACGAAAACAGCATCTGGAAGTCCACGCTCGACCAGTTTTCGGCCGACCGCCGGGACCGGTGGGTGAAGGCGTTCGACCCGTCGCGGTACCTGCCCGGGGTGAAGTGCCCGATCCTGTTCCTGAACGGCACGAACGACTTCGCCTACCCGCTCGACAGCTACAAGAAGTCCTACGAGCTGGTGAAGGCACCGCGGACTGTGTCGGTCCGGGTGCGGCTGCCGCACGGGCACATCTGGAATTTCGGCGAGGTGGACACGTTCATCGACAGCTATCTGAAGAAGGGCGAGCCGCTGCCGACGATCGGGGCGATGACGCGCGAGGGCGAGACGGTCTCGGCCGCGGTCACGGCGAAAGGGAAGTTGAAGGCGGGTCAGTTGTACTACGCAGTAGCGACCGGAGCATGGCAGAAGAGAGAGTGGAAGTCCGCCCCGGGCGAAATCACCAACGGGCAGGTGAAGGCGAAGCTCCCGGCGGACCGACCGCTGGTCTATTACCTGGCGGTGACCGACGAGCGGGGGCTGGAGGTGAGCGCTCCGCACGCGGAGATGGTCAAGGAGGAAGGGGAGAAGAAAGACAGGTGACGTGACACCGGCAGCTTGTCGATAGATCACCTCGCATCGGATCGCTTCTGCCTTGTAGGGCACGCACTGCGTGCCGTCGAGCAAGACGGCACGCAGTGCGTGCCCTACAAGAAGACTGGCGTTCCATTCGTGGAAGCACCTCAACCACCGAATCGCTTCAGCGCATCCCGGTTGAGTTCGATCCCGAGGCCCGGCTTGTCCGGGATGTTGAGAAAACCCTCGGCGTCGGGTCGGAACGGTTGCACGACCAGCTCGTCCATGTACGGGGATGGGGTCAGGTACTCCACGTAGGTAGCCACCGGCATGGCCCCGGCCAGCTGCAAATCCGCCGCTAATCCAATCGCTGTGTTCCAGCCGTGCGGCACCCACTGGATGTTGTGTTCGTAGGCCATCCAGGCGATCCGCCAGGCCTCCGTCAGCCCCCCGCACTTGGTGCAGTCCGGCTGCACGATATCGACCGCGTGCTGCTGGAAGAGTGGCCAGAAACTCTGCCGCCGCGTCAACACCTCGCCCGTCGTGATCGGGACCGGCGAGTGCCGTCGCAGTTCGACGAACCCGGCGATGTCGTCCGGCGGGAGGGCCTCCTCGAACCAGACCACGTCGTAGCCCGCGAGCATGTGGGCCGTTCGAATCGCCCACTTGTAGCCGTGGGGCCAGAACGCATCGCTACCCCCGGCGTCGACCATCAGCTCCACGCCCGGCCCGACCGTCTCGCGCGCGGTGCGGATGAGCAGATCGTCGGTCTTCGCGTCCCGCCGGCCGAACGGCTTCCACCCGAGCTTGATCGCCTTGAACCCCCGGGCGACGGCGTGCTTCAACTTTTCCCGGAGCTTGTCGGGCTCGTCGAACAGGAGCGACCCGTAGGGCTTGATCTTGTTGCGGTAGACGCCCCCGAGCAGCCGCGACACCGGCTGGTTCGTGATCTTCCCGAACAGGTCCCAGAGGGCGATGTCGATGCCGCTGATCGCGTGCTCGACCGCCCCGCCGCGGCCCTGCCAGAACGTGTGCTGCCGGAGCTTCTCGCTCACCCGGGCCGGCTCGTCGGCCCGCTCCCCGATCAGGAGCGGCCGCAGGAGTTTCACCCCGGCACCTACCAGCGCGGAACTCGTCATCGCGCTGCCGATCCCGATCAACCCTTCGTCGGTGATCACCTCGACGACGGTGTTGATGTTGTCCTCGGGTGTCAGCTCCTCGGCCCACCCGCCCTCGACGGTCCCGCCCGAGAGGCCGGTGAGTCGCAACTCGGCGATCTTCATGCGTGGTCCTTATTACCCTGGGAGCGCGGCCGAGACGGCCGCGCTCCCAGGTGGAGGATCAGGAAACCGGCCGCTGGCCCCACGGGAGCGGCATCGTCGGCTTGTGGCGGTGGCGGTCCTTCCGCACGTCCTTGGGCCGGTCCTTGAACCAGGTTACGAACCGGATCAGCTGTTTCACCGCCTCCTCATACGCCTGGCGGCCCTTCTCGGCCGTCGCCAGCTCCGCCTCGCCGAGCACCCCGGTGTCGGAATAGCTGCTCGTCCAGGAGATGACCGTGGCCGGGCCGGCCGCGAACAGGTCGACCCAGGTGAACGGGTTGTCTTCCTCGTTGAAGCTGATCGTCCCGCTCTTGATCAGGTCCTTGCGGACGTTGTCGCCGTCGAGGTAGAGGTAAAGGCTCGTTTCGAGCTCGCACGCATGCGCACACCCGCCCGGGAACTTGCTCTGCCGCCACCGCGGCAGGAACGTTTTGTCCACGGTGAGCAGGTTCCACCACGCGGCCAGGACACACTCGGCGTCGGTCTCGAGGTTCGTCCGGCGGGCGACGAGGTCGAGGTTCGGCATGTTCGACCCGTGGCCGTTCAAGAGGATGATCTTCTTGAACCCGTGATAGGCGAGCGATTTCGTGATGTCGAGCACGTGGTGCATGAAGTGCTCGAAGTCGTTGTTGATCGTGCCCGGAAAGTCCATCACGTGGCCGGTGTAGCCGTAGGCGACGACCGGCAGGACGAGCATCTTGTCGGGGATCTCGCGGCCCGCCCCGGTCGCGACCCCCACGGGACACACGAGGTCGACGTCGAGCGGCAGGTGCGGGCCGTGCTGCTCCACCGCCCCACACGGGACGATACACACCTTGCCGAGGTCGACCGCGTCGTTGATCTCGGGCCAGGTCAGCTTTTCGTACCGGTATTCGGTCTTTGCTCGGCTCATCGGCGGACCTCAGGGTGGGATGAAATGTCGGTCGGGGGTAGTGACGGCGCGGCTACGTCGGCTTCCGCCGCACGCCGTAAGCGGTGTGTTTGGCCGGGGCCCGGACCAGTTCGAACCCGGGCCGTTTCGTGAACTCCGCAAGGGCCCCGCCAACGGCCGCGGGTATTGGGGGCCCGAAGTGCCAGCGGAGGCGTTCGACCCCGTCGACCTGAAAGCTGACCTGATGATCGGGCAGAGGGAGGAGTGTGCAGCGCGGGGTCGTCATGGTGGGGAAGGCAAGGAGTTCAGCGGGTCGCTGCACAGTACCGCCAACGACACCCGAGAGCAAGAACCGAACCGGGTCGGTCACCGGGCGGGCCTCTCGGGCGGGTTCACCCGGAACGGGAGTGGCCGGCCGGCGAGCCCGGCGAGCAAGTTGTCGACCGACATCTCGGCCATTCGCTGCCGCGTCTGGTCGGTCGCGCTGCCGAGGTGGGGGGTAATGATCACGTTCGGCAGCTGGAGGACGGGATGATCGCGCGGGAGCGGCTCCGGGTCGGTCACGTCGAGCGCGGCGGCGTGGATCTTCCTCGCAGCCAGTGCTTCGGTGACCGCCGAAAGGTCGACCACGGCCCCGCGGGCGACGTTCACCAAAGTCGCGGTCGGCTTCATCCGCGATATCTCCGGCCGGCCGATCAGGCCGCGGGTTTGGGGCGTGAGCGGCACCGTCAGGACCACGTAATCCGCCTCCGCCAAGAGTTCGTCGAGGGGGGCGTACTGCACGCCGAGCGCGGCCTCGGCCGCCGGCTTCCGATTCCGGTTGCAGTAGAGCACGGTCATGTCGAACCCGCGGGCCCGGCGGGCGACCTGCTCGCCGATCCGGCCCATTCCCACGACCCCCAGCGTGCTCCCGTGGACCTCCCGGCCGAGAATGAGCGTGGGGTCGTAGTGGAGAAAGTTCGGCCCGCGGGCGAACCGGTCGCCCTCGACCACCCGCCGGCCGGCGGCGAGTACCAGCGCGAACGCGAGATCGGCGGTCGCGCCGTCGAGGACGCCCGGGGTGTTCCCGACCGGGACACCCCGGGCCGCCGCGGCCGCCACATCGATGTGATCGACCCCGACCCCGAAATTACTGACGACACGAACCCCGGGCAACCGGTCGAGCAGGGCGGCGTTCACGGTCGGGTGACCGTAAGTGTACACCGCCTCGATGCGGTCCGCCCCGACCTCATTCGCCGCCGACCACGGGACCAGATCGACCTCCGTGGCGAGAAGCCCGGTAACGGTCGGCGCGACCGGCAGGTCGGCGAGGACGCGGGGAAGCATACGGAGATTGGCGGGCATGGCGGGACCGGGTTTGAGCTGCTCGGCCCGCACGTCACTCGGGCCCCAGCATTACGGTAGCAAGAACAAACAGTTCGCCAACTTCGGCGAGCGAGTCACTGCCTTCTCGGCCCGCGATCGTGTTGTTTTGTCGTTCACCGTGCAAATCATTGACGCACGCCGAAGACCTATCCTTGCGTTCAGTACGCTTCTCCGATAACATCTTGATCTGAATCGAGGAAGCTCTCGACCTTCCCGGACGACAGTCCCCGCCCGGAGCGCCCATGAGTACGGTGGTATGCCCGTCGTGTGAGACCCGGCTGCAGGTCCCGACCCTACAACCGGGCAAGCGGGTCACGTGCCCGCGGTGCAAACACCAGTTCCTTCCCGCCGACACGGACGACCCCGAGACGACCGACTCTCGGCCTGTTCCCCGTAACCGTTACCGCCCGCTTCGTCGGAAGACCCCGGCCCCGCTATCGCTTGACGACGACCAACCGGAGCAGCAACGTCGTGGACGGGGCACACTGATCGTGGGGCTGGTCGGGGCGCTGGTCCTGGTCGTTGCGGCCGGAGGTGGTGTAGCCTGGTGGCTGGTCGCCCGGAAGGCGAACCGCCCGCCCGAGGCAACCGCCGAGGCGGATCGCGCGGTCCCGAAGCCGGCCGACCCGAAACCGGCCGACCTGAAGCCGGCCGACCCGAAACCGGCCGACCCTGCCCCGCCCCAGGCGCGGGCAGAAGACAAGGCACCCAAGACCCTCTCCGGCGAGCAGGTGAACCAGCGGCTCCTCAAGAGCACTGTCTTCATCACTCTCACCGACAAGGGCGGTGGCGGCCGCGTCACCAGCTGCGGCAGCGGGTTCCTGGTCCATAAGTCGCGGGGGCTAGTCGTCTCCAATTACCACGTGGTGGAGGAATCGCAACAGGTCAATGTTTACTTTCCCGCGTTCGGCCCGCAGGGAGATTTGATTACCGACCCGGCCCATTACATCAAAAACTCGGTCGACCTACTTATCTCTGGGAAGGTGGTAGGCCGGGACCCGCGGGTCGACCTGGCGCTGGTGGAGCTCGAACGCGTGCCCGACGAGGCGGTCGGGCTGCCGCTCGCCGTGAAGCCGGCGGTGGCCGGGTCGACCGTGTATTCGCTCGGAGCCTCCGGGGTGAAGTTCCCGAACTTCTCCGGGACGCTCTGGCGGCTCTCGACGGGGACAGTCCGCGGCCGGTACAAGGACAGCATGAACTACAAGGGTGGGCAAAAGGTCGAGGCGATGCTCTTGGAGACCCAGAAGCCGAGCAACCCGGGCGACAGCGGGGGACCGACAGTCAACGACCGGGGCGAGCTGGTCGCCGTCGTGGCGGCCGGTGACTTGCGAGCGGATCTGGTAGAAAAGGACATCGACCTGTCCGAAGTAAAGGTATACCTCACCGCCTTCGCGCTCAAGAATGGGTGGGCCTGGGAAGACCAGGCCGGGGCTCCCGTCCCGGCCGCACCGACCTCCCCGGCCGAGGAAACAGTCCCACTGCCCGCCCTGGTCGCCCGCACCCGGACCGGGGAAACGGACGCCCGGGTCGACGCGGTCCGCCGGCTCGGGCTGATGAAGGGCGGTGCCCGGGCTGCCGTGCCGGCGCTGGTCGACCTCCTCGACGACCCGGACGAGCGGGTTCGACGGATCGCTGCGGTCGCGATCGACCAGATCGGGCCGCCGGCCAAGGAGGACCTGGGGTGCGTCGGGAAGGCGCTCGCTGGGGCCGGTAAGTTCGGACGGCTGTACGCCCTCGGGTACTACTCCACCGCCGAGAAGGTGTCCCGGGACCAGCTCCCGGCTTTGACCGCGGCCCTGGACGATCGGGACGCCGAGATCCGGGAGGCCGCCCTCCGGGCGGTCGCGTTCTACGGCCCGGACTCGAAGCCGGTGGTGTTCGGTCGGTTGCTCATCCGGGCCCTGGACCCCGACCCGGCCGCGGCCTCCACGGCGGCCCGGGTGTTGGCCGCCTTCGCCCCGTACGAGGGGGCGGAACGCAAGATCCTGGTCGACAACCTCCGGGCTCCCCAGTTGTCCCTCCGCTGCCTGTCCGTCGTACTTCTCACCGCCCCGGACGAGACGACCGCCCTGGAGTGGTTCGAACCCCGACTCGCCGACGAGTCCGCCGAGATCCGTGCGGGCGCGGTCCGCGCGGTCGCGAAATGGGGCCCGGGGGTGAAGAAGGTCCTTCCCACCCTCATCGCGCTCACCCGCGACGAGAACGTGAAGGTGCGGACGGCCGCGGTCCGGGCGGTCGGGGAGATCGGGGGCGGGCCCGGGGCGGTCGCGGCCGTGGCCCGGTTCCTCGACCCGGACACCGGCCCGGCCCTCCGGGAGCTGGCCGGCCGCGTTCTGCTCGGTCTCGAGATGACCGAGCCCGCCACGGACGGACCGGTGCTGGCGACCCTGCTCAAGGTCGACGACCCGGCGGTGAAGGCGGCCGTGCTCGCCAAGCTGGCCAGGCTCGGCCCGGCGGCGGTCAAGGACCAGCTCCCGGCAGTGGCCGAGTGCCTGAAGAGCCCGAACCCGGCGGTCCAGCTGCACGCCCTGAAAGCCGTCGCCGCGGTCGGCCCGGAGGCGGCCCCCCATGCCCCGCAGGTGGTCGAACTCATGAGCCGTGCCCCCGCGGCGGCCGGCGCGGTGCCGGGGCCGGCTCCGGCTCCGGGCCCCCTGAGCGGGGAGCAGCTCGCGGACCGGCTGAGGAAATCGGCCGCCTGGGTCATCGTCGAGCGGTTCGGCCAGCAGACGGACTCCGGCAACGCAACGCTGATCGACGCGGCGGACCGTTTGATCCTCACGAACTACCACGTCGCCGCCGCCGGGGACTCGTTCACGATCTGCTTCCCGGTCCGGGAGGGCACCGAGCTCAAGTCGACGCCGGCCTACTACGCGGCGAACCTGCAGCGGTTGACGAAGGCCGGGTACGCCACGACCGGCCGGGTGGTTGCGAAGTCCCCGCAGGCCGACCTCGCGATCATCCAGCTCGACACCGCCCCCCCGCCCGGCGTCGTCGCCCTCCCGCTCGCGCGGGAATCGGCCCGCCCTGGGCAGAGCCTTCACACGGTCGGGGCCGTGGGTGTGAACCTCGCACGTATGGAGGGGGCTCTCTGGCGGTACACCCAGGGAAAAGTCCTGAACATCTACGACCACCGGATGAACCTGTACGGGGTCCAGCCCGTTGCCTGTCGGGTACTGGAGACCGATATCCCGATGAACCCCGGGGATAGCGGCGGCGCCGTGGCCAACGACCGGGGCGAGTTGGTCGGGGTTAACACCGCTGTCGACCCGGCGAAGCGGACGGTGAGTTTCGCGATCGAACTGGGCGTCGTCCGCGGGTCCGCCGACTCCCGGCGGGGAACCGGGCGGCCCGCGACCGGTGGGGCGGTCCTGGACGCCGGGCCAATGCCGGGTGCCACCGACTCGACCCAGGTCCAGGCCGTCTCGACCTTGGGCCGGCTCGGCCCGACGACCACGGACGCACTCGCCAAGGCCCTCGAGGAAAAGCTGCCGCGGGACGTCCGCGTGCGGATCTGCGAGGTGCTCGCCGAGCGGGGGCGGGACGTGCCGGCCACGGCCATTCCGTACATCGTCCTGGCGGCCGACCGGGACGCCACCCTCCGCCCGGCCGCGGCCGACGCGCTCGTCCGGATCGGCGGGGACGAGGTCGTCAAGGGGCTGAAGGAGAGGACCGCGTGGTCGTTCCGGAACACTTCGGGCGGGAAGGAAAAAGTGGCCAAGTACCCGGCCGACCTTCAGGTGTGGGCGACCCAGACCCTCGGAAAACTGGACCCGAAAAAGCTTTCCGACAAGGAGCGGAACGCACTCCGGGAACGGCTGGAAGGGCTGGGCGCCCACCACCCGGACGACAACGTCCGGAAGGAGGCTGACGGGTCCCTCGCTAAGCTCCTCGCGGCCGGGCTGAGGCCGGAGAAGAAACCGTAACGCCGGGCCGGCTCATTCGTCCTTCGGCGGGGTGAAATCGGCGATGTAAAGCTGGGTCGGGGAGCGGCCGTCGCGGCTGCTCGTCCACATCACCTTCGCGTAGTCCGGGCTGAACACCGGCAGTACGTCCTGACCCGGTGCAAAAGTGAGCCGCGTCGTCTTCCCGGTCTCAAGGCTCGACCAGTACAGGTCGTAGTTCGGCCGGGCGGTCGGGTCCGTGTGGTCGGCGGCCGTGTAGATGATGTGCTTGCCGTCCTTGTACCAGTACGGGGCCCAGTACACCCATTTGTCGTTGTCCGTGATCGCCTTCTCGCCGGTCCCGTCGGCGTTGATCACGTACAGCTGTAGCCGGTCCTTTTCCTTGCGGTCCGACCGGAAGATCACCTTCGTCCCGTCCGGGCTGAAGAACGGCCCGCCGTTGTAGCAGTTCGGGGCGTTTGTCAGCCGCCGCGATCCAGTCCCGTCCGCGTTCATGATGTACAGCTCGACGTTCCCGGCGGACCCCGCGCTGTACACGATCCGCTTCCCGTCGGCCGAGTAGCTGCCCTCGGCGGTGTACACCTTCGCGTCCGGGGTCAGGCACTTGAGGTCCGTCCCGTCCGGGTTCGCCTCGTAGATCTTCATGTGCGGGTCGAACGCCCACGAGTACCGCCGGGGCGGCGTCCCCTTCTTCCGGTCTTCTTCCCGCTGCCGGAGCTCCGCCTCCTGATGTTTCTTCGCCTCCGGATCGCCGTGGCTGCTGGCGAAGATCACCCGCTTCCCATCCGGACGGAAGTACGAGCACGTGGTCCGGCCGAGCCCGGGGCTGATCCGGCGGACCCGCCCGGATGCGAGGTCCTGCACGAAGATCTGGTAGAACGGGTTTCCGGTGTCCTTCTCCTCGGCCTGGAAGATGATCTGCTTCCCGTCCGGGGAGAAGTATCCTTCCCCGGCCCGGACGAAATCGAACGTCACCTGCTTGATATTCTGGAGGTGGGCCGCCTCGGCAGTCTTCCAGTCGGCCGCCGGGTCGGCCCCGAGGGTAAGGGCCAGAGGCAAGAGGAGTGCGTTCATCGCGGTCCTTTCTCGGGTGTTCGGGGGGTAGTGGCGCGAACCCCGACCGGGTCAGTGTATCATTTTGAGAGCCCGGTTCCGCGCCCCTAATCTCCGGGTGGCGGGCCAGCGGGTCGACCGGGTATCCGTCCCGAGTCCTCTTCTTTTTTCCCGTCCCGTGCCCATGACACCGGGTCCCGAACCCGCCCGTCCGTGTGCTCTGTGCGAGCGGCCGTTCCCGCTCGGGCAGCTGACCAAACACCACTGTAAGCCGCAGTCGAAAGGCGGCACGGCCGATGACGTGGAACGGCTGTGCTCACAGTGCCACGGGATGATCCACGCGACGTACACGAATAACACCCTCGCCGCGCTCTACCCAACGGTAGGCCAGCTCCGGGTCGCGCCGGAGCTCGGCCCGTTCTTGAGGTGGGTTCGCAACCAGCCGCCGTCCCGCAAGAAAAAGAACAAGCAGCGCCGGCGGAAGGTATGAAGGGGGCGGGTCAGGTATTCCACGAATCGGTTGAAGTCGAATCTCGGGTGCCGCCGCATGTCCGGGTCGCGGTCCAGGGCGACGCCACCTCGGCCTGTGATACCCGGGTGTGACCGGCCCGATCATCGGGATGAGGCTAGGCAGGCGGCAGGAGAAAAGCGACCCGCGGAATGACGAAGACACGGGGGCCGAGGCGTCTTGTAGGGCACGCACTGCGTGCCGTTTCGCTAACAAAACCCGGCACGCAGTGCGTGCCCTACGAAGCGGGTAGATCTTCTCCTGCTGCTTGCCTTACACACTATGACCAGCAGCAGGTTGGTGAACCCGCCGGGCCGGTCGATGACGTACCGGAAGGCCAGCTGGTACTGCACGGGTGACTCAGGAAAGGGCATCGATCGCGAAGTGCGGAACAGAAAAGAAGACCCGAAACCGCCAGGGTGGGGTCTCGTTCACACCTGTTTTATTCTGTGTTCTGCGGTCCGCACTCCCCGTTCCGCGTTCAGCGCTTGACCCACCCTGCCGCGGTCTCGACGGCGGAGTCGACCCAGGTCGGTTCGGGGGAAATGACCACCCCCGCCTGCACGACCGCGTCCCACTGCTGCGGGTCGGGCGGGAGCTTCTTCCCCGTCAGTCGGACGAGCCCGGCGTGCGCCCGGCCGGCGACCGCTGTGTCCTTCCCGGTCTCGGCGGCCAGCACGTGCGCGAGCGCGACGACCGCCTCGGGCTGGCGGCACTTCCCGAGGCCGCGAAGGGCGGCCAGCCGAACCTCGCGCTCGTCCGCCCCCTCCGGGGCGGCGTCCGAGCCCGGCCCGTCGGCGACCGACGCCAGGAACCGTACCCCTTCCGGACCGCCGGTCCGGCCGACCGCCTCGAGCGCCCGACACCGGATCGCCTCCACCGTCTCAGGGGGGAACCCGGTCGGCGGGGTGAGCTGGAGAGATGTCGGGCGGCCCGGCACCCGCCCCGCGAGCCCGCCCGTCTGCTGCACCCCCGGGTCGGGGCGGAACGGGTCCGGGGCGCCGTCGGTCCGGCCGTGGGCCTTTTGGTAGGCGATCATCAGGATTCCGGCCGCCCGGGGGTCGTCGAACCGCCCGAGGGCTTCGATCGCGGCCAGTCGCAGTACCGGGCTCGTGTCCTTGATCGCTGTCCGGGCGAGGAGGTCGATCACCTCGTCCTGGTCTTGCTGGGTCAACCCGGCCGCCAGCGGCTCCTTCAGCCGGTTCATCGCCTTCGCCCGTTCGTCCCCCTCCCGCGGCGGGCTCGCCCGCAGGACGACCATCGGGTCTTCCGGACTGATCAGATGCTTGACCGTGGTGACCGGCTCCTTCCGGAACTTCCGGCTGGTGAGAGTGTCCCACGTCCCGGCGCACCCGGTCAGGGTGAGCGCCGCCACGGCAAATCCGGCGATCGGTAGTACCCGGTACACCCCACACCCCCGGTCCGGCGGCCGCGAATAGTCCGACGAGATTGGTGGGGGATAGCGTCGACCGCTGTGGCGGTCAACCGGAAGTCTGCGATGTGATGGTGCCGGGTTCGCCTGCGATTCCAGACGGTTCCCATGTAGGGTGGGCACCGCCCACCAAGACCTGAAGGCAAGAGGTGGGCGGTGCCCACCCTACAACGCTCACGCCCCGGTTCCGGAATCCGGTGGCGAACCCGATGGTACCCCGGGGCGGCCTCCCACCAGGGGCGGACCGACGCGGACCGTCCGGGTAGGCCGCCCAGGGCTCCCGCCCTGAGCCTACGGACGGAACGCCCCGGCCGGGGGAAAGCGGTCTACCGCCCCAGTTCGACGAACTGGGTGACCCCAGCTTTCGGAAGCTCGGGCTTTTCCAGCACCGTGTCCACAAGGTAGTAGAGCAGTTCCCGGAGCTCGGTCGGCTGGACCTCGTCGGCCAGCCCCTCCGCCTTGGCCCGGAATTTGTCCACCAGCTTGTCCGCTTTCTCGAAGACGTTTGCGGCGAAGTAAAGCTCCCGCACGCGACCGACCACCGCGTCCGTGTCGGCCCCGCCGGTCCGGGACTGCCGGATCAGGTGGAGGAGTTGTTCCTTCCGGGCGGGTGACGAGCCTTCGAGCGCCAGCGCGAGCAGAAGCGTCGGCCGGGCGGCGAGGACGTCCTGACCGGCGACGAGCTTGTTGTCGTCGTCCCCGGCCCAGTCCTTGATGTCGTTCAGGATCTGGAACGCGACCCCGACGTTCCGGCTGAAGTCGGCGATCATCTTCTCGTACGGGTCGGCCGCGCCGGCGAGTCGGACGCCGGTGTAGAGAGCGGCCTCGAACGCCGGTGACGTCTTGAGGGCGTAGATCTTCAGCGCGTCGAGCGTGGTCAGGGTCTGGTCGGCGGCGTCGCGCCAGAGGAGCTCGGCCCCCTGCCCTTCGGACAGCTTCAGGTGGGCGTCGGCGAGCTTGTCGAGGACGTCGGCGGCCACGTCCGCCCCGAGCTCCTTCCGGTCCCGGCTGACCAGCCGGTAGCCGAGCCCGATCAGGTAGTCGCCGACGTTGATCGCAGTCCCGACCCCGTGAACCCGGTGTAGCGTTTCGTGCCCGTACCGGTAGGCGTCGTCGTCCTCGATGTCGTCGTGGACGAGACTGGCCTTGTGAAACGTCTCGATGGCGAGCGCGGCCCGCTTCACCGGGTCGGCCAGCTCCCAGCCGGTGTCGGAGAGGGTGGCCGGGCCGCCTTTCAAGGCGTCGTATGCCGCGAGAGTGATGAACGGCCGCGACCGCTTCCCTCCGCGGGACAGGAAGTCGTAGGCGATGGCTTCGTGGCGGACGAGCGGGTCGGTAGCAGAAGCGGGTTTCGTCGCCACCTCACCACCCCGCGATACCGCTACCCCGCCCCGCACCCGGGGGACCAGCCGACTCAGCTCGGGCTCCTCGAACAGCCCGTTCGCGGCCCGCATCAGATGCACGTACGTCTTGGTCTTGGTCGGCGTCGGGGGGGTGTGCAGGTCGATCGACTCGAATACCCAGTCGTTGTCTACCGACGTGTTCTTACAGTTGCTCGAGAGGAGTGGGGTGGCGATGCACGGGATTCCGGTGAGCAGGACCTTGTCGAACGCCTTCTCCAACACGTTCAGACAGGCCACCCCGACGATCGCGTCCACGTGCCCGGAGACGATGATCTTCAGGACGATCGGCGTCCCCTCGCTCACCAGCACCTTGTACCCGAGCTGTTCGGCCTTGGTCCGGAAGTCGCCGACGTGGCAGGCCCCGCACTTCTTGCAGTCGAGCCCGAACTCGTCGTAGTCGGCGGGGCACCCCTCGGCGTTCTTCAAACAGTGGGGAAGGAGCATGAGCCGGCGGTGGAACGGGATCGCGGCCACCTGATCCCGCCAGAACTCGTTGGTCAGCATCACCATCGTGAAGCCGAGGTACTGTTCGCCGAGCCCGAGCGACCGGAGGATTGTCTCGGCCGTCTCCCGGCTCGAGTCCTTGGTGAGCGGCTTCGACCGGTCGAGGGTCTTACAGAAGCCCTGGACCGCGGCCCGGACCGTGTCCCGCAGTGCACGGGTCTCGGGCACGGCCTTGAATGCGGCGGTGTTCGGCTTCTTCGGGCGGGCGGTTTCGGTCGGGGATTCCGGGAGCGTGTCGACGGCGGTCACGTGGGTTCCCTTGGCGTGGGCGGGTGGCGGGGGGCGGCCCGCGTACCGAGGCAGGGAGAAGGATACGGAACGTCGGGCGGGGCGGGCAGGCGGCGGGCGACCGACCTAGTTTGCCAGACCGCCGGCCGGAATCAACCAAAAACGCCGCTTGCCTTCGGGCCGGCGGCGTGGTTTGCTGCACTCACATCGCGCCCGGACACACATACCTCCCCGCCGACGGAGTCTTACACCCGATGACCCGCTTCCTCTCCACCCTCATGTTCCTCTCAGCGTCCTCTCTCGCCCTCGGGCCCGCCCCCGTGACCGGCATGACCGGCGCGGACGAACCCAAGGTCGACCCCTACAACCAGTCGAAGGTCCCCCTGGAGGTCGAGCCGCCGGCCGACTACCAGGGGAAACGAGTCCTCCTCGTCGCGGGCCGCCAGAGCCACGGCCCCGGGGACCACGAGTTCTTTGCCGGCACCGCGATCCTGGCGGACCTGCTGAAACAGACCCCGGGCGTGTGGCCGATCATGGCGCGGGACGGCTGGCCGAAGAATGAAAAGTTGTTCGAGTCCGCCGACTGCGTGGTGATGTTCATGGACGGGGGCGGCGGCCACCCGGCGATCCAGAAGCCGGAACGGACGGCCCTGATCCAGAAGCAGCTCGACCGCGGCGCCGGGTGGGTGAATTTGCACTACGCGGTCGAATACCCGGCGAAGGTGGGGCCGACGGTCCAGAGCTGGCTGGGCGGGTACTACGAGACCGGGTTCTCGATCAACCCGCACTGGGACGCGGAGATCCGGACCCTGCCGAAGCACCCGATCACCCGCGGGGTGAAGCCGTTCACCCTCCGGGACGAGTGGTACTACAACATGCGGTTCGTGGACGACCTGAAGGGGGTCACCCCAATCCTCCAGGCCCTCCCGCCGGACGGCACCCGCGGGACGCCCGCCGCGAAGGCCCGGGCCGGGCAGATCGAGACAATGGCGTGGGCGTTCGAGCGGAAGGACGGCGGGCGGAGCTTCGGGTTCACCGGCGGGCACTTCCACCGGAACTGGGCGGACGAGGACTTCCGCCGGGTGGTGGTGAACGCGGTCCTGTGGAGCGCCAAGACCAAGGTCCCGGAAGCCGGGGCCAAGGTGGAGTTCGACCCGGCCGACCTGAACAAGAACCTCGACCGCAAGGGGAAAGGCGAGTTCAAGCCGATCCTGCCGCCCATGCCGAAGAAGTAAAGACGGAATGGCCGCAAAGAAGCACAAAAAGCACAAAAATGAAGCGCATTCAATCCGCCCGGGGCGTTGCCCCGGGCTAAGTGCTGTCAGTCCTTCGGACTATTCGTCCGCCGAGGTTTTCAGCCCAACGGGCTGACACCGCTTGGCCCGGGGCAACGCCCCGGGCGGACGGTCGCGCCCCGCGAAGCGTCCATTCAGATGTTCAACTTTTCGTGTCTTTTTATGCCTCTTTGTGGCCATTGTCTTTTCTTGCCGTCCGCCCCAGCGCCGCGACGGTGAAGATCAGCGGGTACAGCTTTTCGAAGTACCACAGCTTCGCGAAGTAGAACCCGATCGGGCTCGGGTCCCGGAACCGGCCCGACTCCACGGCCTCCATCAGCCACACGAGGCCCCGCCCGGCCTCCTCGCCCGGCGCGAGATCAAGGAGTACTTCGACAGCGAGCGCGGTTTCCTCGACACTCGACGGGCAGCCCTTCGCCCCGCCCCACCCGCCGTCGTCATTCTGCACAGCGAGTAGGTAGTCGACGCCGCGCTTGCACTCCTGCTTGCTCGTTAGTTCGAGGTCGCGGTAGGCAGCGAGCACCCGGCTAGTACCGTACACCGGGTTGATGTCGTCCGGGGCGTGCTGGTTGCCGAACCAGAGGGGGAGCCAGCTCCCGTCAGGGCGTTGCTCGCGTGCGAGATAGCCGAGCCCCCGAGCGATGAGCCCGTAGTATTGTTTCCAGGTCAGACTTTTCACCGCCAGTAAGAAGCGGTACTTGTCTTCTGGTTTTCCCGCCCAGCCTTTCTGGTCATTTTCAAACCTCTTCGCCCATACAGAGAGTGATCGCAGGGCATGCGCCGTGAGGTCGGACCCACTCCGGTCGAAAGGGAGCGTGCCCCAACCACGACAGAACGTCGGCCAACCGCCATTCGCGTTTTGCAGGCGAACGACCCATCGAACCGAGTAGAGAGGGTGGTAGGCGTATCCGAAGTGATAGAGTGCCAGGATCGCTCCCGGGGTATCGTCGCAGTCGGGAACCCCGCCGGGCAGGTCGGTCCAGGCCCAGCCGCCGGGATCGGCCCCGGTGTACGGGTGCCGCTCCCGGTATTGCTGCCCCAGGAGCCACGCGAGGATCGCCTCTTTCGTGTCGAGCGAGTCCAGATCGCCTGCCGCGGCGAGGGCGTTCACGCTCAGCGTCGTCACCCACGTCGCCAGGTTCGTGTCGATCGGCCAGCTCCCGTCCGAGCGGACCGATCTCACGAGGAACCTCACGCCCTCGTCGATCACCCTTTGTTCGGCTGCCGACCGCCGCCGGCGGATCGACGCCAGCGCCATCGTGACGAAACTCGTCAACGGGGTCGCTTCCAGATACCCGCCGCTCGTCGGCTGGATGCGGCGGAGAACCTTCAGGCTGAGCCGCTTCGCGAGCCAGCGGACCACGTTCCGCACGGGGTTCGCGGACCGCCGGTGGGCGTGGACGCACTGCCCGATCGCGATGAGCGCCGGGAGGGCGTAGCTCACGACCGGCATCTTCGCGAACCGGTACCAGGATTGCGGCAGGCACGCCAGTTCGAACGGCAGCCGCGGGACCTCGTGCCACGGGATGAGCTTCGCCAGGGCACACGTCATCAGGATCGGGACGGAGAACGTGTGGTCCTTCCCGTACCGCCGCCGGATCGCCGCAGCCCTCCGCTCGGGCGTTTTTCCGGCGCAGGAGGTGATGTAATCCTCGACCTTCTCGACGACCGCCGGGTATTCCTTCTCCGCACCGGTGAGCGCCAGGGCGGCCCGGCAGAGCATGGTGGTGGAGATGTTCGAGAGGCTCTTGACCGTGTCCCCCCACCCGCCGTCCGGGTTCTGGTGGTCGGCAAGCCAGCGGGTCCCCCGGTCGATGAGGTCGCGGTGCTCGAACGGGTTGACGAGATGAAGAGCCATGACCGCCGTCGCGGTCGATAACGCCGACGTGGACAACTCCCCGACCCAGTGCCCGGCCGGCACCCGCTCGGCGAGCAGGGCGTCGCGGGCGGTGAGGTACGCAGCTCGGAGTCGGTCTGAGGTGATACCACTCACTGGAGATCCTCCGGCGTGATGACTCGCCGGAGGTCCTGCTCGGCACGCGGTATTGTCAGAATGAGGCACCCGACCCCGTCGTAGCGATAGATGACTCGATAGGGCCCGACAATATGTTCCCGAAGCCCGGCGAACGGAAGATCCTCAACCGGCGACCCAATCTCGGGAAGTGTCTCCAGCGTCTTGACTGCGGTGTACAACTTGACCGCCCACTTCTCTGCGATCCGTATCGACGACTCCCGACCGATCGCTTCTATGATTCGTCGGAGATCGAGGCGGGCAGTGGTCGTCCAAGTGATGCGAGCCATTCCCCCATCTCCTGCATCACCTGGTCATGAGGAATGACATTCCCGACCCGGGCGTCCGCGAGCCCCTGTTCGATCTTGGCCCGGACGTAGAGACGATACGCAACGTCGAGCCAGCCGGACTCTTCCGGCAATCGCTCGATAAGCCGAATCGCTTCCGCTTTCACGGCACTCATGGGCACCTCCCGAGATCATCATAGCCCCAGGCTGTCCAGGTCATCGACCAGCCTGTCGAGGTCGTCCTTCGGTCCCGCCGGCTTCCCTTCCTGCCGTTTCGGGATGCCGACCGCCATCCCGACCGCCTCGCGCCCGTCGTTCACCAGTTCCCGGTCCCGCTCATGCACGGCCATCGACAGGGCGTCGGCCACGTCCCCGCCGAACAGCTTGCTCAGATCAATCTTCAGCCCGCCGACCGCCCCGGTATCGGCCCCGGCGATCGCCGCCGACTTGTACTCCGGGAAGATGATCGCCTGCTGCGGGCACACCCGGCTGCACGCCGGGCAACCCTTCTTGCACTGGTCCTGATTCTCGACCAGGATGCGCTCGATCGAGTCGACGCCGTACACCCCGAACAGGCAAAAGTCGAGGCATTCGAGGCAATTCGTACACCGGTCGTAATCGATCACCGGATACCACCGCCGGCTCGCCGCGGCGAGCAGGGCGTCCGGGGTGAACGCCGCCAGTGCCCCGTTCGCCGCGTGCCCGTTCGCGCCCGGCTCGGCAGCCGGGTTGACCGCGAGCCCGAGCTGGACGATCGCCGGGCTGTTCGCGGCCTTCTCGCGGGCTTTCGCCTCCCGCCGCTCCCGGCACTCGGCGGCGATCCGTTTGATTTCCCCGATGTACGGCTCGGCCTTGTTGAAATCCCGCAGGTCGAGGCAGTAGATGTGCCGGTCCGGGATGTCGCCCACCGCCCCGATGGCGGGCGGCCGCTCTTCGGCCGCTTCTTCCCCACCTTCCGATTCGTCCTCGTCGACCGGCGGCTTCAGCTTCACCTCGCCCATGTGCCCCTTGACCCCGTCCCGGTCGAGGAGCCAGAACGCCGCCCGCGGGTAGAGCCAGCTGAGCACGACCATGTCGCCCCGGACGGCGTCGAGGAACAGCCGGCCGGTGTGGTCCGGGCCGAGGTCGTACAGGTTCGGGACGACCGAGACCTCGAGCCCGGGTTCGAGCAGTAGCGCGGCGACGACGCTCTCCTCCAGTGCCCGCTTGGCCGGGTGCCTCCCCGGGGCCTGCGACAGGACGACCGTAAGTCGACTCATGAGAGCGAACTCCAAGAGCGCGGCGGCGGGTGCGGGCTTGCTACCAGACAAGGGTATGGCGGCGGGACGCCGAGGGGAATGCCGGGCGGCCGGTCAGTCCTCGTCGTCCATCTTGTTCACCTGTCCCTTCAGCATCCGCTGGGTCGTTTCCCAGCCTGCTTCCAGGTGGGTAAAGTAAGCGGCCACGTCGAGCGTGCCCCCGGCCACGTCGGCGGCCATCTCGAACAGCCAGCCGCGGCCGTAGTTGTCGACGTTGATCGTGGACGGGTCGGTCAGCAGGTCGGGGTTGAACCGGAGGACGCGGCCGGCAAGGGGGGCGTACAACCCCGACGTCGCCTTCTGGGTCTCAATGTACCCGATCTCCTGCTTCGCCGTGACCAGCCCCGGGTCGATCCGCCATTCGAGGAAGTACACGTCCTGCATCAGCCGGACCGCATAGGCCGTGAACCCGAACGCATGGACCCCGTCGGCACCCGGCCGGCACCACATGTGGTTCTTGCAGTAGAGCAGCTCGCCCGGCAACTCGGCCGGGTGCTTGCCCATCATGAACGTGAGCGACTCGGTCATGAAATTTAACCGCAGAGAACGCAAAGACCGCAGAGTTAAACAGAATTAGTCTGTCGGGAAGTTTCGGACGAGTCGCTTGACGCCGTCAGTCAAACGGGTGACATTGAAGTTGATCAGCAGGCCGAGCTGCAGGCCCGTGAGTTTCAGATAACAGAGAACCTGGGCTTCATGCACCCGTTCAAACCGCTCCACGGCTTTCAACTCAACGACGACAAGTTGTTCGACCAAGAGCTCTACTCGGAATCCACAGTCCACCTTGACGCCCCGGTAAACGACCGGGAGTCCCCCTTGCCGATCGACCTGAAATCCGCGGTCGAGAAGTTCGTATTCCAGGCACGACTCGTATGCGGATTCGAGAAGTCCTGGCCCGAGCTCACGGTGAACAGTGATGGCCGCGCCTATGATCGCTTCGGAGAGGGTATTCAGTTTCTCTCTCATCTTCCCCTCTCTGCGGTCTCCGCGTTCTCCGCGGTGAAACTCTTATGTATATCGCGTGCTGATGTATTGCGGGTCGAAGAACGCGGGCAGATGGCGGTCGATCTGCATGAGCCCGTCGCGGGTCGTGTCGATGTTCTCCCCGGCGACGGTCAGCCAGCCTTCACCCCGGAGCTGGTCGAACGCCCCCCGGAACACGTCGCGAACGTCCACCCCGTACTTCTGTCGGAAGTAGTCCACGTCGAGGTGGCCCGTCTTCAGGAGGAGCACCACCTCGCGGATGAGCCGGTCCCGCTCGGTGGTCGGGAACGCCCGGCCGAGCGGGAGCTCGCCGGCGTTCAGCTTTTCGATGTAAGCCTCCCAGGTGTCGACGTTCTGGACGTGGACCCCGTTCACGTGGCCGAACGACGCCACCCCGGTGCCGAACATGTCGGCCCCGCGCCAGAGCGCCTCGCGGTACACGAACTGCGTCGAGGCCTTGTTCTTCACCACGGTCGTCGCGCTGGACACCTCGTACCCGGCCTTCCCCAGCTCGTCGAACGCATACCGCACCCAGGCCCGCTTGGTCGGCCAGTCGGCCACGGCCAGTTGCGGGTCGTCGTTGCCCACCATCTTGAGTTCTTTCGAGAACACCGTGTTGTACGGCAGCTCCATCTGGTAGATCGTGACGCAATCGGGGGCGAGCTCGATCGTCTTCGCCACACACCGCTTCCAGTTGTCCCAGTCCTCGCCGACCATCCCGGCGATCAGGTCGAGGTTGATCTGCGGGAACCCGAGATCGCGGGCCCACCCGAACGCCCGGTAGATCTCCTCTTCGAGGTGGGCCCGGCCGTTGTACTGGAGGATCTCCGGCTTGAAGTTCTCGACCCCGAGGCTGAGCCGGGTCACGCCCTGCGCCCGGAGCGTTTCGAGCTTGTGCTTCTGGAGCGTACCCGGCTCGCACTCGAACGTCACCTCGCGGGCCTGGTCCCACGGCAGGATCTGCCGCAGCCGGGTCATGAGGCCGTCGAGCTGGGCGGCACTCAGATACGACGGGGTGCCGCCGCCGAAGTAGACGTAGTCCAGAGGCCGCCCGCCGACGCACGCCGTCCGGCTGAGAAGCTCGACCTCTTTCACGATGGCGTCGAGGTATGTCTCGATGTCGCGGGCGTTCTTGTCCGTGTAGACGCGGAAGTAACAGAACTTACACCGCTTCCGGCAGAACGGGATGTGCAGGTACAGCCCGAGCGGGACGCCGGGCTTCGGCGGGCTGTTCAAGACCGCCTCGGCGTCCGGAAGGTAGGTATTCTTCCAGAAGGAGAACGGCGGGTAGTTGGCGATGAAGTAGTTGCCGAGCCCGGTTTTCTCCTGGTCGGCGGCGGCGGTAACCATTCGAGAACTCGCGGCGAGTCGGGCGGGACGGGCGTGGGCGCACTCCAGCAGATACCCGTCATGATACGACCGGCTTACACCAGCGGAACCGGGTACGGGGGTGAACAGATCGGATTCCACGGGCTCATGATCGGCACCGCCGTCACCGGCCGAGGAGGGGGCCGATTGTGGTGGCGCGGACGGACGGATCAACCCCGTCCCCGGTCAGGATCGTGTCGGCGAGTCCGGGGATCTGGCCCCGCACGAGCGGGTCTGTCAGCGTGTGTTCGGCCGCGGTCAGGGAATCGAGCAGCTGGTGGTCGATCGCGTCGATCCGCTCCCGCAGGACGGCGAGCGGCGGGACCGCGGCGGCCGGCGGGGGAGACGTCTTCCACCGGCCGAAGTCGGCCTGTTGGAGTTGTTTGGAAGCCTCGATCTGGGCTGCGAAGAGGGTCCGCACGAAGGTCGGATCGAGGCCTTTTTCCCGGCCCCGGGCGGCGACCCGGTCCAGGAGCTGGGTTTCCCGGGCCGGGTCGGCAATGGGGCGGCCTTCCGCCCACTTCCACCGCGCGACATCATGCATGACCGCCAGCCGGTCGTTCATTACGGCCAGCACCCGCGAGACGGTCGTGAGGTCGGGTGTGGCCGAGACCTGCGCGGTCGGTCCGGGCGGTGGTTCGGCCCGACAGCCGCATACCCCGGGCCACGCCGCGAGAAGACCGAACCAGAGCACGCCGGGCACGAGTCGTCGGACGCCGGGTGACATCAACTTCCTCGAACACGAACTCACTGAAGCAGTCACACTGATCTGGGTGGCATGTCCACGCCCACTCCGGCCAAACGCAAGGCGACCGACTCCTCCGGGTTGTGGATCAGTGCCCCGGCCGGATCGGGCGGCGTCGGCCTCGTTCACTTCCCGCCCAGGCAATAGACCGTCCCCTTGTCGGTCCCGACGAGCAGGCAATCGGGGCCGACCGCCACCGAGCCGACCACGGCCGAATCCAGGTTCAGCTCCTGGAGTTTCTTGCCGGTCTTCAGGTCGAGGACGTAGAAGTTTCCGTCCTTCGACATGCACCCGACGTACACCCGGTCGCCGACCACCACCGGGGACCCGTCCACCATGCCGTCGGTGGCGAAGTTCCAGACCTCGGCCCCGGTCTTCCGGTCGAGGCCGTACACTTTCTGGTCGCGACTCGCGGCGACCACGAGAGCGTCCGTCACCGCGGCCGAGGCGTAGAACGGCTGGGCCCGGCGCTGCGACTCGAACGCCCACGCCTTCTTTTTGTTCTTCCAGTCGACCCCGACCACCTGGTTGGCCATCGTCCCGACGTAGGCGAAGTCGCCGCTCACCGCCGCGGTCGCGGCCGCCTGCCCGCCGAGGTCCACCGTCCCGAGTTCATTCCCGGTCTTCGCGTCGAGGACGTGCAGGACGCTGTCGCACCCGGCGACGAAGGTGGCGTCCCCGACCACGACCGGGGACCCGTTCACCGGCCCGTCGGTCTTCACCTCCCAGAGCTTCTTCCCGGCCGGGTCGAGGCAGTACAGGGTCGAGTCGTGCGACCCGATCAGGATGTTGTCGCCGTGGAAGTTGCATCCGGAAGTGATCTCCCCGCCCATCTCGAAGGTCCAGACCGCCTTACCGTCCGCCGCGGTGAGACAGTAGAACTTGCCGTCGAGGTCGCCGACGAAGACCTTGTCCCCCTTCACGCTCGGGGACGCCTTGATCGGCCCGAGCCTGGTCTTCCACTTCTGCTTGCCGGAGGCGAGGTCGATCGCGTACAGGTGCTTGTCGACCGACCCGGCGTAAACCACCCCGCCCGCAACGACCGGGGCGCCTTCGACCGCGTCCCCGGTCTTGAACGCCCACCGTTCCTGGAGCTGGTCGGGCAGTTTCCCCTGCCCGACCCCGGACATCAGAGGGTTTCCACGGAAGAGCGGCCAGTCGGCGGCGGAAGAGACGGGTAGCAGAATACCGACCGCAAGCACGGCGGGCAAACACCGATTCATGGCGGCCTCACAGGATGGTTACCACGCGGCCTGGTAGAGCCTCAGGATTTCCGCATCAGTCACCGGTCGGGGGTTGAACCGGGCGGTCCACTGCTCGTTCGCCTCCTCCGCCAGGAGCGGGAGGATCGTCTGCGAGACGCCGCACTCCTTCAGGGTGGTCGGCAGTCCGGCGTGGGCGAGCAGTTCCGAGATCCGGTCGGCCAGGGCGTCCGCCGCCGGCCGGCCGTTATGCCCGTGGTGGTCGCCGATCAGCTGGGCGTACAGGGCGCCGACCGCCGCGTCGCCCGCGGCGTTGAACCGGACCACGTGCGGGAGCATCACCCCGATCGCCACCCCGTGCGTGATCCCGTAGTGGGCCGTGAGCGGGTTCGCGCAGCTGTGGCAGACGCCGAGCATCGCGCTCTCGATCGCCATCCCGGAGAAGTGTGCCCCGAGCAGCATCGCCGACCGGGCGGCGAGGTCGTCCGGGTGGGCCATGACCCGCTCGAAGTTCGGCTCCAGGTGCCGGAACGCGGCCAGCGAGTACATCTGCGAGAGCGGGTTCCGCCTGGTGCAGACGAACGACTCGACGGCATGAGCGACCGCGTCGATCCCGGTCACGGCGGTCACGACCCGCGGCTGGGAGACGGTCACCTCCGGGTCCAGGATCGACACCCGGAACGCGGCCTTCTTGTCCCCGCAGGCCATCTTCAGGTGCGTCTTCTCGTCGGTGATCAGGGCGTAGCACTGGGCCTCGCTCCCGGTGCCCGCGGTGGTCGGGACGCCGACGGACGGGAGCATCGGCTTGGCGGCCTTGCCGAACCCCTTGTAGTCGGCCATCCGGCCGCCGTTGGTCAGGAGGAAGTTGATCCCCTTGGCGCAGTCCATCGAGCTCCCGCCGCCGACCGCGACGATCGAGTCGACCCGGTGGGTCCGGGCGAAGACCACCCCGGCCGCGACCTCCCGCTCGGTCGGGTTTTCCTTCACCCCGTCGAAGGTGAACACCTCGAGCCCGGCCTCGCGGACGGCCGTCTCGGCCCGCTGGGGGTGGCCGGCGTGTTCGAGCCCCGGGTCGGTCACGAGCATGACCCGCCGCCCGCCGAGGTCGCGGACCACCCCGCCGAGCCGGGCCAGCCCACCCGGCTCGAAGACCACGCGGCCGAGCGGCTGGAAATCAAACGCCGGCGGCCCGGCGGGCGCGCTGGAACGCCCGCTGCTTGTAGAGGTGGGTGAAGAGATTCCCTTCATGCGGCTGGTCCCAGGTCAGGCGGTTGGTCGGGAGCGGCCCGATGTTCAGCCGCTCGATGTTCGGGCAGGCGACACAGTCGGCGATGAAGGTCTGGTCGTCGGAGAGGACCGTGGCCGCGAGCGTGTACCCGATCCGTTTCAGCACGGCGGGCTGCGGCCATTCTATCACGCTGGCGTAGGGGAACAGGAACTCCTTGTTCGCCAGCGGATGGTCGGGCGAATCGCACCGGACGATCGTGGGCAACAGCCAGGCGCACCGCCCCTCCTTCACTAGACGCGGGGTGCCGCGGAGTTGTTCAGTGGCGTCGACCGCGCCGGGGGTTTTCAACCCCTCGTCCACCATCGCGTTGATCGCCTCGGCGACCGCCGGGTTGGCGAACGCGCTGACCTCGCAGGCCGGGTCGTCCCACGGCCGCGCCTTCACCCCGGCGAGCTTTTTCGCCAGGGCCTCGGCGATCGCCTTTCCGTTCCGCGGGGTCCAGATGGCGCTCGCGTTCACGCACGCCCGCCCGCCGTTCGCCGCGATCGCCTCGACCATCAGGTCGACGTACTTTTCCCAGTGGTCGGCCTGGTCCTCGCCGAAGATGATCTTCGAGTACCCGGTCCCGTGGATCTCGACCCGGTGGTCGTTCTTGTACGGGGCCATCGTCCGGTCGTCCCCGAACGCCATGCTCCGGCCGCACAGTCGGAGGATGTCGGCGGCCCCGGCGTGGTCGGTCGGCAGGAACGCGAGCACGCCGGCCGGGACGCCCGCCTTGATAAAGGCTTGCAGCACCCGGAACGGGGTCCACGGCTCCTCCCGGCCGGGCTTGAGGAGGAGCGGGACCTTGAACGCGATCGTCGGCACCCAGAGGGAGTGGACCCCGGGCGAGTTCGACGGGAGAACGGCCCCGAATACGTCGGTGGTCGGGTAAAACGCTTGCATCCGGCCGTTACGGGTGGTGTACCCCTGGTCGAGGGCTTCCAGGTCGAGCCCCCGGGTCAGGCCGCCGATGACTTCTTCCACGTTCTCCAGAACGTAATGCACCTTCCGGGCGTTCCGGTCGCAGAACACGACCGGGCTGCCGGTGGTGGCCGACAGGTTCCGGACGTACTGATCGTAGGTGAGTTCGCCATCGCCGCACGGGAGGGCGGCGTTCAGGAAGTAGTCCGCGGCCTTCTTGTACATGGCCAGGAGGTCGCGGACCGGGATGGCGGCGAGCTGTTTGTGCGCCCGCTCCACGGTCGCGAGGTCGCGGGCGATCATGCTCCCCGTGACCTGACTGACCTCGGCCACCGGCTCGCCGGTGACGTGGTGGACCAGGGTCGTCTTGTCCAGGCTGGTGTACGTCTTTCCGAACCGCAGCGCGGGGATGTGGATCATGGGAGGTCCTTACTTCCGCTTCTTCTTGGAGTGTTTCTTCAGGAGGTCGGCGGCCCATTCCGCGTCCGGCTTCCGGAGTCGGGGGACCGCTGGGGCCGTGTAGTCGATCCGGGGTCCGTAGTTCGCTTCTTCGTACGCCCGATCCAGACAGGGCCGCAACGCCAGGACGACGGGAGTGTGGTCCGTAGTGAGTGGAACTGGGAACGGGGGTATCGGGTCGCGGACGGTGAACACCCAGACCGCGACCTCGTCGTAGTACGCCGCGTCGGTGACGTACACGTAGTAATCCCCGTCCGGGACGGGACGAATCGGAAGCCGGTGGCCGGACCGGAGCAGATCGATCTCGACCATGTGCGTCCCGTTCGCGACGAACTCGCTTCGCTTCAGCAGATACCGATCGCGGTCAGCCCCGGGTTCTTTGTTCGACGGGCTGAGCAATTCGATGGCCGTCACCACCCGGCGGTTTCGGGCGTCGCGGATCTGGATCGTGTGCGGCCCGACTTCGCGAACGATCTTCGGGAGCGTCACGGTCAGAGTCGGCGGGCTGCCGACGACCGTGGACCCGGTCGGGTGCGTCTTCCCCCCTCGCCCACCGCCTTCGACCACGTACACGTCCGGTTTGCGAAACTTGGGGCCGTCATCCGCCGCCTCCTCCCGGAACCAGATGTGTTGCTCCAACTCGGCGTAGAACCCGGGGGGCAACTGCGGGGTCAGGGCTGCCCGGACCGCCGTCAGAAGTGTCGTGTGAAAGCCCGGCCAGAAGGCCGGGTCTTCCAGGTACGGGTCCATGCCCGGGAACGGCGACGGCATCGCGCGGCCTCTCAGTACACCCCGACGACCGTGCCCGCGGCCAGTTCGGCGAACGGCCGCACCCCGCTCACCCCGTCCCACGGGTACTTCTCGAACGGCGGCTCCCGCTCACCCTCGTCCCGCTCCGGGAACCGGGGGACGAAGAACTCCTTCGTGAACGTGCTCAGGAGCACCCGCCCGGTCGCGCCATAAGGAACCACTTCATTGTAGTCCTTCGGGTTCACCACCTCGATCACCGCCCGCGGCTGCGGGGCGTAGTAGCTGATCTTGAACCCGTCGGCCGGGCCGATCGGCTTCGAGCAGGCCAGCCCCATCAGGGTGTTCCCGTAGGTCGGGGTCATGTAGACCTCGCCGTTGTCCAGCATCTCCTCGTAGGCCTCGCGGGTGAACTGCGGGGTGAACTCCGTCCCGCCCGAGAAAATCCCGGTGATCCCCGCCTCCCTGATCGACCGCACCCCGCCCGGCGGGACCGGCCGGCCGACCGCCCGGTACTTGTCTTCCAGCTTCCCGGCCCGCAGCGCCTCGTCGAACGCGGCCAGCAGCTTCGGGGTGGTGAACATGCACTTGATGTCGTGCCCGCCGGCCAGGACGGTCAGGGCCTGGTCGATGCAGTGCTCCTTGTACGCGTTCGCCTCGGCGACCTTCCGCTCCTTCAGGCACTTCACCACGTACCGCGGGTCGAGGTCCACACAGAAGCAGATCCCGCCCCGGTACTGGGCCAGGTGTTCGATCGCCAGCCGGAGCCGCCGCGGCCCGCTCGGCCCGAGCATGAGCCAGTTCGCCCCCCGCGGGAAGAACTTGTCCGGCAGGGTGTCGGACATCATCTCGTAGTCGATCTTGAAGTCGTCGATCACGATCCGGGACTTGGGCAGGCCGGTCGTCCCGCCGGTCTCGAACACGTACACCCCGCGGTCGCCGAGCCCCTTCGGCACCCACCGCCGGACCGGCCCGCCGCGGAGCCAGTCGTCCTCGAAGATCGGGAACTTCCGGATGTCGGCGAACCCGTTCACGTCCTTGAGCGGGTCGAAGTCGAAGGTCTTCGCCTTCTCCAGCCAGAACGGGGTACCGGTCTCGGGGTTGAAGTGCCAGCGGACGATCTCGCGGACGTGGGCGTCGAGCTGGGCCCGGGCGTTCTTGATCCGTTCGTCCAGCGTCGCGCCGGTCACCGGCGTCGGTTTGCCGGGGGTGTCTTTCACGGTCGGTCCTCGGATGAAGAAATTGGCCGCAAAAAAGCACAAAAAGCACAAAATAAACCACAGAACCAGGCATTCACATTCAGAGCATTTTACTTCTGTTCATTTTTGTGCTTTTTGTGCCCTTTTGCGGCCATTCTGTGTTTTTTTACTTCGCCTTCGTCTTGATGGCGTAGAGGGTCTTCTCGGTCATCACGTACAGGACCCCGTTCGCGACCACCGGGTTGCTCCGGACCGGGGCGTCGAACTCGATCTTGGCGAGCAGGTACTTGTCCTCGATTTCCTTCCGCTTCTTCTGCCGGAACTCCCGGGCGGCCTTCTGGTTCGGGGCCTTCTCGTCGAGATCGTCGATCTGGGCCGGGGTCTTGTCGTGCCGCCAGACGTACAGGTCGCCGTTGTCGTTCCCGATCAGGACCTTGCCGTCCGCGTAGTAGCACGACCCCCACATCGCCGACTTGGTGTCGTACTGCCAGTAGTGTTCGCCGGTCTTGGCGTTGAAGCAGTGGACGTACCCGGGCAGCTCGCCCAGGTACAGGACGTCGTCCACGATGCACGCCGTACACATGGTCCGGCCGAACTTGAAGTCCCGGACGGCGAACGGCCGCTTTTCGTCCCCGCCGTACATCCAGACCTTGCACGAGTTCGGGTTCGGCTTGCCCTCGATCGTCACTTTCCCGTCGGCGCTCTTCTGCTCGGCCGCGATCTCGTCCGAGATGTCGCCCTTCTTGGTGGGGGCGATGCACCACAGCCGGCCGATCCCGTCGGTGTGCTCCGGGTCCTGGCCGACCGCGATGTAAACCTTGTTGTCGTACACCACCGGGCTGGCGATGAAGTCGTTCTTGGTCCCGGTGCCGCCCAGCTCGTACACCCCGTTCTTCGGGTTACAGTCGAACTTCCAGATGATGTCGCCGGTCTCCGGGACGAGCCCGTACAGCCACCCGTCGCCGCCCGGGAAGATCACCTGTCGGACCCCGTTGATCTCGCCGTAGGTCGGGTTCGACCACTGGCCGTGCATGATGTTCCGGCCCGGGTAGCTCTTCTTCCACAGGAGTTTGCCGGTGTGCTTGTCGAGGGCGATGAAGCTCGGGGCCTCGGGCTCCGGGATGTTGAAGTGCCCCTCGTCCACCCCGTTCGCGGTCACGACGTACAGGATGTCGCCCACGATCAGCGGGCTGGACGACGTCATGTTGTGCGGGAAGACCTTGAGTTCCTTGATCATGTCGTACTCCCAGAGGATGTCGGCGTCGGACGGGTCGGTAAACCCCTTCCGCTCGATCCCCTGGACCCCGTTCCGCCGCCCTTCCACGTCCGCGCACGCGACGGTACACCGGTTGGTGACGAGGTACACCCGGTCGCCCTCGACGCACGGGGTCGAGCACAGCCCCTCCTTCGGCCAGTCGTTCACCTGCCCGGAGGCGAGCTTCGGGAACACCGCCTGCCAGAGGAACTGGCCGGTCTTCTCGTCGAAACACATGAGGATGCCCCGGTCGATGGGTTCGTCCTCGCCGTCGGCGTTCTTCGCGACGTCCCGCTTGTTCCGCGGCCGCTCGTTGTTCGTGCCGACGAACACCTTGCCCCCGGAAACGATCGGCCCGGCGTAGGACCGCGACCCGAGGTCGGCGGTCCAGAGGAGGTCAGCCTTGTCGGCCGGGTTGAACTTTTCGGGCACCCCCTTCGCCTTGAGGTTGACCATGTTCCGGCCCGGGGTGCCGCCGAACATGGTGTGGTCGTCCGGGCCGGCCTTGGCGGCCGGATTCTCCGCGGCCTCCGGCCGGGCGGCGGTGGGCGCGGGGGCGGTGAGGGCGATCACGGCCGTCGCCCCGCACGCGAGGAAGGCGAGGCCGCCGAACAACACGGGGCGGGTCGGCTTCGGGTTCTTCATGTGTGAGTTCCGGTTCAGAGGTCCTGCGGATGCTGTAGTTTGAAGCCGGGGCACCCCCCGGGTGGCGTCATCGGTCGAGGTTCTTCGTTGGAGGCGGGCCGCCACGGCGGCAGCCCGCTCGGATACGCACGGCTGTGGTAAGTTCCCGAAGCGGGTCCGGGGCTTACTTCTCGGTCTTTCCGCCCGGGCCATTCTTCCCGTTCGGGGTCAGGACCACGTTGTCATAATAGATGTCCGAGCCGGGGTTCTCAGGGGTGATCTGCGGGTCCGAGACGTACCCGTACAGGGCGGCGGCCCCCTCCCGGTTCGGGCTCGGGTCCTCGAATTCGACCGTCCAGCCCGCGGGCTCCGGATCGCCCTTCTTCCACACCTTCCCGCGGACCAGCGCCGTTTTCTCTTTCTGCTCGACCGTGAACTTGGCCGTGTACCACGTGTTCGGGGACCAGTCGAAATCGACCGCCACGTTCACCCGCGGACGGGCCTCCCACGACACGATCCGGACTTCCCGCTTCTTCGTATCGGGGTTGGTCTTCCCGTCGAGGATCAGGGTATAGCGGCAGTTCACGAGGCCGATGTCCGGCAGCCGGTCACGGACCTCAGTGCCGTATACATCGGCCTGGATCGTGTACCCGGTCGCGGTCGGCAGGGTGATGTACCCGTTCGCACGGGCGAATGGCGGGCGGGAGTCGGTGTTCACCTTGCTCAGGACCTTGTTCCCGTCCGGAAGTTCCTTGACGGCGTATTTCGACTGGACGTTTACCCACCCGCCCGGGGCCGCGCCGACCGGCACCTTGTCGAAGTCCTGCTTGTAGACCGTCTGGGCGACCACGCGGACCCGTGCCCGGCCGGTCAGGTCACCGACCTTGCCTTCGACGTACCCTTGCTGACTCGGCATGGGGGCAAGGGCAACCGTCCCGGTCTCGTCGATTGTCCCGTTGAGCGGCGGCGGGCCCTTTGAGGCCGGGGCTTTCGGGTTGGGGTCTTTCGCCTTGGGGGGTTGCGGGGCGGGTAGAGACCACGCAACCTTCCCCCCGTCGGCGGGCTTCAACTCCCGACCGTTCGCGTCGACCGAGATTGTCTTGAACGCCAGCTTCTCGCCAGCCTTCGCCTCGACGTCGGCCGGGAACACGCGGACCCCGGCCGGTTTCGCGGTCGGGTCGAACTTCGCCTCTTCGGGGAACGGGGTATACGCCCCGCAGCCATCCTTGGCATCCGGGGTCCCGAGACAGTAGAGGTCGGTCCGGGTGGTGAAGTAGAGCCGGTTGTTGACCGCGATCACGGTCCCGTTCGTCTCGTTCAGGAGGCCCCGCGGGTCGCGGAACTTGTACTCCCAGTCGTTGGCCGGCTCCTGGTCCCCGGCCAAGGTCAGGACGACCAGCCGGCCCTTCACGTCGAAGATGTACAGCTTCCCGTCGGCGATCAGCGGGGCCCCGCGGACCTCAGTCCCGTATCGGAACTTCCAGAGCAGTTTCCCGGCCTTGGCGCTGAAGCAGAACAGTTCGCCTGAATCGTCCGGGATGTACAGCCGGCCATCGGCCAGGGCCCCGGACGCCAGCCCGAACCGGTTCGCCTTCCGGTATTCCCACACCAGCTTCGGGGTTTTCGTCTTCGGGTCGACCTGGCTCGCGTCGACGCAGATCAACCGGCCGATCGGCCCGCCCTCGGGGTTCTCTTCGCCGTGGTGGCAGTAAACCAGGTTTCCGGACACCAGCGGCGACCCGTTCACCACCCCGGCGCTGAACTTGTAGCTCCACAGCCGCTCGCCGGTCCGAACCTTGTACGCACTCAGATACCCGTCGGCCCCGCCGGAGACGAGCACCCGCTGGCCGCCGATGACGGCGATCACCGGGCTCGAATAGTACGTCCCCTTGATCGGGTACGGGTTTTCGGCCCACCACACGACCTCGCCGGTCTTCCCGTCGAACGCGACGAACCGGTTCGCCGCCCGGGCCTGGTCGCCCCAGCTGGAGTTGACCATCCCGACGATGCACAGCCCGCTGTCGAAGATCGGGGTGACGATCCGCCCGCCGTACCCGCTGATCCGCCCGAACTCCTCGGTCAGGCTCCGCTGCCAGAGCAGCTTCCCGTCCTTGCTAAGACAGAGGAGCAGGCCGGCGGTGGTGTGGGCGTAGACGTTCTTCGAGTCCGGGTCGGCGGTCAGGGTCGTCCACCCGAGCCGGCTGGAGACGATGTCGGTGTGGAACACGTTCACCCGGTACCGCCACTTCTCCTTCCCGGTCTTCTCGTCGAAGCAGACGACCTGCTCGCCCTCGTGCAGCCCCTCGCCGGTGCCCTGGATGAGGAACAGCTGCCCGTCGAGGACGAGCGGGGCCGACCGCCCCCCGAACGGCTGCTGCCAGACCACGTTCCCCTTGGTCCCGAGCTTGGGGTCGAAGCCTTCCGGCAGGCCCGTTTCCCGGGAGACCCCATTTTCCTCCGGCCCCCGCCAGTGGATCCAGTCCCGCGCCGAGACGGCGGGAGTGAAGAGTGCAAAGTGCAAAATGAAAAGTGCCAAACCGAGTCGTCGGGCCATGTGTTCCTCCGGGCAGCTGGGGGATGGTCTCCGGTTAAATTGAATGAGAAAAGCAGGAAGGCAGGAAGAGATCCGGGATCAATACTCAAAGTCGGCATGGCTCGGGATCTCGGATTGCTGCTGAATTACTAGTTTTCATTCCTGCCTTCCTGCTTTCCTCATTCAACTTTTCATTTCCTCATTGACCGCTTTGAATCCGAACGATACGGCGGGCCTTCATCTCGAACCGGGGTAGTGTACCGGGCGGGGCGGCGGCGACCTCGACGCGGAACAACAGCTCGTCGCGGACGGCTCGGGAGACGACCTCGGCGACACCGGGCCCGTCGCACCCGTCGGCCGGCTCGACCTCGATCCGCAGGTCGGCGAGCGGGCCGGTGTGGTCCACATGGATTCGGTACTCGGCGACTTCCGGGAACCGCCGGACGATGGCCTCGATCGCCGCGGGGTAGAGATTATTGCCCCGGACGTGGATCATATCATCGGCCCGGCCAAGGACGCCACCGGAGAGGCGCCGCCACGTCCGCCCGGCCGGGTCCGGGTCGGTCGCCAACTGAACCAGATCGCCCGTGCGGTAGCGGATCAGGGGGCTGCCGACCCGGCCGAGGTTCGTCAGGACCAGTTCTCCGAATTCACCGGCCGGAATGGGCTCATCCCCGCCGGGGGCGAGCACTTCCGCAATGTACTCTGATTCGAGCAGATACATCTGCCCGGGCGTGTCCACTGCCTCGACCGCGACCGGCCCGACTTCCGTCATCCCGTAGTGGTCGAAGAGCCTGGCACCCCACACCTCCTCGATCCGCCGGCGGGTGGCCGGGATGGTCCCGCCGGGTTCGCCCGCGACCACGACGGCCCGGACCGAACTCCCGGCGAGGTCGATCCGTTCCCGGGCCGCGAGTTCGGCGAGATGAAGGGCATAAGTCGGGGTGGCGAACACGACGGTGGCCTCGTGTTCGACCAGGAACCGGAGCCGGGCGGTGCTCGTCATCCCGCCGCCGGGAATCACCAGCGCGCCGTACCGGGAGGCCGCCTCGAACGCGCTCCAAAAGCCGATGAACGGGCCGAACGAGAACGGGAAGAAGACCCGGTCCTGGGGGGTGAGCCCCATGAACGGGAAGCTGACCCGCCAGCAATTCAGCACCGATTCCCACGATTCGGGCGTGTCCAGCCACCGGAGCGGCCGGCCGGTGCTGGTGCCGGACGTCTGGTGGAGTCGACTGTAGCGGTCGAGGGGGAAGCTGAGGGCCGTCCCGTAGGGTGGGTGGGCCGCCTGATCGGCCGCCAGCTCGGCCTTGCAGGTGAAGGGCAGCAGGGCGAGGTCATCGGGACTGCGGAGGTCGGCCGGGGAAATCCCTGCGGCGGCCATCTTTCCGGCGTAAAACCGGTTCCCGGGAAGTACCTCCGCCAACAGCTGCCGCAGCCGGTCGAGCTGGGCGTCCCGGAGGTCAGCGGGTGGAGTGGCCGGGGTGATCATACGGGCCCGGATGAAACGCCTGCGGTGGGGCAATCGGCGGGGAGAATCAGGCGACGGAAGTATACGTACCCACAGCGGCCCGACAAGCAGGCGGGACGTCGGGTGGATACCGGCAGTGCGTGTGGATCTTACAGGATATTCTGAGGACAACCGCGACGAACGACCGGAGAATGAATGAGAGCGGTGGAATGGGTGAGTGGGAAGGCCTGATGCGGGCAGAGGGGTGGCGGAGTCAGTCGGTTGAGCCCCTCTGCCGATCGGCGGTGCGTCCCAACCCATCGCAATCGGCGATCAACCGCACCGCCACTTCAACAACCCGCCCGGGGCCGGTGGTGCCGCGGAGCCCGTCCCGGGCAGCCGAAACGTAACCGAGGTCCGAGCCGCGGCGTGGTCACTTGACGAGCGCGCAATTGTCCAGAGTCACCACCTCGTCCCCCTTGCCCCGGCACGTCCCCCGAACAACGACCTCCTGGCCTACCTTGACCGCCCCTAACTGGGCCAGGGCGTCCTTTCCGACGAAGTCGCAATCGACCGTCGAGCCCTCTTCGACCTTGAACTCGAGCGTGACCTTCCCGGGTTTGTTCCTCGCCACCCGGGCCACTTTCCCAGTCAGCTCCAGCTGCTTCCCCTTGTACTTCATGTCTGCCGCGACCACGTTGTCGGCGTAATCCTTGTCAAGCGCATCCGCCGTCACGACGACCGGCGGGCCTGCTGCTTCGTTGTCCGCGTTATTCGGCGGGGCGTTGTCCTTGACAAGCTTACAGTCGTCCATTGTTACCCAGGTGCGGACCTTTCCCTTGCATTTCCCGCGGACCGAAACGCCCTGGCCGACGGCGATCGGCGCCAACTCGCCCTGATCGCTTTGGTTGAAGTTACAATCCACGGTCGATCCCGGGGTGCCGTCCAACTCGACGGTGATCTTACCCGGACGGTCATCCCGCGTGATCTTCTTGACCGTGCCGGAGACCTGAAGTTCCTTCCCTCTGTACTTCCCGTCGGCGGCAAGTTCGTTCGCGTCGTACTCCCTATCCAGTTCGACTGCCGAAATTGTGATCGGCGGTCCGCCGTCGGCCACAGCGTCTACCTCGCCTTTCTTGAACATGGCCGCCATCAGGAGGAGCCAGGCGCTCCCGATCAGCATCGCGAAGATGCTCACGATGGTGCCAGCGATCGGGAGTCCCGTGCCCTGCCGCCCCGAGTTCCTGGCCACCACAATCCCGAAAACGCCGAGGAGGAGCCCGATGCCGCCGCCGATGATCCCCAGGACACCGATGCACGGTATGAAGCTGGAGATCAGCGAGCCGATGCCCTGGATGAGGGACAAGATGCCGAGGACACTGACCGACGTCGGTTCGGAGTCGTACCGGCGACGGGGAGCCGGTTCCTCATCGTCTTCGAACCCTCTGCGCCTGCGCCGGTCTCGCGGAACGGGGGGAGAGTCGTCCCGTTCCGGGTCGTGGTCGTCATGATCGTCGGCCATGGGTCCGCACCGGCGCGTGGATAAAGGGGATGACGATCGATTGTCCGGGATCGGACGAACCCGAGCCAACAGAATTCCTTCGCACCGTGACCCGGTGGCCCGGCTCATTCCCCCGTCCCCGTCTCCGGCGCGAACCCCCGCCGCATCTGGTTCTCGGTGATCGTCCGCGGGAGGACGAACTGGAGCAGGTAGTCCGGGCCGCCGGCCTTCGACCCGATCCCGCTCAGCTTGAACCCGCCGAACGGCTGTCGGTCCACGAGAGCCCCGGTACACTTGCGGTTGATGTACAGGTTCCCCACCCGGAACCGCCGCTTCACCGCCGCGATGTGCTCCGGGCTCCGGCTGTAGCAACCACCAGTCAGTGCGTACTTCGTCCCGTTCGCGATCCGGATCGCGTCGTCCAGGTCCTTCGCCCGCAGCACGCTCAGCACCGGGCCGAAGATCTCCTCCTGGGCAATCGTCGCGGTCTCCGGCACGTCGGCGAAGATCGTCGGGCCGACGAAGAAGCCCTCGTCGTCGAGCGGGCCGAGGTCGGCCTCGTACACCAGCCTGGCCTCCGCCTTCCCCTTCTCGATGAACTTCCGGATGCGGTCTCGCGACTCGGCGTCGATCACCGGCCCGAGCGACGCCCCCGGATTTTCCGCCGGAGCCACCGTCAGGCTCCGGGTGGCCTCCACCAGCCTGGCCAGGAACTGGTCGTAAATCCCCTCCACCACGATCGCCCGCGACCCGGCCGAACATTTCTGCCCGGCGTACCCGAACGCCGAATCGGCCACCCCCTTCACCGCCTCGTCGAGGTCCGCGTCGGCGTCCACGATCACCGCGTTCTTCCCGCCCATCTCGGCGATCACGCGCTTGACCAGGTTCGCCCCGCCCGGGGTGTGGCTCGCCTGCTCGTTGATCAGCAGCCCGACCTTCAGCGACCCGGTAAACGCGATCACGGCGACTTCCGGATGGTTCACGAGGGTCGGCCCGATCTCCTCGCCGTCGCCGGGCAGGTAATTGACCACGCCCGGCGGGGCCCCAGCCGCCTGGAAGCACTCCATCAGTTTCGACGCGATCAGTGCCGACTGCTCGGCCGGCTTCATGATGGCGGTGTTCCCGGTGACGAGGGCCGCCGCGGTCATACCCGTGAGAATGGCGAGCGGGAAGTTCCACGGGGCGATGACCACCGCCACCCCGCGGGGCTCGTAGAAGTAGTCGTTGTCCTCGCCCGGCACGTCCCGGCGGTGCGGGGCGAACATCTTCAGTGCCTCGGCCGCATAATACTCGCAGAAGTCGATCGCCTCGGCGACGTCGCCGTCCGCCTCCCGCCACGGCTTGCCGGTTTCGAGGATGATCCACGCCGACAACTCGAACCGCCGGGCCCGGAACTGCTGGGCCACCCGCCGCAGGAACGCCGCCCGCTCCTCCACGGGCGTGTCGCGCCAGCTCTCGAACGCTTGCAAGGCTACAGCCACAGCCGTGTTCGCCTGTTCGACCGTCGCCGCACCACACCGACCGATCACTTCGGCCTGGCGCGACGGGTTCACGCTGTCAAGCGTCTTCACCATTGGAAGCGGCCGGTTGCCCACTACAGCCGGACAGGTGCGGCCGAGTTGGGCGCGGACGGCGGCGAGCGCGTCGCGCATCGCGTCGCGGTTGGGTTCCTTGCTGAAATCGGTGGGGGGGTCGTTATGAAATCGTCCTTGGTCCTTGGTCCTTGGTCCTTCGGCTGCGGAAGGGTGACCGTTAACGGCAGGCATGTGACTCATCTCGAAGGACGAGGGACGAGGGACGAGGGGCGATTCGGGCTTCTCGACGGACGAAGGACGAGGGACGGAGGACGGATTTCTCAGGAGAAGGTCCTCCGACAGCCCCTCCGCGAAGCTGGCTCGCAGGAATGAGTCGTTCGACGAGTTCTCCAGCAGCCGCCGAACAAGGTAGGCCATGCCGGGCAGCAGCTGCCCGTAGGGCGTGTAGATCCGGACCCGGTACCCGAGCGACTGGATCGCTTCCTTGATCGGGTCGGCCATCCCGTAGAGCATCTGGAACTCGAACCGCCGCCGCGGGACCCCGAGTGCCTCGGCGGTCGCCATCGCATGGGCGAGGCTCCGGATGTTGTGGCTCCCGAACGCCGGGACCAGCCAGTCGACGTTCGCCAGGAGGAATTCGGTCAGCTTCTCGTAGGTCGCGTCGCTCTGCCACTTCTCCGTGAACACCGGCACCGGCCAGTCGTTCTGGGCCGCGATCACGGTCTCGTAGTCCCAGTAAGCCCCCTTCACTAGCCTCACCCAGACCGGGCACTTCCGCTCGTCCCGGGCCCACTTGAGGAGCTGATGGAGATCCTCGTCCGTGTCCCGCAGGTACGCTTGAATTGCAATCCCGACGTCCGGCCAGTCGCGGAACTCCGGCTCGGTCAGGATCTCCCGGAAGATGCGAAGGGTCGTGTCCTTGAACGCATACTGCTCCATGTCGAAGTTGACGAACGCGCCCGTCTGTCTCGCGAGCTGAAGGATCGGCCGCAGTCGGCGGCGCACAGCCTGGGAGGTGCCTTCCGGGTCGATCGGGTCGAACTGACTGTACAGGGCCGAGAGTTTGACCGACACGTTCACCCGCGGGATCGGCCCGCGTTCGTCCCGGTCGATCGCGGGGTCTTCCGGCCACCGGTTCACGTCCCGCGTCAGGCCGTGGAGCAGGTCGAGGTATTGTTTCTGGACGTGGTCGGCCTCGGCCTCGCTGATCGTCGCCTCGCCGAGCAGGTCGATGGTAAACCCGAGCCGGCGGGTGCGCAGCTGGTGGACCGCCCGGACCGCCTCGGCCACGTTCGACCCGGCGATGAACTTCCGGGCCATCTGCCGGGCGCCGGTGCGGGCGGCAAAGGCGAGCGCGTTCCCGAGCAGCCCGTCGCCGGGGATCAGTCTCATCCCCTGTCGCACCCACCACGGCAGGTCGTCTCGCGCCTCGGCGAGGTACTCGGCGAGGTGGCGGTTCACCTCCTCGCTCCCCTTCAGATACGGGAGGGTGTCGACGAACCGGAAGAGCTGCACCTTCAGGGCCGGGTCGTACATCCCGAGGCCCATGAGCTGATCTTCGAACCAGGCCCGGGAGAAGACCACCGGCCCCTGCCGGTCGACCCGGGCAAAGATTTCCCGACCATACTCCCTCGTCCTTGGCTCGATATCGGTTCTCGTCATTACCGTCGCTGCCCTCTCTCCACCCCGCCCCGCCGGGCGGGAGGTTACGGCCGGTCGGCGTTTGCCACACCCCGCGCCAAGAAGTAGGATGTCCGGACGACGACTAGACCGGCGGTCTGACCTGTGACCGGGTGGGGGATACCTTGCACAAGATCGGCAAGATTCACGTTCTGCAAACGCTCGGGAGTGGTGCCCACAGCAGTATTTTACACGTCCGTCGCGAGGAGGATTCGAAGGAGTACGCCCTGAAGCTCGTCCCGATCGACCGCAAGGAGGACCTGAAGTACCTGGAGCAGGCGAAACACGAATACCGGGTGGGACAGATGCTCAACCACCCGAACCTGGTGAAGGTGTATTGCCTCGAAACCGAGGGCGGGTGGTTCTCCGGCCCGAAGAAAGCGAAGCTCCTCATCGAGTACGTCGCCGGGAAGACGATGGACATCCTTCCGCTTCTGCGGATGGCGAAGTTGTTGCGGGTGTGCGAGCGGATCGCGGACGCCATCACGCACATGCACAAGCAGGGAGTGATCCACGCCGACCTGAAGCCGAACAATCTGATCCTCGGCCGGGGCACGAACGTCAAGGTGATCGATTACGGACTCGCCTGGATCAAAGGCGAGCCCAAGGACCGGGTCCAGGGCACCCCCGAGTACATGGCCCCGGAGACCGCCGGGCACAAGGTGGTCAACGAGCGGACGGATATTTACAACTTCGGGGCCGCCATGTACCGGCTGGCCACCCTCCAGCTCCCGCCGTCCCACGCCGTCCCGGTCGGCGGAATGGGGATGGGCGAGAAGCTGTTCCACGACAAGCTCAAGCCGGTCCGCCAGTGCAACCCGATGGTATCGGAAGGGTTTGCCGCCCTGATCGAGAGGTGCCTCCGCTACAACGCGAACAAGCGGCCGGAGCGGATGAGCGAGGTCCAGGGCGAACTCGACGAACTCGCCGACGAGGCCGGCGCCTCGTGCGACCCGGCCGACCTGGAGGAGTGAAAAATGCAAAATGAAAAGTGAAAAGTGAAGAATAACCCGGTGGAGGTCCGGCCGATCACCGGTCTTCGTTTTGCACTTTCATGGTGCGCGTTTCACCCCACCGGAGGCGAGCCGTGGCCGAGTACGCCGACCGCGAACACTTCATCCCGATCCGGGTCACCGACCTCGTCGAGTTCCTCTGCACCGAATCGGGTCCGCTCGGCGGGCAGAAGTTGACCGCCGACGAGCAGGCCCGGTTCCGCCGGTTCGCCCGGGCCGTCGCCCTCCACCTCCACGCCCTTTACCACAGCGAACTCCGGAGCCTCAAGGACGCGTACGCGGTGTTCGACCCGGACGCCGACCCGAAGCCGCTGACCCCGACGTCCGACGCCGAGCGGGTGATCGCTCTGGGCCGGCTGTTCGACACCTTCGTCCATCTGATGGAGCGGGCCAACTACGTCCGCCTGTCCCGCCCCGAGCTGGAGAAGGTGATGCAGGGGGCGAGCGACTGGGGCGTGGACATGCACGTGAACTGGGACGTCTTCGACAAGATCGAGGTGTTCTACCGCGGGAAGGGTGTCAGCCGCCGGTACCTCCGGCGCTGGTGGCGGCGGTTCAAGAAAGAGGAAGTGAAGGTCCCGACATTCACCCGGGTTGCAATCATCCTGAAACAACGCCCGCACAAGCAGCTGGGGCCCGAAGCGGATACGCGGAACGTGTTCCTCAAGCTGTTCAAGGACATCCCGCAGATGGACATCGAGATGCTCCTCCCCGGGACGCGGATCAAGATGCCCGGACTGGAACGACTCAAGCTCGGCGGGACGGTCACCAGTTCGATCGGCTACGTCGGGTGGCAACTCAGTGCGGTCAGCACGACCGGGCTGCTCGGGGCGCTCTACGCCGGCAGCTTCCTCACCCTGTACACCCCGGTCGCACTCGTCCTCGGGTACGGGTACAAGACCTGGTACAGCTTCCAGGTGTCCAAACAGACGTACTCGCTCCAGCTGACGCAAAGCCTGTACTACCAGAACCTCGATAACAATGCCGGGGTGGTGTACCGGCTGCTCGACGACGCCGAGGAGCAGGAGACCCGGGAGACCCTGCTCGCCTACTTCTACCTCTGGCGGTACGCCGGGGACCGCGGGTGGACGCCGGCCGAACTCGACGACTACGTCGAGCTGGACCTGGAGAAACGGCTCGGGATGGAGCTCGATTTCGAGATCGGGGACGCGCTCCAGAAGCTCGAACGGGCCGGGATCGTGGGGGTGTCCGAGGGTCGCTACCGGGCGTTCCCTCTCGACGCCGCCCAGGACCGGCTCGACACCTTATGGGAACGGTACGCCAAGGACGGGGTGCCACTTCCCGGCCCGCCGGGGCAGCTGGCCGGGGCCAAATGACGTAAGAAGGAATTCACGATAGCGTCACGGCGGACACGGAGGAGGACTGTCCGGGCAAGCCGGGTTCGCCCCCGTCTATTTTGGGCGTAACCGGTCGGGGTCGCGGACGTGCCGGGCATGATTATGGAGCCGCGAAGCGGCGCCGGGGCGACAACAACACCGCCCGCCGACCGCCTGTTTATTTTCCTGGTACCAGTTTCCCTCCGTGACCTTGCCCGGAATCATGTCTTCTACCTACTGTCACGTGATCCCTCACCGAGATTGAGATGTTCCCCGAATCGTGTCTTGCCGACCGCACCCGGCAGATCGAGCTCTCCGGCATCCGCAAGATGTTCGAGCTGGGCAAGTCGCTCAAGGACCCCGTTAACCTGAGCATCGGGCAGCCGCACTTCGACGTGCCAGAGCCGATCAAGGCCGCGGCCAAGGCGGCGATCGACGCCGGCCAGAACGGGTATACCGTCACCCAGGGCACGGCCGCCCTGCGGGACCGATTAACCGCCGATGTCAGGGCCCGGTTCCCGCACCTCGACCACACCGGCCGCGACGTCCTCGTCACCAGCGGCACCAGCGGCGGATTGCTCCTCGCTCTCATGGCGACCGTAAATCCGGGCGACGAGGTCATCACCCCCGACCCGTACTTCGTCGCCTACCCGCACATGATCACCCTGGCCGGCGGGCGGATGGTGCCGGTGGACACGTACCCGGGCTTCCGGCTCGACCCCGAGGCCGTCAAGGCCGCGATTACTCCTCGCACGAAGGCGATCCTGCTCTCAACCCCGTCGAACCCGACCGGGGCGGTGGTCGAGCCGGCCGCCCTGAAGGCGATCGCCGACCTTGCCCGGGACCGTGGAATCGTGCTGATGAGCGACGAGATCTACCGGGCGTTCCATTACGACACCCCGGCGGCGAGCCCGGCGGCGTATGATGGGAATGTGCTCGTGCTGGAGGGGTTCGGGAAGACGTACGGGATCACCGGGTGGCGGCTCGGGTGGGTACACGGCCCGAAGCGGGTGGTCGCCGAGATGGCCAAGCTCCAGCAGTTCACTTACGTTTGCGCGCCGAGCCCGGCCCAGGCCGGGGCGGTCGCGGCCCTCGATTACGACGTGTCCTCGATCGTCGCCGATTACCGGCGGAAGCGGGACATGCTCGTGGATTGTCTGGCCGACCGATACCAGTTCGCCAGACCCGGCGGGGCCTTCTACCTGTTCCCGCGGGCCCCGTGGGGAACGGCGACGGAGTTCGTGACCGAGGCGATCAAGCACAACCTGCTGATCATCCCCGGGAATGCGTTCAGCGGTCGGGATACGCACTTCCGCATTTCCTATGCGGCGACGGACGAGACACTCCGCCGGGGCATCGAGATCCTCCGTCGGCTGGCGGACCAGGGGTGAGACGGAAAAACTCCTTCCTCGACCCCTTCCCCTGAAAAGGTAAGAGGAGAAATGAGGGGGGAAGACAGCCGGTCTTCTTCTCCTCCTTCCTTTCCTTTTATGGAAGGAGGTTGGAGGGTTAGGTACTTCCACCCCCTCAGCTGAAAAGGGAGGATAGGAAGACTCGGGGCCGGTTCATCCACCCCCAAAGCGGGCCGGGGGTGAGGGCATTCCGCCTCGTAACGCTCTTGTAAATCAGGTTGACTGGATTGGATAGAACGTCACAATGGGGTGGTTGTCCGCCCCCGGTCGCGGGCTCCAGGAAGCGGTTCATCCTCCCGAACGGGACGCCACTTCGTCCCGCGCCTGCATCTCCTCTGAAGAATTCAGTACGGCACGGACGGTCCGGTCCGGTTAGCAGAAAGGTAGTTGTATGAAAGCGCGAGTGTGGCTGCTGGGCGTGGTCGCCGCGGCGGTGAGCCTGGCCGGGGCGACCAGCCCCGCGAGGGCGGACGAGGCGAAGGCCAAACCGGCCGGCCCGTTCGTGGTCATCGTCGGGGCCGGGAAGTTCCTGGACAAGGCGATCGACCCGCGGCCGACCGCCGACGCCGACGCCAAGGCCCTGTACGATCTGCTTACCGACCCGAAGTACCTCGGCGCCAAGCCCGAGCGGACCAGACTCCTCCTCTCCGCCCCGGACGAAAAGCGGAACGGCGAGGTCGCCACCCACGACGCCGTCGTCAAGGCGGTCGAGGCCGCCACCTCCCAGACAGCCAAGGACGACCTGATCGTCCTCGCCTTCTTCGGCCGCGGCGCCACCGCCGGGGACAAGACCGCGTTCCTCACCGCGGACACGGTCTTCAAGGACCGGGCCAAGACCGCCCTGGTTTTCGGCAACGACCTGGAGCCGGCCTTCAAGAAGGTCAAGGGCCAGAAGATCCTGCTGCTCATGGACGTCAACTACAAGGGGTTCAAGGCCGGGGACGAGAAAGTCGCCGAGCCGACCCTGACCGACGTGGACGCCCTCCTGTTCGGGCCCGAGGACAAGGAAGATTCGGTCCGCCCCCAGGACCGGCTGATGATCCTCAGCGGGTTCATCTCGTCCGACCCGCTCGCCAAGGGCGACATGGGTTTGTTCGCCAGCACCGTGATCGACGCCCTCAAGGGCGCGGCCGACACCCCGCCGAACAACGAGGGATACGAGCCGGACGGGCTCGTCACCACGGACGAGCTGGTCAAGTACCTGGAGAAGGAGATCCCGAACCAGGCGCGGCAGATCGGCAAGACCGACAAGGAGAAGGAAATCCAGGCGGTGCCCATCGGGGCGCGGACAAGTCACTTCGTCGTGACGAAGAACCCGACCGAGACCGCCAAGGTCCAGAAGCAGCTCGACGCTCTCGCGGCGCTGGCCAAGGCCGGAACCGTGAACGAGGAGCTCGCCAAGGAGGGGGCCGTACTGCTCTCCCGGATGCCGAAGCTGAAGTCGGGCCAGGAGTTGCGGAAGGGCTACCAGAAGCTCGCCGACGGGGCGATCAAGGTCGAGGAGTTAACCGCCGCCCGGACCGAGATCAAGGAGGGGCTCAAGCTCGCCGCGAAGGACGCCGAGTCGTATGCCCGGAAGGTGACCGATGCCGCCGAGCTGGTGACCCGGGTGTACATCAAGCCGGTGACCGCCGGGGACCTCACCGCGGCTGCGATCAAGGGCATGTACCGGCGGATCGAGGAGTCCCTCCCGACCGACCTGGAGAACGCCCTCAAGAACCCCAAGGACCTGAGCGAGGAGAAGCGGACGGCCCTCCTGGCGGACGCCCGCACCCGGCTCGGGAAGCGGGAAGACCTCGACGAGAACAAGGACGCCGACGTCTCGATCCTGATGATGATGGCCAGCCTGAGCGACCCGTACACGGTCTACTTCGACAAGGAGACCGTCCGGAAGATGGCCAGCGCCCTGCGCGGCCGGTTCCCCGGGGTCGGCATCCAGATCCGCCGGGACGCGGTCCGCGACGGGCTCTTGGTCGTCACCCCGATCAAGGGGAGCCCGGCGTTCAAGGCCGGCATCCAGGCCGGCGACCTGATCACCAAGGTCATCCGGAGCGTCGACAACGAGACCGGCAAGCCGCTCCCGACGGAGGCCCAGAAGGAGTTCTCGACCAAGGGGATGAAGACCGACGACGCGATCGCGATCATCACCGGCAAGCCGGCCACCCCGATCACCCTGATGGTCGACCGGGACGGGAAAGAACTCACCTTCCCCTTGGAGCGGAATTGGGTGAACGTCGAGACCGTCCTCGGAGTGAAGCGGAACGAGAGCGCGAGCTGGGAATTCACCATCGACCCGAAGTACAAGATCGGGTACATCCGGCTGACCCAGTTCACTCAGAAAACAGCCGAGGACTTGAAGGCCGCGATCGAGGGGCTGAAGGCCAAGGGCGGGCTGAACGGACTGGTGCTCGACCTGCGCGGCAACCCGGGCGGGTATCTGACGGCCGCCACGAACGTCTGCGAGCAGTTCGTCGGCAAGACGAAGCTGGTCACGGTCAAGCCGCGCCCGGGCAGCGGGGCCGGGCGACCCCGGACGTACACCGGCGAGCGGGCGGGGGACAAGACCTTCGAAGTCGTGGTGCTGGTGAACGGGCATAGTGCCAGCGCCAGCGAGATCGTCGCCGCCTGCCTGCAGGACCACGAGCGGGCCACGATCATCGGCGAGCGGAGCTACGGCAAGGGGAGCGTCCAGGACGTCGCCCCGTTCGAGGAAACGGGCGGGGAGATCAAACTCACCATCGCCCGGTACTACCCGCCGAGCGACCGGAACATCGACAAGCTGGCCACCAAGGGGGAGCCCGACGAGGAGTGGGGCGTCAAGCCGGACAAGGGGTTCGAGGTCAAGCTCACCCGGGAGGAGACGAACGAGCTGGAAACGCTCATGCGGGACCTGGAAATCATCACCCCGAACGGCGGCAAGAAGAAGGAAGTCAGCGAGGAGAAGGACAAACAGCTGAAGGCGGCCCTGGCCCACCTCCGGTCCGTCCTCGACGAGAAGCGGAAGAACGCGACCAAGTAAACCTGTCCGTCCGGACCGTGCCCGCCGGTCGCCCGGCGGGCGCCGGTCGTACCACCTGGGCCCGCCGGAGTTTTCCGGCGGGTCTTTTTTGTTGGGGGGGCGGTGTTGCTCGAAAGTCGCGGGCGCGCAGAATTCCCTCAAGTCCGGCGCGGCGGCGTTCGACGCGGCCCTTCCCGATCGCGTCTCCCGCGGTCGCGGACGTCCCGGTTCGACAGGGGTAACTGCGATGGTCCGAAGGGTGTCCGTCCTCGCACTGGCCGCCTTGCTGACCGCCGCGGCCGGGTGCCGGTCGTGCGGCGACCGGAGGTGGTTCACGTCCTCGGGCTGCGGGGCCCCGCCGTGCCGGCTGATGGGCCGGTCTGGTGCCCCGGAGATGTGTTTCGATCCGGTCGTGGGTACACCACCGGTGTCGGGGGGCGTGGTCGGGCCCGGGGTGCCCGGGGAGGTGATGCCGGGACCGCAACCGGACCAGCTGCCGTACCCGCAGCCGAACGACCTGATCCCGGCCCGACCGGGCGTCCCGGTCCCGCCGGCGATTCCGGTCCCGGCCCCGGGCGATCCCGGGGCGGCGAACCTGCTTCCGCTCCCGAGGGGGGGCGTGCCGGTGAAGGGAAACAAGTGAAGTCGGGGGAGGGTGATCGACGAACCGGGCCGGCGGGAGGAACCCCGCCGGCCCGGTGTTTTTTCGCACCCGTTGACTTGTTGCCTACGGCTGCGGGAACGGGCGAACAGTCGGTTTCGCCCAGGGCGAGGGTGGGCCGCCGGCCTTGAGGGAAGCCGGTGCGGGGGCCGGCGCCCGGTACGACGAGGTTACCACGTCTGCGGACGCGGGCTGACCGTCTGCAACGGGGGTTTCGGGAGCCGCGAGCCTGTACCCCGGCATGACTGCCTCACCCGCCGGCGGACACGGCTTACAGTTCCCACCGGCACCACGACCAGCGAACCCACCGGGATTCGCCAGACCCACAGGACCCACTGCCCCGCCTGCGCGACACCCGGCGTTCCCACACCCACCGGTCCCATACCCGGCCCGGTCGTGGCACGGGAAGTAGGTGTAGGTCGGCGGCATCCGCGGGTTCGGGGTGGCGGGCATGTGAAAGGGCGTCTGCCGGTAGCACAGCCAACCCGTGAATTTCTGCCAGCAATGCCCGACGCCGTGCCCGCCACTCCCGGCCGCGCACGTCCCGGTCGAACAGGCGCCTCCGTCGGATACCCGGCCCGCACCCCCGGCGTGATCCCACGTCCCGCCCCAGACGTTGGCCGGGAGCGGGGGGAGCGGCTTCCGCACCGCCGGCGCGCAGTCCGAACACCACCGCGGCTTCCCGGGGTAGGAATCATACGGCTCGCTGCCGACCTCCGTTGTCTTGAACAGCGACACGCCCATGAGGCGGCCGAACAAACGGCTACAACACCTATCCCCGTCGCACCCCGCCTTTCGACCCACGCCGCACCCGAAGCGGTCGAGGACCCTCGTGCGCGGCCCGTCTGCTGCCGGAATCGGAAGGCCGTCGGACAGGACGGGGACCGGTACCTGCGGAACGGTCGGCGCCATACCCGTCGGGGGCGGGAGCGGGACCGGGTCCGCCGCCGGGAGTGAGTTCCCGGACCACAAGAACCCCGCCAAAAGAGCCATAACTGCGAACCGCTTCATGTCGCCGCCTCCGTGCGGCCCGACGCCGGGTGGGTGTCGGGTGACTGGAAGGATTCTTCGGCCGGAGGCATGCCGCGAGTCGCCGGGAAGAGCGATGAGGTAGAGGGGAGGAGGAAGAACTCGCCGTCATGTCCAAAACAGATTGCCCAGGCCGTAAAATCGGATCGGCATCTCTGACCGGCCGCTTTTGAAGCGGCTGTCGTCGCCCGTTTGGCGCGTATGCCTGACGGCGGGATTGGTCGGTCATCACCTTCGCGATGCCATAACCGGCCGGTGGCTGGCAGGAAAAACCACTCGAGGCCCGACAAACACTGCCAAACCCGAATTCTGGAAGGAAAAGTAGGCCGTCCACGTCTTTTCGCGCGGTTGCCAAGAGCGGCCGAGACGGCCGCGATCCCAGGGAAAACCTTCCGGAAGCCGATGGCACAACCCACATGTTTACTTGCCGAAAATACCGTCTGGCATTCGGTTCAGTCGGGATTATACTAGGGGGAGATTTGCTCTCCCGCCGACACCGGCTCTCCCCGCCCGCCTGACCGACAGACTGATAGCCCTCCACAACCCACCCGCCGACAGGAGCAGCTTGATGAGGCTCCGTCTCGTCCTCGCCGCGATCGTTTTCACGCTCACCGCGAACGCATCCCCAGCCGCCGACCTTCCGCCTGCCGACAGGACGGTCGAAACGGTCGTCGACGATGCGATCGATGCCGCGATTGCTTCCGCCGGCGTTACCCCTGCCCCCCAGACGGATGACGCCACCGTCATCCGCCGGCTCACCCTGGATCTGGTCGGCCGCATCCCGACCGCGGGTGAGGTGGACGCATACGTGAAATCGACCGACCCGCGGAAGCGGGCGAATCTGGTCGACCACTTGATCGCCTCACCGGGGTTCACCCGGCACCAGGCGTCCCAGTTCGAAGTGATGCTCAGCCCGGACATCGAGCGCCGCGGGAGCGGGGCGATCCGCGAATACATGACCGCCGCCCTGAAGGACAACAAACCCTGGGACCGGATCTTCCGCGAGCTAATGCTCCCCGACGAGTCCGACCCGAAGCAGAAGGGCGCGGCCGATTTCCTCCGCCCCCGGGTCACCGACGCGGACAAGCTCACGAACGACGTGAGCGTGGCGTTCTTCGGGGTGAACGTCAGCTGTGCGCAGTGCCACGATCACCCGCTGGTAAAAGACTGGACGCAGGACCACTTCTACGGCATGAAGGCGTTCCTCGCCCGCACCTACGACGCCGGCGGCACACTCGCCGAGCGCGGGTTCGGGATCGTCCGGTTCAAACCGAACAAGGGGGCAGAGAAGGCCGCCAGGATGATGTTTCTGACCGGGACGAAGGTCGAGGACTCGACCGCGCGGGAGATGACCAAGGAGGAACAGAAGAAGGAGAAGGACGAGGCCGAGGCGGCCAAAAAGACGAAGAAGGCCCCGCCGAAGCCGGCGTTCAGCGCCCGCGCGAAGCTGGTGGACGTGTCGCTGGAGAAGGGGAACTCGGACTTCTTCGCCCGGTCGATCGTCAACCGGATGTGGCACCGGTTCTTCGGGGCCGGACTGGTCAACCCGCTCGACCAGATGCACTCCGAGAACCCGCCGACCCACCCGGATCTACTCGCGTGGCTGGCCCGCGACACAGCCGGGCACGGGTACGACCTGAGGCGGCTCATCCGCGGGATCGTGATGAGCAAGACGTACTCCCGGGGCAGCCGCTACCCCACCGAGGCGCTGCCCGACGCCCGGCTGTTCGCGGTGTCCCGCCTGAAGCCGCTCACCCCCCAACAACTGGCCACGTCCCTGAAGCTCGCCGCCGCCGACCCGGCCGGGTTCGACGGGAAGAAGCCCGACGAGTTCGAGAAGCTGATGGAGCAGTACGAGAGCTCGGCCCGCGGGTTCGCCTCGCTCATCGCCCAGCCGACCGAGAACTTCCAGATCGGGGTCGGTGAAGCCCTCCTCTTCAGCAACGGCGACCGGATCATGAAGGAGTTCCTGACCGACGGCGGCGGCTCGCTTCTGGCTCGGTTGAAGGCGACGAAGGACCCGAAGGAGGCGGCCGGGTTCCTGGTCAAGGTGGTGTACGGGCGCCCGCCCACCGACGACGAGACCAGCGCGCTCGTTGCGTACGTCCAGAAGCGGTCCGACCGCCCGGCCGAGGCGTACCGCCAGCTGCTCTGGGCACTCGTGACTGGCCCGGAGTTCCGATTCAACTACTGACACCGTTCCGTGGACCGCGGCCGGGACGGCCGCTCTTCCGCGGTAGAGATCCAAAAAATTTGCGGCCGGGACGGCCGCGGTCTAAAAAAAAGATCCTATCGGAGCCCTTCTCATGCCTTCCAAGCACTTCTGCGGCTCGCCCGATCACGCCGTCAGCCGGCGGGCGTTCCTGGGCTCGACCGCCGCGCTCGCCGCCGCCGCCGCGGCCGACATGACGGGCCTCGACGTCCTTTCCTCCCCTGCCCTTGCAGGGGAGCTCAAGAAAGGCCGGAAGCGGGTGATCCTGCTCTGGCTCGCGGGCGGGGCCAGCCAGCTGGAGACGTGGGACCCGAAACCGGGGGCGATCACCGGCGGGCCATTCCGCGCGATCAAGACGGACGTCCCCGGGTTCCAGATCTCGGAACTCATGCCGCAGATGGCCAAACGGATGAAGACCACGTGCGTCATCCGCGGGTTGAACACCCGCAACGGCGACCACGGGAGCGGGGCGAAATTGATGATGCGGGGCCGCCGCGACGAGGCCAACCTGCGATACCCGGACCTCGGGGCGGTGGTCGCCCGGGAGATGGGCCGGGCCGATAGCAAGGTCCCGGATTACGTCACCTTCTACACCCAGACCGAGGGCCGGAGCATGGCCCCGGGGGATGCCGGCTTCCTCGGCGCCCGGTTCGGCCCGATGGAGCTGACCACCAACAACACCCCCGAGTTCATCCGCAAACTCGACACGATCACCGACCTCGACCACCGGGAGCGGGCCGACCTCCGCGACCTGCTCGGCAAGCAGTTCGCCAAGGGCCGGCAGTCGGACACGATGAACAGCCAGAACGAGGCGTACGAGCGGGTCCGCGGGATCATGGCGAGCGAGAAGCTGTTCGACGTCACCCAGGAGTCGCAGAAGGTCCGCGACCGGTACGGCCCGACACAGTTCGCCCAGCAATGCCTGATCGCCCGCCGGCTGGTAGAAGCCGGGGTGCCGTTCGTCCGGGTCGCCCGGGCGTGGTGGGACAGCCACGGGCAGAACTTCGAGACGCACCAGGAGATGGTCCCGGAGCTCGATCACGTGATGGCCACGCTGATCGACGACCTCGGCGAGCGGGGGCTGCTCGACGACGTGATGATCCTGACGCTCGCCGAGTTCGGCCGGACCCCGGCGATCAACGCCAGCCTCGGCCGCGACCACTTCGCGAGCGCCTGGAGCATGACCATGAGCGGGGGCGGGGCGAAGGGCGGGGCTGTGTACGGGAAGACCGACCCGAAGGGGAACACGGTGGTGGCCGAGGAGGTGGACGCGGGCAGCCTGTTCGCCACCATCTACAGCTCGCTCGGAATCAACCCGAACAAGAACTACTACGTCGGCTCGCGGCCGATCCCGCTCGTCAACCCGGGTGTCGAGGCGATTGCCGCGCTGGCGAAGTAGGGACTGCACTCGTTGTGCCGCGGGGATTCGAGCCGGGCGGGGGGCGTGAGCCCCCCGAGGAAACGAATACCCGGCCGATACCTGTGCCTCGCTCGGGGGCTCACGCCCCCCGCTCGCCCGGACCCCTGCGGCTTGGCTTGCCCCGCTCCCTCACCACCCACCCCACCCACCACTTAAATGAAATCCCCCAGCCCCGACACGCTGAAGCAGGTCAAGGACTTTAGCCGCCCGGCCACCGTGTTCGCCATCGCTCCGGTGCCGGGCACCGAGCGGGCGTTCCTTGGGTGCCAGGACTTCAAGGTCTACGAGGCCGAATTCTCGGCCGCCAAGTTCGAGCCGAAAGAACTGTACGCCCACGAGAGCTACGTCACCGGCGTGGCCGTCGCAGGCAAGGTCGTCGTCTCCGGCGGGTACGACGGCAAACTGACCTGGTGGGACACGGTCGCGGGCAAGGTCGTTCGCACCGTCGACGCGCACGCGAAATGGATCCGCAAGGTGATCTCGTCTCCGGACGGCAAGCTGGTCGCCAGCATCGCCGACGACATGGTCTGCAAGCTCTGGGACCCGACCTCGGGCAAGCTGATCCGCGAACTGCGGGGCCACAAGGAGAAGACCCCGCAGAACTTCGGGTCGATGCTCTATGCGGTCGCGTTCTCGGCCGACGGAAAGTTCCTGGCAACCGGCGACAAGGTCGGCCACGTGGTCGTCTGGGACGTCGAATCGGGTCAGCAGCTGGCGACGTGTGAGGTCGCGGTGATGTACACCTGGGACCCGGTCCAGCGGATGCACTCGATCGGCGGAGTCCGATCGGTTGCCTTTTCCCCGGACGGGAAACAGCTCGCCGTCGGCGGGACCGGCAAGATCGGGAACATCGACCACCTGGAGGCGAAGGGCCGCATCGAGGTGTTCGACTGGCGGGCCGGGAAACAGACGGCGGAGTTCCCGGGGGACAAACACCAGGGGATCGTGAACCGCCTGGCGTGGGCCCCGGACGGGTCATGGCTCGTCGGGGCCGGCGGCGCGGGAGAAGGGTTCCTGATCTTCCTGGACGGGACGACGAAAAAACCAGTCCGGCAAGAAAAATTGCCGATGCACGTCCACGACTTCGCCCTGTCGGCCGACTGCAGCACGATCACGAGCGTCGGGCACAACCGGATTCAGATCCATAAGCTGGGGTGACAGAAAAGTGTGGGTGGGTAGTGTGGGGGTGAGTGGAGGCCCGGGAGACGAGACCGGAATTCCACTCACACCTATACAGACTTTCAGGCGAATTCATGTCTTTGCCACGAATCGCGGTGACGATGGGCGACCCGGCCGGGGTCGGCCCGGAACTCTGCCTCCGCCTGCTTGCAGACGAGCGGGTCCGGAGTTACTGCATCCCGGTCGTGTACGGTGACATGGGGCTGCTGCGGCGGGTGGCGACCCATCTCGGGTGGCATGACCCTGACCCGACGTCGGTCCTCGACTTAACCACGGTTGATGGCGGCTACGACGCGCTCGTTCCGGGGCGTGTGTCCGCGGCCTGCGGGTCGGCAGCGTATCGCTACTTCACCCATGCCATTGACGACGCACTGGCCGGCCGGGTCGACGCCATCGCCACCGCCCCGATCAATAAGGAGTCGCTGCACGCGGCCGGGTTCCCCTACCCCGGACACACCGAGATCCTCGCCGCCCGGACGCACGCCGGGCGGTCGTGCATGATGCTCACCGCGGAGGCGATCACGTGCAGCCTCGTCACGGTCCACGTCGGCTACCGCGAGGTGCCCGCGCTGCTGACCGTCGAGCGCATCCTCGACACGATCGAATTAACCGCCGCGGCGATGGAGCGGCTGCGGGGGCGGAAGCCCCAGCTGCTCGTGTGCGGGCTGAATCCGCACGCCGGCGAGCACGGCCTGTTCGGCGACCGGGAGGAGGAACGCATCATCGCCCCGGCGGTCGAGGCCGCGCGGGCGAAGGGGATCGCCGTCACCGGCCCCCTCCCGCCGGACACGGCTTTCCTCCCGAAATACCGGAAGACGACAGACGCCTATGTGTGCATGTACCACGACCAGGGGCTGATCCCGCTCAAGGCCCTTGCGTTCGAAGACGCGGTGAACATTACCCTCGGCCTGCCGATCGTCCGCACCTCGGTCGACCACGGGACCGCGTTCGACATCGCCTGGCAAGGCAAGGCCGACGTGTCGAGCCTGGTCCAGGCGGTGACGCTCGCGACGAAGCTGGCTACCAGCCCGGCATAGCCGCAAGGGCGTCACCTCGCCCGGTGACAACCACACGGACTTTTCATAATTCCCGTGACTCACTGCCCGGCCGGGTTTATCCTTTTCATCACTCGCTCACAAGTTCGCCCCCGCCAGAGAACCAGCCATGTCTCTCCGGCTCGCCGCCGCGGTCGCGGCGTTACTCGTCGCGCCCCAGGCGTCCGCCGGGCCGAAACCGGACGACTCATTCCGGCGGGTACTCGACGGCCTTTGCGCCCGGTGCATCGGCCCGGCGAACACGGGCGGGCGGGTGGTCGATCTCGCCGTCGTCGAGAGCGGCCCGGACACCTTCTACGTGGCCGCCGCCACCGGCGGGGTGTGGAAGACGACCGACGGCGGCGACACCTTCACCCCCGTCTTCGACCAGCAGCCGACCCTGAGTATCGGGGCGGTCGCCGTCTGCCAGGGAAAACCGGGCGTGGTATACGTCGCCACCGGAGAGGGGAATCCGCGGAACAGCGTTTCCCCGGGCAACGGCGTCTACAAGTCCGCGGACGGCGGGAAGACGTGGACCCACTGCGGGCTCGCGGACACGTACCACATCGGCCGCGTCGTCGTCCACCCGACCGACCCGGACGTCGCTTACGTTGCCGCGATCGGCCACCTCTGGGGCCCGAACAAGGAGCGCGGGCTCTTCAAGACGACCGACGGCGGGAAGACGTGGTGGCTCAGCAAGTTCGTCGACGAGAACACGGGGTTCGTGGACGTCGCGATGGACCCGACGGACCCGGAGACCGTCTACGCCGCCGCATGGCAGGTCCGGCGGGACGCATTCTCGGGCGGGAACCCGATCACCCAGACCGGGCCGACCGGCGGGCTCTTCAAAACCACCAACGGCGGAAAAACGTGGGCAAAGATGCTCGGCGGGTTGCCCGAAAGGCCCTACGGCCGGTGCGGGGTTACCGTGTACCACAAAGACCCGAAGATCGTGTACGCGGTGGTGCAAACCGACAAGACCGCGGTCACCAGCATCGGTCAGCCGCCCTCCCCGCCCGGGAAAGGCGGGAAACGCGGCCCGCTCGGCGGCCCGGACGTCGGCGGCGTGTTCCGGTCCGAGGACCGGGGGCAGACGTGGAACAAACTGAACGACCTCGTCCCCCGCCCGTTCTACTACGGCAAGATCCGGGTCGACCCGACAAACGATCAGCGGGTCTATGTGCTGGGCGTGATGCTCTACGCCTCGACCGACGCCGGGAGTACGTTCGTCGCTCGACCGCCGCTCACCCACGCCGACCACCACGCCCTCTGGGTCAACCCCGCGAACCCGGATCACATGATCCTCGGGAACGACGGCGGGTTGTTCGTGACGCGGGACGGCGGGAAGACGTTCGACCCGAAACGAGGGCTGGTGATCGGCCAGTTCTACGGGATCGCAGTCGACACCCGCATCCCGTACCGGGTGTACGGCGGGCTCCAGGACAATGGGAGCTGGGGCGGCCCGGTCGCCACCCCGTACCCGGACGGCATCACCCTCACCGACTGGCATCGGGTGAGCGGCGGGGACGGCTTCCAGTGCGCGGTCGACCCGGCCGACCCGGACACGGTGTACACCGAGTTTCAATACGGAAGCCTCTTCCGGATGAGAATGACGGGCGAAAAGGGGCCGACCACCCGGCCGGTCCGCCCGCCGTTCCCAAGGGGTGGACCGCCGTTCCGGTTCAACTGGAACACGCCCTTGCTCCTCTCCCCGCACGACCCGAAGACCATCTACTACGGTGGGAACGTGTTGTTCCGGTCGGCCGACCGCGGGGACACCTGGGCGAGAATCAGCCCGGACCTGACCCGGGCGACGAAGTTCCCGGCGATGAACGGCGGTCACACGCTCACAACCATCGCCGAGTCGCCGGTGCAGGCGGGGGTTCTCTGGGTCGGGACCGACGACGGCAAGGTGTGGGTGTCCAGGAACGGCGGCAAGGAGTGGTCGGACGTGGGCAAGTCAATCCCGGGCATCCCGCCGGACGGGTGGGTCACCCGGGCCGAGTGCTCCCATTCCGACTTGGGCACGGTGTACGTATCCATCGACCGGCACCGGCGCGACGACTTCGGGCCGTACATCTTTGCAACCACAGACTACGGGACGACCTGGAAGCCGATCGCGACGGGGCTGCCCGCCGGCGCCGTGGTCCGGGTGGTGAGGCAGTCATCGCGGAACAGGAACCTCCTGTTCGCCGGTACGGAGCGAGGACTCTACGTATCGCCCGATGACGGGGCGAACTGGCACCTCCTGAGCCGCTCGGGACTTCCGGCGGCCGTTCGGATCGACGACCTCGTGATCCACCCCCGGGACCGGGATCTGGTGATCGGCACACACGGCCGGGGCATGTGGGTGATGGACATCTCCCCGCTAGAACAACTGACCGAGAAGATCCTCCAGGCCGATGCCCATCTATTCGACGTCAAGCCGGTCACCCTGTTGAAGGCGCAGGAGCGGGGGCCGGCCAAGTCGAAGGGGTACGTAGCAAAGAACCCGCCGGCCGGCTTGCCGGTGTACTTCCTGACCACGGACAAGTCGGCCGGCGATGTGCTGGTGTCCTGCAAGACAGCTGAGGGGAAAGCGGTGGGGGTTTACAAGGGGTCCGGCAAGGCGGGGCTCGACTGGTGTACGTTCGACGTGCGGGGGCCCGGCGAGTACTCGGTCACGTTGCAGGCTTGCAAGAACACGATCGTCCAGACCAAGAAGACTACGGTCAAAACGGCGGAGTAACTCCACCTCCCATCAGAAGGCGCGGCCCGGCAATTGACGGTTGCCGGACAGGGGTGAACCTACCGCCCCTGTCGCCGTGTCGGTTCGGGTGTATCATTCCCGCACGGCGTTCCGGGAGGTTCCGGCTGTACGACCGGGTGCCACGGACCGCTGACCCGAGGGGATTCCCCAGATGGCGAGCGAAGCTGAGCTGAAGGCCGCGGGCGAGAAGTCCATCCCGAAGGACTACGATCCGACCCTGTACAAGATCCGCCACTCGCTGGCCCACGTCCTGGCCCAGGCGGTGACCGAGCGCTTCCCCCAGGCCAAGCCGACCATCGGCCCCCCGGTCGAGTACGGGTTCTACTACGACTTCGATCTGGACGTGAACCCGTCCGACGAGGACCTGGACTGGATCACCGACCGGATGCGGAAGATCATCCGCGGCAAACACGCCTTCAAGGTGCGAGAGATTTCGGCCGAGGAGGGGAAGGGTCTGTTCAAGGACCAGCCGTACAAGCTCGAGCTCATTGAGGGGCTCGTCCACGGCCAGGACGAGTACGGGAACTCGGCCCAGCCCGGGGCTGCCCCGACTCTCACCGTCTACAGCCAGGACACGTTCACCGACCTGTGCCGCGGGCCGCACGTCGAGAGCACCAACGCCCTCGACCCGAAAGGGTTCAAAATCACCCAGGTGACCGGCTCGTACTGGCGGGGGGACGAGAAGAACAAGGCATTGAAGCGGTTCCACGCCACCGCCTGGGCTTCGGAGGCCGACCTGAAGACCCACCTCGCCCGGGTAGAAGAGGCCGCCCGGCGCGACCACCGGAAGCTCGGCCGGGAGCTGGAACTGTTCACCAACAGTCAGCTGCTCGGGTCCGGGTTCCCGATCTGGCTGCCGAAGGGCTCGACCGTCCGCCGGCTGCTCGAGCAGTTCATCACCGACTACGAGAGGGCCGCCGGGTATCAGCATGTGTACTCACCGGACCTGGCGAAGAAGGAGCTGTATCAGGTTTCAGGCCACTGGGACCATTACTCGGAGAACATGTTCCCGCCGATGAAACTCGGCCAGGAGGAGAATGCGGAGGTACTGGTACTGCGGCCAATGAACTGCCCGCACCACATCCTCATCTACCAGTCGCGGCCGCGGAGCTACCGGGACCTGCCGTTCCGGATCGCCGAGCTCGGGAAGATGTATCGGTACGAGCGGTCCGGGGTGGTCGGCGGGCTCTCCCGGGTCCGGTGCATGACCCTCAACGACGCCCACCTGTTCGTCCGCCCGGATCAGATCAAGGAAGAGTTCGCCGGGGTCGTTCACCTGGTAAAGAAGGCGTATGCCGACCTGGGGATCACCGACTACACGTTCCGGCTGTCGAAGCACGATCCGAACGACAAGGAGAAGTACGTCGACAACCCGGAGCTGTGGGCGACCTCCGAGGCGATGCTCCGCGAGGGGCTCCAGGAGCTCGGACTGCCATTCCGCGAGGCGGAGGGAGAGGCCGCGTTCTACGGGCCGAAGGTGGACATCCAGGTGAAGGACGTGATGGGCCGGGAAGAGACCCTTTCCACGGTCCAGCTCGACTTCCACCTGCCCAGCCAGTTCAAACTCGCCTACAAGGACGCCGACGATACCGAAAAGCAGCCGGTGATGATCCATCGCGGGGTGATCTCCACCATGGAACGGATGATGGCGTACCTCATTGAGTTGTACGCCGGGGCGTTCCCGCCGTGGCTGGCCCCGGTCCAGGTCGCGATCGTCCCGATCGCCGACCGGCACTTCGACTACGCGAAGCAGGTCGCCGCCCGGCTGCTGGCGAAGGACTTCCGGGTCGAGACGGACCTGGGCGACAAGCGGATGAACGCGAAGATCCGCGAGGCCCAACTCCAGAAGGTGCCGTACATCCTCGTGATCGGGGACAAGGAGATGGCGGCGGACGCCGCCGCCGTCCGCCTCCGCAGCGGCGAAGACCTGGGGGCCAAACCGGTCGCCGAGTTCATCGACATGCTGGAGCAGGTTGTCAAGTTGCGGACGCTGAAGTTGGTTCCATGAGAATGAAGCATCATTAACCATAGAGTCACAGATCTTGTAGGGTGGGCCGCGTCTTCGAGGCCCACCCTATATGAGACTCCCCGTCACGTCCGCACCTGAACCACCGTGCCGTAGCCCGGGGTAAAGCCGTCCCACCCGTCGACCAGCCCCCACAGAACTGCGTACGGCGGTTCCTCCTGCGGATAGGAGATGTACCCGTCGGTCAGGACCAGGACGGCCGACACCTCGGGGTCGGCGGCGAGTTCTCCCATCGCCGGCCGCATGTCGCTCCCGCCGAACCCGGTGATCTTGTAGCTTTGCAGCTGCGCGGGGTCGAGCCAGTCGTCGGCGGTCACCCCCACGTCACACTGCATGACATGCACCTGCGTCACCCCCGACCCTTCGCAGAACGACGCCAGGAGCCCGAGGATGTGGGGCAGCGTGTTCAGCATCGACCCGCTCGTGTCCAGCACGACGTGCAGGGCCCAGCCTTCCCGCTTGCGGCCGGGGAGGATCACCCCATCGGCCCGGTCGGCCCCGCGGCGGCTCGGGCGGGCGAAACTCCGGGGCCCGGGGGCGACGGCGTCGAGCCAGTGCTGCAGGGCGAGCTGCCACGGCGGCTGGTACGCGGTCTGGATCGCGTCCATGAACGTCTCGGTCGCCCCGCCGTCACCCCCCTGACCGCCTTGTCCGCCTGACTCCTTCGCCATCTGCTCGCGGAGCTCGTGGAGGCTCACCGCCCGGACCGCCTCCCGCCGAATCTTCTCCCGTATCGTCAGCCGCTCCTTTGGCCCGATCTCCGGCTCGAACTCGCCCTCCTGCTCGGGCGTCAGGGCGTCGCCCCGCGGGTAGTCGTCGGGCTCGTCTCCCTCCCCGTCAGCTTCGCCGCCCCCGGGCGGGATCAGCCCGAGCTTCTCGAGCTGCTCGGAGATCGCCGACTTACCCGGCTTCATCCGCCCGGCCGGCTTCTTCCGCTCGATCGACCAGCACCCGGACGGGTTCCCGGCCGAGTTCTGCGCGATCTTCACGACGAGGGCTTCGAGCGACTCGCGGCGTGCCCCCTCCCACACCAATCCGCCGAGCGGGACAGGGCGGTTTAGTTCGACCGACAGGACGTCGTTGATGATGTAGTCGTGGGCCACGTTCACGAGATACGGGTGGGCGTGGCCGGACCGGCCGAACGTGTCGAGGGCGAGATGCAGGAGTTCGTGGGCGACGACGAATACGAGATCGGGGATGGGCGTTTCCGTGAACACCTTCGGGTTGACGAGCATGAGCCCGGACGCCCCGACCGCCGCGACGGGGTACTTCTTCGTCACCCGTACCCGAACCGCCTGGCACAACCCGGCGAGGTGCGGGAGGTTGGCGGCTACCAACTTGAGCGCCTTGCGGGCGTTGGCCAGAGCAACTCGTTCGGGGGTCGGGTTCGTCATTGGCGGGGTATTGATGGGGCATTCGGCATTTCTGTTTCGAGCCCGGTCACGTCCCTGAGCGTGGACAACATCACCTCGCTCGCCCCGAGTTCGGCCCACTTCTCGACGTGGTCGAGCAGCAGGGCGAACCGGAACTCCTCCCCGACCGCGGCGAGGAAGGCGTTCACCTGCGCCGGGGCGATCCGTACCCCGCGGGGCGCCAGCTCGTCGTTCGCCACCGCGTGCCGGGTGCGAGACACCAGGAACCACATCGCCGTGTCCGTCCGCGGCAAAAGCGCCGGGTCGGTGACGTACTCGCCCGCCGGTCGCATCTCCGCGAGGCCCTCTTCGCACAGCGCACAGAACAGGCCGGCGTCGTGGGGGGCGAGGCGGCCGAACGCCAGTGCCCGCCGTTCGTCGGTCCCGAGTTTCCCGGCCGCCTCCGCGAGGTCGAGGTCGCGGGAGAGCAGCGCCCACGCGCGCGGGGTGCTGAACGGGACCGGGTCCGGCGGGGCCGGCCGCTGAAGCGACTGCGGGACGAAACGGACGAACGCCCGCACATCCGCACGAATCCCGTTAGCTTCCGCCCACGTCTGCCACTCGTCGCGGTCGACACGAAGGGGGATGACGAACACCCGGTTCAGCAGCGCGCTGGAGAGCGTCCGGACTAGGACCCGGTCCTCGCTCCGGTTCCCGGCGGCGACCACCCAGGTCCCGGGCGGCAGGCGGTACTCGCCGATCCGGCGTTCGAGGAGCAGCGAGTAGAAGGCTTTCTGCACCTCCGGTGGAGCAGCGGGAAGCTCGTCGAGGAACAGGCAGAACGGCTTATCGTCACCGGGGAGGAGAAGCCGCGGTGGACAAAACACAGCACGACTGCCGACCACCTTCGGCACGCCGGACACGTCTTCCGGGGCGATCTGGGTGCCGAGCAGGGACCGGACTTCGAGCCCGGCCCCGGCCGCGACCTGCCGTACCATCTCGGACTTCCCCACCCCCGGCGGAGAGAGCAGCAACACGCTCTCCGCGTCCGCCAGGCAGCGGATCAGCTCCTTTGCCTGGGAGAGGGTGACGCTCTGTGGAGGTGCGGTCGGAGTCATGGGTTCGATCTGCTGCAAAAGCCGCGTTCGCCACAGAGGTACGCCACGGAGGTCGAGAAACTGAATAGTTCTTATCTCGGCCTGATCTTCTCTCTGTGTCCTCTGTGACTCTGTGGTAAATCTTACATTTAATGTTTCATAAGATCTTCATCCCCAGCGCCAACCCGTGTGCGGCGAGCTTGGCCTTGACCTCCCGCAGTGTCGACTCGCCGAAGTTCCGGATCGCCAACAGCTCGTCTTCGTCCCGAATCACCAACTCACGGACCGTAGTGAGCCCCTCGGCCTCCAGGCAGTTCGTCGCGCGGACCGAGAGTTCCAATTCGGCGAGCGACCAGTTCAACTTCGCCTCCAGATCGCGGGGCAGTCCAGAGGGCAAGCCGGCCCAGGCGGCGACGAACCGCCGGGCGTCCTCCTCGCTCACCCGCCCGACCGCCAGCGCCCGCACGAAGGGCTCGGTCAGCTGCCCCCGGCCGCCGACGAGGTCTAGCGCCCGGGACAGCGACGCCCACGCCCGCGGGGTCGAGAACGGGACGGCCTTGTCCGGGACCGGCCGGAGGAGTGCGTCCGGGTTGTTCTCGACGAACGCGGTCACGTCCGGCCGGACGCCGTTCGCCCGCGCCCACGTCAGCCACTCGGCCGCGTCGATCCGGACGTTCAGGACGAGCACGCGGTTGACGAGCGCGCTGGAGATGGTGCGGACGAGGGCCCTGTCCTCGGCCCGGTTCCCGGCGGCCACGACCCACGTGCCGGGCGGGAGCAGATATTCCCCGATCCGGCGTTCGAGTAGGAGCGAGTAGAACGCCTTCTGGACGTCCGGCGAGCAGGCCGGGAGTTCGTCGAGGAATAGGCAGAACGTCTTCGGGTTCTCGGGGAGCAGCACCCGCGGTGGGCAGAACACGCTCCGCTCGCCGACAATCCGCGGCACCCCGGACACGTCTTCCGGGGCGATCTGGGTGCCGAGCAGCGACTTGCATTCGAGTTCCGCCTCGGCCGCCGCCTGCCGGACCACGTCGGACTTCCCCACCCCCGGCGGGGAGAGCAGGAGAAGGCTCTGTTCGTGCGCCAGGCACCGGATCAGTTCCTTCGCCTGGCTCAGGGTGACCGTCTCGGTGATCGGGCCGGAACTCATCGAGCGATGCCCCCGTCACTGTTCGTCGCGATCTCATCACACCGATTCGCCGGCCGCCACTACGTCGGCCCCGTGGACCAGCTGGTCCCAGACCTGTTCGAGGAATTGGGGGGTATTGTCCGGCGGCGAACTGGTGGAGTACGCCACGCGGGCATAGAGGTTGGCGAGCCGGCGGAGGTTCGCCGCGAAGTCCGGGAACCCTTCCCCGAGCCGGGCGGCGAACTCCATCGGGGTCTCGGTCAGCTCCCGGCCGTGGCCCCGGTCCCAGGCCCAGGCGTCGAGGGCCGCGAAGGTGTACTCCACCAGTTCGGCCGGATCACGACCATCGGCGGTCCCGTCCCCGAACGGGTTGGAGAATGTGTGGAACGGCGGCGGGCGCACGGGGCCGAGGGGGGCCACGACCTCGGCCTCCTCGCGGGCCCGGACCCTCTTCTTACCGAACAGCCCGGCCCACCAGCTGCGCAGGGCGTCGAGCAGGTTCCGGGCCCAGTCGGTGAACGGGGCGAGGTAACGGAGGATTGCGACCACCACGGCGGCGATTACGATGAAGACCACGATCGCCACGACCACCCACTTCAGGAACCCGGCGATCTTCCCAACCGCGCCCCCGATCTTCGTGTCGGGGGCGGACCGACCGGTCGACCGATCCCGTTCCCCGGCCCGTCCTTTTGCATCCTTCCCTTCGCGACTGGTCTCCGCGTTGCTCCCCCCCTTGTCCTTGGAGGACGAGTCGTCCTCGCTCTTCTTCTGGTCGTCTCCGTTCTTATCCTGGTCGTCCCCGGTCTTGCTCTGGTCGTCCTCGCCCTGTCGCCCGCCGTCCGATTTCTCCCCCTTCCCGCCGCTGTTCCCCTTGCCCTGCCCCTTCCCGCCGCTTCCTTTCTGGCCCTTGCTCCCGCCGCGTTCGCCGTTCTTCCCGGACGCCGTGCCGTCGCCCTTCTCGGACACGTTCCCCTCGGCCCCCTCGCCCTTCCCGGCCGAATCGCGGAGCTGGGCGTACCGCGACGCCTCCCGTTCGGATTTCCCGGGCCGCTGGAGCCCGAACCAGGGGACCTCCGAGTGCGGCCGCGGGAGGAACGCGCCGAGCGTCAGGAAGACGACGATGAGCACCCCACCGAGTCCGAGCCAACCGGCCGTGAGCGACCCGGGCACCTTCGCTTTCCGCTGCCGGAGGTACCGCCGCAGCCCGAGCAAGCTGGTCGTGACGAGCAGCCCGAGCCCGCTGCCGACGTACACCGCCATTTGCAGGAAGGTGGCCCGGCGGCGGTCGTCGTCGTCCGGGGGAATGAGTGACTGGCCGATGGCGAAGAGGGGCAGCGCGGCGAGCGAGAAGTAGATCACCCAGACGCCCGGGGTGTGCGGTTTGTCTTTCTGCTTGTCGTGGTGGGCCCACCACCGCGCGGTCCATGCCGAGAACGCCGACTGCTTCTTTCGCTTCTTCTTGCCTTTCTTCTTCGGTTTCTGAGCCCCGTCCTTTTCCTGCTCCTTGGCCGCGCCCGGTTTAGAGTCCTCGTCGGCGGTATCGGTGTTACTCTCGGTCTCGTTCCCACCCTCTCCGTCGGGTAGGCCGGCGGCGGAGAGCAGCCCGCGGCCGGAGGCGTCGCGGTTCTCGTCCACGTGGGTGCAGTCCCACGTGAGTTTGTGGGCGGACCACCAGATCAGCCCCATGAGCCCGATGTTCACCAGCCATCCGGCCGACTTCAGCCAGGTCCCGCTCGGGTACTCGACGTAAGCGGACATTGCCAGGAACGTGACCACCCCGAGCCCGAGGCCGTACATCGTCGCCCGGGCGGAGTCGTACTGGATCGCGATCCGGGCGACCAGGACGGCCCCGAACACAAAGAAGAACGTGGTATAGAGCAGCCGTTCTTTGTACTCCCCGGTCGGCAGGACGGTGACCAGGAAGAAGACGAGGCTGCCGACCATCAGCATGATCAGCGCCGGGCTGACCGCGGTGACGGCGTAGTCAGCCAGGGTCGGCGGTTCATGGTCGGCGGCCATAAGCGGATTCTACCCGTCGGAGTGGGGGAGCGAAATGCAAGGCAGACTGACGGTATTGTTTGAACGTCCGAGACGCTTCGGGGGGTGTTCCTGCGACCTGCCGGTGGCAGGATTTGGCAGCTTCTGGCAGCCCGCAGAGTGGTCGCGGTGTCATGCGGCCTGTCGGTGGCAGGTATTGGCAGGGTCTGACAGTCCCAGGGGCGGATTTCGCCTGGGAGGCGGTGGCAGGATCTGACAGCCCCCTGAGCAATTTTCTCTCCTCCCTGGCTGACAGGTGCCGGCCGGCATGCGATCCTCGCCGACGTCTGGACATTCCGGGCGGTTCCAGTCTCCAGTTCTCGTTTGAACGGTCTTCGTCGAAACGGATGTTCGGACGCCCTGCATTCTTCTCGGACCCATCCCAAGGTGGGTTCTCTTGACGGTTCGTGGCAGGACTCGTTTCACGTTTCGCCGCTCCCAAGTGCCCAGGGGCGGACAACCCCTCGTGGAAGATACACCGGGGGCTTGCCTGCCGCAAAGTTGGTATCCGTTCACGACGGAGGCGGTTCTGGTGTCGGCCGGCGAGCCGGATGGGGAGGCGGAGGTGCAGCCCGCCAGACCCAGGTTCGGAAGGCCCCAAAGGGGCCGCCAAACAATAGCCCAGGGCATGAGCCCTGGGCCACCTGCTTTTGGGGCGGTGGTTTTCGCCCCGGAGGGGCGGGGGCCGGTAGCCCGGGATGAAATCCCGGGCGCGAACGCCCCTCTGATCCTGCTCCACGGCTCTCAAACCGCGACTCCTTCAGAACCGTCGGCCGCCCCGGAGAACCGACCTCGGCCGCCCAGGGTTTCACCCCGGGCTACCGGCCGGCGCCGCTCAGCGGCTCCCGAGCCGGCCGCCCTCCGGCCCGAGCCCGACCGGTTACGTCTTTATTCATAATTGTCCGCCCGCGGACGTTTCTTCTGCACGGGAGTCAAGAAACGACCCCCCGCCGAGCGAGCGGACCACTTTGAAAGACCCTGGGATTGCCGCCCACCCATCCCCCGGGGAGAATGATTCCGTCACGCCATCCCGCCTCGCGAGCCCGCCTCATGCGCATTTCCTGCCTTGCCGCCGTCGCGGCCGTTGCCGGACTAGCTCCCGACGCCCGGTCCGCCGAGCCGACGGTCGACAACGAGTTCTTCGAGAACAAGGTCCGCCCGATCCTCGTCGCGAACTGCACCAGCTGTCACGGCGCGGAGAAACAGAAGGGGAGCCTCCGGCTCGATTCCCGACCGGCATTAATGAAGGGTGGCGACACCGGCCCGGCCATGAAGCCCGGCGACCCGGCCGCGAGCTTGCTGGTGCAGATGGTGCGGTACGACGGCGACATCAAGATGCCGCCGAAGGGGAAGCTGGCCGCCGAGGACGTCGCCGTCCTGACCGCCTGGGTGAAAGGCGGGGCCCCGTGGCCCGAAGGCGGAAGCGCGACGCAAGGCGGGCCGGCCGCGAAGTTCGACATCGCCGCCCGGGCCAAGGCCCACTGGTCCTTCCAGCCGGTCAAGCGGCCGGCCGTCCCGGACCTCCGCGGCCACCCCGCGCCCCGCAACCCGGTTGACGCGTTCCTCCTCGCGAAGCTCGAACCCGCCGGACTGACGTTCGCCCCGCCGGCCGAGAAGCGGGTCCTGATCCGCCGCGTCTACTTCGACCTCATCGGCCTGCCCCCGACCCCCGAAGAAGTGGAAGCGTTCGCGGCCGACGGGGCGCCGGACGCCTTCGAAAAGGTGGTCGAGAAGTTGCTGGCGTCGCCGCACTACGGGGAAAGGTGGGGCCGGCACTGGCTCGACCTGGTCCGGTACGCCGAGACGTGCGGGCACGAGTTCGACTTCGAGATCCCGGACGCCTGGCGGTATCGCGACTACGTGATCCGGGCGTTCAACGCCGACGTGCCGTACGACCGTTTCCTCACCGAACACCTCGCCGGCGACCTCCTCGCGACCCCCCGGCGGAACCCGAAGGACGGAACGAACGAGTCCCTCGCCGCCACCGGGTTCTGGTACTTTCACGAAGCCCTCCACTCGCCGGTCGACGTGCGGAAGGACCAGGCCGACCGGATCGACAACCAGATCGACGTGTTCGGGAAGACGGTCCTGGGGCTGACGCTCGCGTGCGCCCGGTGCCACGACCACAAGTTCGACCCGATCGCCACCAGGGACTACTATGCCCTGTTCGGGGTACTCGCGAGTTCCCGCTACCAGCGGGCCGACGTCGCCGACCCCGCCCCGGCCGCGAAACTGCTCGACGAGCTCAAGTCCGCGCGGGCGGATCTGGAGTCCGCCTTGACGGCCGCCGGGCATTCGCCCGTTGCGGCCCAGATAAAACCGGGGGCCGACGTACTCCCTTCCCCGGGACAGGACTGGCGGTCGAAGGCGGTCGCGTTCGAGCGGTTCGACGCCGGCTGGCGGCGACGGTGGGATGCGGCCGGGCTCGGCCTGCGGCCGGAGGCCGGGGACGGGTTCCCGCACAGCGGGCGGGAACTGGACCGGCTCGGCGGGGCCTTGCGGTCGCCGACGTTCACCATCGACAAGCCGCTCCTCGCCGCCCGGGTCGCCGGCCGCGACGCAAAGGCCAGGGTCGTCCTCAACGGCCTGCACCTGATCCAGAACCCGATCTACGGCGGACTCGCCCAGCCGGTGAACCACGGCGACGACTTGAAATGGGTCGTGTTCGACCTGCGGATGTGGAAGGGGCAGACCGCTTACCTCGAGCTGTTGGACGACGGCCCGGGGTATGTGGCGGTGAGCGAGGTGTGGTTCGCCGACGCCTCACCCCCCGCCGAACCCGGGGCCCGGGTGCCGACCCCGCCGCAGGCCGACCTTCCGCCCGCCGCCCGTGAGACTGCCGAAGTGAAACGGCTGGCCGCCCGCATCCGGGAGCTGGAGGGGAAGATTCCCGGTCCGCAGCGGGCGCCGGCGATGCGGGACGGCACCGGACAGGACGAACGGGTGTTCATCCGCGGAAACCCCAAGAACCTGGGGGTCGAAGCCCCGCGGGCATTCCCCGAGGTGTTCGGCCGGACTTCGTTTACCAGTGCCGGGAGCGGCCGGCTCGACCTGGCGAAGGCGGCGACCGACCCGGCGAACCCGCTCGTCGCCCGGGTGATGGTGAACCGGATCTGGAAGCACCACTTCGGCGAAGGGATCGTCCGAAGCCCCGACGATTTCGGCTACCAGGGCCAGCCGCCGACCCACCCGGAGCTGCTCGACTGGCTCGCCGCCGAGTTCGTGGCCCGGGGGTGGTCGGTCAAGCAGATGCACCGGCTGATCGTGCTCTCGACCGCGTACCAACAATCCGCACGGGCCACTCCCGACCAGGCGGCGAAGGCGGTCACCGCCGATCCTCTCAACAAACTCCTCTACCGCCAGACCGTCCGCCGGCTGGAGGCCGAGGTGATCCGCGACGCGATGCTGGCCGTCTCCGGTCGGCTGGACCGCGCGGCCGGCGGCCCCGGGGTCCTTCCGTACTTGACCGAGCACTCGGTCGGCCGCGGGAAGCCGGCGTCCGGGCCGCTCGACGGGAACGGCCGGCGGAGCATCTACCTCCAGGTCCGGCGGAACTTTCTGAACCCGATGTTCGTGGCGTTCGACTACCCGACCCCGTTCACGACGATCGGCCGGCGCACGGTGTCCAACGTCCCGGCCCAGGCGCTGACGATGCTGAACAACCCGTTCGTGCTGCAACAGGCGGGGCTGTGGGCGAACCGGACGCTCGCGGCCCCGGGCCGGACGCCGGAACAGCGGGTACAGGAGATGTACAAAACGGCGTTCGGCCGGGCCCCGACGAAGGACGAAGACGCTATTGCGGTCGGGTTTGTAGCCGAGTTGTCGATGGAGTACGGCAAGCCCGACCATCCCAAGGCGTGGGCCGACCTCGCCCACGTCCTTTTCAACGCCAAGGAGTTCATTTTCGTGGAGTGATAAAACCAGCCGCACGATGAACGCGGAGATAATACACGATTAAAACAAACTATACTATGATGTTTTAATCGTGTATTATCTCCGCGTTCATCGTGCGGCTTATCTTCTTTCACCAGCTCCCCCCGGCGTCACTTTCGGCCGGGCGGGGGCGGGACCAGGAACACGATGTCCTCGCCCCGGCCGAGACCGCCCGGGCCGGCCGGTGGGTTCCGGCCGCCCCCGTCTCGCCGGTTCGGGCCGACGCTCCAGATCACCGGTTGGCCGCGGAGGACCCGGGTCGGTTCCGCGGCCGGAGGGTCGTTCCGGGGCAGCGGGGTGGGCGTCCCGGGCAGGGTCATTCCCGCCGGCGGCACCGCGACCGGCGAGGGCGGGGGCTGGAGCTCCTCTCCGGCCGACACCCGGTACCGGAACGGGAGGCCGTCGTAAGGGTCGGCGGGGACGACCGGGATATACTTCTCGGCCACGAGGGCGGTCAGGTCTGGCGGGGCCGAGCCCTTTTCCTCCTGATAGAGCCGGACGGCGAGCTTGAGCTGGACCGCCCGCCGGTAAGTCCGGAGCTGGCGGTCGATCTCGGCCAGTTCGATCGGGGTCTGGAGCCGGACGTTGAAGATCACGGACCCGGGCCGGCCGCGGACCAGGTTGTGTTCCTCCTGCCCGAGCCCGGCCTCGAAGCCGAGCCCGACCAGCCGCCGGCCCCGCTCCCGTTCCCACGGGACGCTCCAGGCGAGGGCGATCAGGTCCGCGACGGAGGCGACCACCTCCTTGTCCTCCCCCCCGGGGGTGAGCATCGCCGGCAGCCACTGCCCCGGGGCCTTCGTGAGTTCGCGGGTGACGTACCGCTCGGCCAGCAGGTGCGGCGTCGGGTCGAACGGGCCGGCCGGCTCGTCCTCCAGCACCGCCGCGAGGGCGGCCCGGAGCAGGTCCGGCCGGCCGTCGAGCGCGGCCAGCCAGTGGTCCGTCCCGGCGAGGGCCGCCCGGACGACCTCGTTCCCGTGCTGGAGCGCTACCAGGATCGACCCGTTCTGCAGGGACTGGCCGAGCGCCAGGGCGGTCCGCAGGTCGTCGGGGAGCGCGGCCGGGTCACCGGCGGCGTGGCTCTGGAGGCCGTGGGCCACGACCGCCCCGCCCATCCGCCGGCCGTTCAGCAAGGTCACGGTCCCGGCCGCCGTCCCGGTCCGCAGGGGGTGCTCGTACAACCCGGTCGACTGGCGGGCGGACCGGGCGGCCAGGACGTACCAGGTCTCGTCCCCTTCCCCGGTCGGGCGGTCGGCCGTGTACACCCGGGTCAGCCAGTCTCCGACGGACGGGTCGCGGGTGGGCCACCCCGCCCTGGCGACGTCGTCGATCTGGTCCTCGATCCGGGCCGGGCGGGCGCCCCGGAGGCCGGGCGGCCCGGCCCGGTCGGGCGCGAGTCCGTCGGCGATCCGGGCGAACCGCTCGGCGGCCGTCCGGAACCCCCGCCCGGCGTCCTTCTCGTCGAACGGGGCGAGCCCGGCGACGTACCGGACGTCGTCTTCCGCGTCCGGGCGGTCCGGGACCTCGACCACCCGGTACCCGATCGCCGCGGCCATGACCAGGGCCGCGACCCCGGCCCCGGCGGCGAAGGTGGTGATCGGGGCCCGGGTCGCGAGCCGGTCGGCCGTCCACGCCCGCACCAGGAAGCGGGCCGTGAGAAGGGCCAGGGCCGGAGGGACCCACACCTGCCAGGGCCGCACCCCGCCGGCCAGCAGGGACGGGGCCCAGAGGGCCGAGGCCGTCCCGCCGACCAGCCCCGCCACCCCGGCCGCGACCACCGGCTTCCGGAACATCAGCCCGCAGACGTGCCCCGCCGCGAACCCGTAGCCGAGCGGGACGATCAGGTAATACCAGCTCCGAGCACCGAGGTGCGGGGTGTCGAACAACAGCGTGCGGAAAACGGACGACAGGGTCAGTCCCCCGCGGACCGTCCGGCCGGAGTCGCCCGCGGCCCGGACGACCGACGGGAGGGCGACCAGGGCCACGAGCCAGACGGCGAAGACCGCGTGGACCAGGAGCTTGACCGCCCACACCCGCCCGACCGGTAGGCGCTGCTCCCCCCAGAACCGGGCGGTCCCGTGCCCCTGCTCGTCGGCGAATACGGTCACCCCGGCCAGGACCCCGGCGGCGAGGGCGAGCGCCGGCCAAACCAGGGCCGGCTGAATCGTCGGCAGGAGGAGGATCAGCCCGAACAGGATTGCAAACCCGGACAGGACCGCCCCGGGCCCGACGAGCTGCCGGGCGGCCAGCCAGCCCAGGGCCTTCAACCCAAAGCGGGCCCGGCCCGCCGCCGGGACCTCGTGGTCGGACGAGGGAGCAATCCGAGCATGATCGCCAGAATCACTGAACGGGAAACCCGGCAACCGGGCCGTGTGGTTCGGGTCGTCCGCCGCCCGGTCACGGTCCGGGCGGGTGAACCGCAGCGCGGACCAGCCGAGGGGGGTGGCGAACATCAGGCCCAGGAAGAGGAGCGCGCCCTCGGGCCGGGGCATGTTCGTCCCCGGGTGGTGGAAGAAGACCATGACCGGAAAGAGGTACATGATCGAGGCGACGGACGCGGCCGGGACCGCCACCCCGACCGACCCGAGGGTGGTCCGGGCGAGGGTGGACCCCAGGAGCCCCCAGACGAACGCGAGGAGCGCGTACACGATGACGGCGACGGCCCACCCGGTGGTCTCGATCAGCCCGAGCGCGGCGGCCACCGCGACGACGAACCCGACCTGGACCGCGACCAGCATCGATCCCGCGGAGAGCTTGGCCCGCCAGAGGTCCCAGCGGGCCACCGGGAGGGATTCGAGGAACCCCATCGTCCCGGCCTCCCGCTCGGCGGCGAACAGGGCCCCCCCGCAGACCGTCCCCGCGGTGACCGCCAGCAGGAGGGTGGCCAGTCGCCCGGCCCCGAGGTATCGGATCACGTCGGCCGGGCCGGCCCCCGCGGCCGGCGGGTCGGCGAGGGTCGCGGCGGCGACCAGCACCCCGGCCCCAAGGACCATGAGGGTGAGGGCGATCAACCCCTGCTCCCGGAACTCCTTCCACATGATCGCGCGGATCACACGGGCACCCCGATGAAGACAGAAATGGCCGCGAAAAAGAAAACTCGAAAGGTAGAATGGCCACAAAAAAGCACGAAAGGGAAAATCGAACAATCGGTCAGTCAGCTAGCGGCTGCTTCGTCTTTTCCCCTTTTTGTGCTTCTTTGTGCCTTTTTGTGGCCATTCTTTTTGGGTCTTACTCCGCGACCTTCCGGACCATCGGGATCGCCGCCCCGGTGCCGTTCGCGGACCGGGCCATCAGGGCGGCGTACACCTCTTCCAGCGTCACGGCGGCGTCTTCAAAGTCGGACACGTTCGAACTCGTCCGCAGGGCCGAAACCGCCCCGGGGTCTGGGTCCTGGACCAGCACCTGCCAGAACCGCCCGGTCCCGTTCCGCTCCAGCACCGTCCCGAGGCCGGTCGGGTCCGGCGGCTGGTCCGCAAACCGGAGGCTGAGCCGGCGGACCTTCTTCCTCAACTCGTCGAGTGTCGTGGACAGGATCATCTTCCCGTCCCGCAACAACCCCGCGTGGGTACTGGCTTTTTCGAGTTCCGCGATCGAGTGGCTGGATATGAGCACCGTCCGGCCGGCCGCGGCGAGGTCCGACAGGCCCGACAGGAATTCCCGGCGGGTGAGCAGGTCGAGCCCGCTCGTCGGCTCGTCGAGCAACAGGACTTCCGGGTCCGGGGCGAGGGCCAGGGCGAGCCCGACCCGGGCGTACCCCCCCTTCGAGAGGTCCTTGAGCCGCTTGTCCGGGTCGAGCCCGAGCCGGTCGACCCACTCGCGGTACCGGGGGAGAAACCCCGGGCGGTGGAACGAGGCGGTGAACCAGCCGGTTTCGGCCACGGTCATCCAGTCGTAGAACCGGGGCCGCTCGGGCATATACCCGACCCGGTGCCTCAGCTCGTGGACCCGGGCCCAGCAGTCCAGCCCGAGGATCGTCGCCCGGCCGGCGTCCGGCGGGGCGAGCCCGATCAGGATCTTCATCGTCGTCGTCTTGCCGGCCCCGTTGTCGCCGAGGAACGCGTACACCGCGCCCCGCGGCACCCGCAGGTCGAGCCCATCAAGGGCGACCTTCCCGCGGTACCGGACGACCAGCCGTTCGGCCACGATCGCGTCTTCAGCCATGCACGAACCCCGGACCGCAACGGGAGTGGACGGGCACCGGGCTAACCAGCCGCCAGGATCGGGTACGGCGAATGCCGGGTCAATAGACGGGTTCCGGTCACAGGGCCCCGGACGAGCCGGACCGACCGCCGGGACGCCGAGTTATCGGGGTCGGCGCCCGGCCGCGGGCCGGAACTCACCCCCGCGCGAAGAACTTGTCCTTGACCGTCGGGTTCACGACCCACTCGGCGGGCCACTCGCCGGCGAGCAACTTCGCGACCGCCCGGGCCGCGACCCGGGCCATGTCGTCGCGGGATTGCAAGTCTACCCCCGCGGTGTGGGCGGTCGTCACGACGTTATCGAGGGTGAGCAGCGGGTTGTCGCCCGGGGGCTCTTCCTCGAACACGTCCAGCCCGGCCCCGGCGAGCCGCCTGGTCTTCAGGGCATTGTACAGGTCCGGCTCATTCACCACCCCGCCGCGGGCGGTATTGATCAGGAACGCGGTGGGCTTCATGAGGCCGAGGGTCCGTTCGTTGATGCACTGCCGCGACTCCGGCAGCATCGGCATGTGCAGGGTCACCCAGTCGGCCTGCTTCAGCACGTCCTCGAACGGGAGCAGGGTGATCCCGTGGTCCTGGGCAAACACCCGGTCCGGGAACGGCTCGTGCGCGACCACGTTCATCAGGAACGCTTTCCCCCGGAGGGCGACGGCCTTCCCGATCCGGCCGAGCCCAACCACCCCGAGCGTCTTCCCCCGGAGGGGCAGGTTCGCCCGCCGCGGCCACTGGCCCTGCCGGATCAGGGTGTTCTGCGGGATGAGGTTTTTCGCGAGCGCCAGGATCAGGGTGAAGGTGTGCTCGGCGACCGCGTCCTGGTTCGTCCCGGGGGCGAACGTGACCGCGACCCCGTGGTCGGTGGCCGCGGCGAGGTCCACCGCGTCATACCCGACCCCGGCCCGGGCGATCACCTTCAGCCCCTTGGCGGCGGCGGCGGCGATCACCGCCCGGGTGTAGGGTTCGGACCCGGCGAGGCTGGCCGCGCACCCGGGCAGGGCCTCCATGAGTTCGGCCTCGGTCATCTGGACGTTCCGCTTCGGGAACACCAGTTCGAACCCGGCCCCGGTAATGGTCGGGCCGTAGACCGGTTCGATCTCCTTGAGCGGGGCGGGGCCGATCAGGACGCGGGGTTTCATGGGCTGGGTTCGGGAGGGTTGGGGTGTCCGGTGCGGCGGTCGGGCCTATACTGATTGTTTACTCCCGACCGGGCCTGACGTGTAGAATACAAATACCGGCCGGGTTGGGAACGAACCTTCGATTACAACCCCGTGTCCGTCTGCCAACCCCTGTCGACCGTGATTCGCGACCGACCCCGTGCCCTGTTGTTCCGGGGGTGCGGGTCGTGGGGGTGGTATCGGGGGCCGGCACACCGGCCCGGACGCCGGGCCGGGGAATCTGGACATGCTTCTTGACGACTGACCGAACACGATCGATCATTGCCGTAGAGGGTGCGGACTGGCCGCGCCCCGATCAGTCGGCATGGCTCGGTCGCGAACACGACCCCGGAGGCGGCCCCACGACAACGGCGCGATTCAACCCGTTCCGCCGCGGCACCGCACGGCCTCCGGAGGCAATACCCATGCCCTGAAGGAGGCCACTTGAACACCGCCACGTTGAACACGGCGACCACGGTGCCTACCCATCCCGCCCCGACTCTCAGCAGTGCCCTGCACCGGGCCTGCCTGGCGGCTAGGATTGCCGCCGACAACAAGGGCCGCGACATTCTCGTCCTGGACATGCGGCCCTGTACCCCCCTGTTCGATTTCTTCGTGATCTCGACCGGCACCAGCCGGCGGCAGATCCACACCCTGGCGGAAGAAACCGACGCCGGCTTGCGGGCCGAGGGGGACGAGCGGATCGGGATCGAGGGGTACGAGGCGAGTAAGTGGGTGGTCCAGGATTACGGCGACGTCGTGATCCACGTGTTCGACCCGGATACCCGCGACTACTACAAGCTCGAAGAGCTGTGGGCGGACGCGGTGAAGGTGGACTGGGAGCAGGAAGACTGAGGTGACGTGGGCGAGCGGGGGGCGTGGGCCCCCCGAGTAAACGCACGGCACACCGATCGCAGGGCGCCGACGCGGGGCACGGCTGACTCGGGGTCACGCCCCCCGCTCGCCCAGCCACCTCACCACCACACCCATAGAATTGAACCTGTCGGCCGGGCCGGCCCTCTGATTGGGTATCGGCCGCGGCCGACAGTTTGTTTTACGGCAGTCCGGGTGGGCCATGAACCTCTTGCACCAGATCCGTCAGCTGTTCGCCCCGGTGCTGTCCGAACTGGCCCCGGACGCGGTGAAGGTGCCGGACTACTTGGCGATGGTGAAGCCGGCCGCGAACGCGGAGCACGGGGACTACCAGGCGAACTTCGCGATGCCGCTGGCCAAGGCGCTGAACCGCCCGAAAGAGGCCCAACAGATCGCAAAGGAGTTCATTGCCAAGCTCCCGCCGAACGACGTCCTCGAAGAACCGACCGTCGCCGGGCCGGGGTTCATCAACCTACGGGTGAAGCCGGGTTTCGTGGCCAAGGCCGTCCGACAAGTCGCCGCCGACGAGCGGCTCGGAGTCGAACCGGTCGCGAAGCCGCGGATGTTCGTGATTGACTACAGCGGGCCGAACGTGGCGAAACCGCTGCACGTCGGGCACCTCCGCAGTACGATCATCGGCGACGCCCTCACCCGCATCCTGCGGTTCCTCGGGCACACCGTCATCACCGACAACCATCTCGGCGACTGGGGCACCCAGTTCGGGATCTTGCTGTACGGGTACAAGCACCACCGGGACGCCGCGGCATTCGCCGCCGACCCGGTGCGCGAGCTGTCCCGGCTATATGTCCACGTCCGCGGGCTGTTCAAGAAAGGCGACGAGGACGACGAAGAGGGGCCCGCCGACGACCCGGTGAAGAAAGCGTGCCAGGAGGAAACGGCAAAGCTCCACGGAGGCGATCCGGAAAACGTCGCCCTGTGGAAGTTGTTCATGCCGGCCTGCCTCGCGATGCTCCAGCCGATCTATGACCGGCTCGGGGTGAAGATCGACCACGCCCTCGGCGAGAGCTACTACAACCCGATGCTCCCGGGCGTGGTTGAGGACATGGTGGCGAAGGGGATCGCGTTCGAGAGCAAAGGCGCGGTGGTCATCCCGAACGCGAAGGGGATGATCCCCAGGACCGAAGAGGAACAGAAGAAGGAGGACCCACCCGCAATCGTCCGCAAGCGGGACGGGGCGTTCACGTACACGACCACGGACCTCGCCACGATCGAGTACCGGGCCGAGACGTGGAAACCGGACACAATCCTCTACGTCGTGGACGCCCGCCAGGCCCTGCACTTCAAGACGCTATTCGCCCAGGCCCGGCGGTGGGGGTACGACCCCGTCGAATTCCAGCACATCTCGTTCGGGTCGATCCTGGACGAGGAAGGAAAGCCCTTCCAAACCCGCAAGGGGCAGGTGGTGGAACTCGGCGTGTTACTCGACCGGGCGGTGAATTGTGGTCTTCAGGGATATCGAACCAGCTACGAGGAGCGCACGGCACACGGCCACGACGTACCGGACCTCAGCGACAGAACGATCCAGCAAATCGCTGAGGCCGTCGGCATCGGTGCGGTGAAGTACGCCGATCTCAGCCAGAATCGAGCGAGCGACTACAAATTCGACGTGGCCAAGATGCTCGCCACCGACGGCAACACGGCAACGTACATGCAGTACGCCTACGCCCGGTGCTGTGCGATCTTCCGCCGGGAGAACATCGACCCGGCGCGGTTCCGCACCTCACCTCCGGTGGTGACGCTCGTGGAGCCCGCCGAGCGGGCGCTGGCGTTCCAGCTGCTCCGCTTCCCCGAGGCCGTCGAGGCCGCGGCGGCGGACAACCTGCCGCACCAGATCACCAGCTACCTCTGGGACCTCGCGAAGAGCTATAGCGTGTTCTTCGAGAACTGCCCGGTCCTCAAGGCCCCGACCCCGGACCTCCGCGACAGCCGACTGCTGCTCGTCGACCTCGTCGGTCGCGTCATCAAGCAGGCCCTCGACCTGCTCGGCATCCGGACCGTCGAGCGGATGTGAGTATGATGTAGGGTGGGTCGAGTCTTCCAGCCCCACCGCCCGCCACCACCGCCACCGGTGGGCCCCCAAGACTCGACCCACCCAACGAGAGTCACTATGTTCGTCGATCGCGTGGAACTGTACGTGAAGGGCGGGGACGGCGGACGCGGAATGGCGTCGTTCCGGCGCGAAAAGTACGTCCCGAAGGGCGGCCCGGACGGGGGCGACGGCGGGAACGGCGGGTCGGTCATCGTCCGGGCCGTGGCGAACGCCGACAACCTCGCCCCGCTCGTCCAGATGAAGCACTGGCGGGCGAAGAGCGGCGAGCCCGGGTCCGGGTCGAAGTGCTCGGGGAAAGCCGCCCCCGACCTCATCATTCCCGTCCCGCCGGGCACCATCGTCCGCGACCGGGACCGCGGCAACCTGCTCAAAGACCTGGTCAACATCGGGGACGAGGTGACCGTCGGGAAAGGCGGCCGGGGCGGGCGCGGAAACGTCCACTTCAAGTCGGCCACCAACCGCACCCCGCGGCAGTTCGAGCCCGGCGGGGAAGGCGAAGAGCGGCGGATCAGCCTGGAATTGAAGGTGATCGCAGATGCCGGGCTGGTCGGGTTCCCGAACGCGGGCAAGTCGACCCTCCTGAGCCGGCTGTCGCGGGCCACCCCGGAGATCGCCCCCTACCCGTTCACGACCAAGTCCCCGAACCTGGGCATTGTCGGGCTCGGCGGCGACAGCGGGTTCGTGCTGGCCGACCTGCCCGGGCTGATCGAGGGAGCTGCGCAGGGAATCGGGCTCGGGCACGAGTTCCTGCGCCACGTCGAGCGGACGCGGGTGCTGGTCCATCTCGTCGAGCCGTTCCCCTCGGACGGGTCGGCCCCGGTGCGGAACTACCACACCATCCGCAAGGAACTGATGGATTACTCCCTCCAGCTGAGCGAGAAGCCGGAAATCGTGTGCGTCAGCAAGGCGGAGCTGACCGGGGCCGAAGACGTCCGGAAGGAGCTCGCGGACGACCTCGGCCACGAGGTGTTGCTCATCTCGGCGGTGACGGGCCAGGGGTTATCAAAGCTGGTCGGCGAGGTGGCGCAGCTGCTAGCCGAGCTCAAGCGGGAGGAGGCCGAGGCGGAGGCGCGGCGGAAGCCGGTCGAATTCCCGGTCGAATCCGCCGTCCGCACCGAGGACTTCAAGACGGGCGCGGTCGCGAGCATCACCCCGCCCGAGACGGACCCCGGCCATGACGCCTGACGTGGTAGTCGACATCGGCAACAGCCGGATCAAATTCGCCCGGTGCCTCGCCGATCGGGTCGCCCTCGTAGCCTCACTCCCGTCCGGCGATCCCACCGCGTGGGACGATCAACTCTCCTCATGGGAGGTGCCCCGCCCACTCCGGTGGGCCGTGGCGAGCGTCCACCCCGAGCGTCTCGACCGGTTCCACGACTGGATCACGGCACGAGGGGATGAGATCGTTGCCGTCAACAACTACAAGCAGCTTCCGCTCCGGATCGGTGTTCGGGAGCCGGCCAAAGTGGGGATCGATCGGCTTCTCAACGCCGTGGCACTTCTTCCGCGGTTACCGAAGGGTACGCCGGGCATCGTTGTCGACGTCGGGACCGCAATCACCGTTGATCTGGTGAATGACCATCACGTGTTCGTCGGGGGCGCGATCCTCCCCGGGCCACGGCTGATGTTCGAGTCACTTCACCAGCAGACCGCGAAACTCCCGCGGATCGATCTGCACGAGGTGCCGGTCGAAGATCCACCGGGGGCAAACACCCGGGACGCCATGATTGTCGGCGTCATGGCCGCCGTGATGGGCGGGGCGGAACTTCTGGTCGACCGGTACGCTTCCCTCTCCCCCCGCCCGCCGTGGGTCGTCTTGACCGGTGGCGCGCTGGGCGGGCTGGCGGACTATCACTTCGAAGACGTCGGCAAAACACTTACAGATCGCACACTCACTCTCGAAGGCATCCGGCTCGTGGCGGAGACACTGTCGTGACCGGCACCCGCGTGTCGGTCCTCACCCCGCCCGGGGCCGGCGCCATAGCTACCGTCGCCGTCGCCGGGCCGCGGGCGTGGGCTACTACCCGACAGCTGTTCCGGCCCGCCGGCAAGAAGTCGTTGCCCGAGATCCCAGACCGGCACCGGTTCTGGTTCGGCACGTTCGGCGAAGGGACCGGGGATGAAGTCGTGCTCTCGGTCACGCAGATCGACCCGGAGATGGGGGTCGAAGTTCACTGTCACGGCGGCCGACGGGTCGTGCGGTGGGTGGTCGAGCAGTTCACGGCTCGCGGGTGTGTCGAACCGAAACTCGGGGAGCCCATGCCCCCCGCTCGCCTGGCCATTGACTTCCTGTCACGTGCCCCGACCCTCCGAACCGCATCCATCCTGCTCGACCAGTATCACGGCGCGTTCGACCGGAGCGTTCGCGCCATCCTCACCCATCTCGACGCCGGCCGGACGTCGGGCGCCGCGCGCGAACTGGCGACCCTCACAGGCTTTGCCGGCGTCGGGCGTCATCTCGTCGACCCCTGGAAGGTCGTGATCGCCGGCCCGCCGAACGTCGGGAAGAGTTCGCTCGTCAACGCCTTGACCGGGTATCAGCGGTCGGTCGTGTCGGATATCGCCGGGACGACGCGCGACGTGGTGACCGTCCCGGCCGCGTTCGACGGCTGGCCGGTCGAGCTGGCCGATACCGCCGGGCTGAGGGAGGCGGCCGGACTGGAAGGGGAAGGGGTCGAGCGGGCGAAGCGGTTCCTGGCAGCGGCGGACTTGTGCGTCTGGGTGCTCGATGCAACAGCCGCGGACCCAGAAGGACCGGGAGCCAATGCTCCTAGCACTCCCCGAACCCTATTCGTCGTGAACAAGGTCGACCAGCCTGCCGGCTGGGACCTGTCGCGGTCCCCAGACGCCCTCCGGGTGTCGGCCGCCACCGGGGAAGGCATCCCCGGGCTCGCCGCGGCCATCGCCCGTTCCCTGGTACCTATCGCCCCCTCAGTCGGAGACGCGGTCCCGTTCACCCGCCGGCTCGCCGATCTGGTCGAATGCGCTCGCGCCGTCCTGTCCGCCGGCCGCCCCGCCGACGCCGGTCAACTCCTTCGCGACGGCACCCCCGGCACCTGATACAACGTCCCCCAAAGCCTCTTCCACAACATGGGGACTCGCAATGCAGTTCGGTAAGATCCGGCAGCCCTCCGGTGAGACGGCAGCTGTCCTCGTCGAGGCCGGTCAGGTGTTCGTCCTGGACCTGTACCGCCGTCCGAATATCAGCACTCTGGCCGATTTACTCGCCCTGCCGGATCCGATCGAGGCCGCACGCGAGATGATTGATGTGGCCACCCCGCCCGTGCCGGTCGCCGGCCAGACGTTTCTCGCCCCGGTCGACCGGCAGGAAATCTGGGCCGCGGGCGTCACGTACAAGCGGAGCAAGATCGCCCGGGAGGAAGAGTCCCGCGGGGCGGCGCAGTTTTACGACAAGGTGTACAGCGCCGACCGCCCGGAACTTTTCATGAAAGCCACCCCCGAGCGGGTGGTCGGCCCCGGACAACCCGTGCGGGTCCGGGCCGATAGCAAGTGGAGCGTTCCCGAGCCGGAGCTGGCCCTGGTCATCTCCCCGGCCCTGAAGATCGTCGGGTACACGGTCGGAAACGACATGAGCGCCCGGGACATCGAGGGCGAAAACCCACTCTACCTGCCCCAGGCAAAGATCTACAAGCAATCCTGCGCGGTGGGCCCGCTGATCACCCCGGCGGCGAAGATGCCTCCACTCGCCGGGGTCGAGATCCATCTGACCATCCGCCGCGGGGGGAAGGTGGCCTTCGACGGGAGCACCACCCTCGCCCAGATGGCCCGCACCCCGGAAAGCCTTGTCGACTGGCTCGGCCGCGACAACGAGTTCCCGACCGGGGCGATCCTGCTGACCGGCACCGGGATCGTCCCGCCGGACGAGTTCACACTCGCCCCGGGCGACGACGTGAGCATCAACATCGGCGGGATCGGGACGCTGAATAACCCGGTCGTTTAAAGACGTACACTTCCCACTTTCGCTCGGACCCAGCCGGGCCGAGGGGGAAGCGGTCGAGCCACCGGACAGTCCCGGTCGATGGGTGGAGGGCATGCCAGTCTTGTCGGCCGGCTTTTCCCGTTGATCCGGTCGCCTGCGACCGCCCGTCGGCGGAAAGAACCGGCGTTCCGAGGAGTCCGCCGGGTCAGGACGTGAGAAATTCGTACGCCTGGCGGAGGGTCTGATAGCACTCGCAGCTCACACTTTCCAGCCCGGGCCGGTTGATCACCCGGACCCGCCCCCGCTGGTAGCTGATGTACCCGGCCGCCTGCAGTTCTCCCGCCACCATCGAGACCTTTTGACGGCTCGACCCGACCATCCCCGACAAAATCTCCTGGGTGACCACGAACTCGTCCGTCTTGGACCGGTCGTGGACCGCCAGCATCCACCGGCAGGTCCGCTCCTTGACCGTGTGCCGGAGGTTGCACGCGATCGTCTGGTTGGCCGTCTGCCAGGATACGGCCAGGAACCGGCGGAACAGGGAGTCGAGTACCCCGCCCCCGCGGAGGACGGACAGGAAGCGGTCGGCCGGGATCCGGGCGCAGTCCCCATCGGTCTGGGCGACGGCCCGGAGGGGGTCGGCATGCATCCCGAGCACGATGGGGATCCCGAGCATCCCCTCGCTGTCCACGACCGCCACCTCGACGGAGTTTCCGTCCTTCATCGGGAGGAGGAGCGAGAACACCCCGCTCGTCGGGAAGTACACCGGGTGCCCGTCGCGACCGATGCCGTCCACCTCCTCGCGGGCGGCGAACGAGACCAGCTGGGCGTCGACCAGGAGTTTGCCGAGTTCGGAATCGGGGAGGCGGTCGAGCAGGTGGTTTCCGGTCGGACGGGTGAGCTTCGCGCGCGGCATGAGTGGCCTCACGCTCCGCCGACGGACGCGGAGGTTGGGGGTTGGGCGCGGGAAATTCGGTATGAACCAACTCTTACCGGCCGGAGCAGGCCCTGCAACAATGGCTTTCCCTCGTCCGGGCATTTTTTTGCCTTTTCCTGGTCCGTTTGTCGCTCAGGTGACAGACGGGTGTCTCTCCAGGCGCGTAGGATGAGGAAACTCGGACGGCGGGTGTGATTCCCCATAACCATCAGGACGCCGGAAATGGGACGCCGCATACTCATCGCCGACGGCAACGTGGACGCGGCCGAGAGCCTCGCACTCCTTTTGCGGCTCCATGGGCACGAAGCCCTCACCGCGCACACCGGCCCGGCCGCCCTCACCGCCGCCGCCGCCTTCCGCCCGGAAGCCGTGTTTCTCGCCCTCGGCCTGCCCGTGATCGACGGCCGCGAGGTCTGCCGCCGGCTCCGCGAGCCCGGGCCGCAGCCGGGGCTCCTGGTCGCGCTCACCGGCTCCGGCACCGAAGCGGACCGGCAGGCGAGCATGGCCGCCGGGTTCGACCACTACGTCCTGAAGCCGGCCCGCCCGGACGAGATCCTCACCCTGCTCGGCTGACCCCGCCCAGCCCGCCTTTACACCTCCCCCGCCGGTCGGGCACAATACCCCCCTCTCGTACCGACCGGCATGGAGGCGCACCACCGTGGCCCGTCCCTTCTGGCTCACGAAGCTTCTCGTCCGCTCCGGGGTCGCCCGGTTCCTCCCGGTCGCGAAACGGCTGACCGACGGCGGGACCGCGTACCTCCGGTATTACTCCGACACCGTCCTCGCCGCGCCCGCCGAAGAGATGATGGACCCGGCGTACTTCCCGGGCCCGGCCGGGCCCGACGCGATCGACCTGAACCTCCCGGCCCCGCGGGCGGAATCGGGCGTCAGTCCCGGCCGGGGCGGGACCGACCGCCGGGGGAACCCGCCGGTGTGGGGTACGCCCGAACTCCGGAACGCGATCGCCGATCTGTACGTCCGCCGCGACGGCCGGGCCGTCGACCCTGACCGGGAGATCTTCATCACCCACGGGGCGACGGCCGCTTACGCCGCCACCCTCGATGCGTTCGTAAACCCCGGCGACCGCGTGGTCCTGTTCGACCCCTGCTCGCCGCTGTTCGCGCTCGGGGCGCAGTCCCGCCGGGCGGAAGTGCGGTGGGTGCCGACATGGACCGAGGACGGCCGGTGCCGGTACCTGGCGGCCGGGTTCGAGCGGGCGATGCGTGGGGCCAAACTGCTCGTCCTGTCGGACCCGGCGAACCCGACCGGGGCGTGCTTCGGCCCCGACGACCTCGACCACATCGCGTGGATCGCCGCGAGCTACGACGTGCTCGTGTACGCCGACGAGTCGTTCGCCCGGTTCCGGTACGACGGCCGTAGGCGGTCGCTGGCGGTGCTGGCCGGGGGCGACCGGAGGGTCCTGACGGCCGGCTCGGTTTCACAGGAGTGGGGGCTCGGCTCGGTCCGGGTCGGGTGGCTGGCCGGGCCGCGCCATCTCGTGCGGGCGTGTGCCCTCACCGCAAACCTGTCAGCCCCATACGTGCCGGCGGGGTGTCAGCAGGTTGCGGCCCGGGCGGTGGCCGAGCCGGACTCCGAGTTCATCCCGATCCTCGATCAACTCCGGAGCCGGCGGCAATACGTGGCGGACCGGCTTCGGGGGCTCGGGCTCGAACCGAACTGGCCGGCCGGCGGGTATTTCATGTGGGTGCCGGTGGCCGGGCTCGGGCTCGACGGCCGCACCTTTGCCGACCGGCTGCTGAAGGAGCAGAAGGTGCGGGTCGGCCCCGGCTTCGCATTCGGCCCGGGCGGTGGCGGGCATGTGCGGATCAGTTTCGCGGCCGACGACGGCCGGCTCCGCGAGGGGCTCGCCCGGCTCGCGGCGTTCGTCAACGGACTCCGGAAGCCGGTCGTCTCGGGAGTAGCGGAGCAGACCGCGGAAGATCCGCCGAGCCCCGACGAGGAGACGAAACCGGTGTTCAGCCGGGTATAGCCCGGATTTTTTACCGCCGAGACCGCGGAGGACGCAGAGAAAGACTTTCAAATGAGTTATAAAACCTATTCAAATTGACTTTTCATATAGATAACCAAGAATGCTTTATGTTCGATCTGCACTCTTGACCTTCCTCTGCGTCCTCCGCGGTCTCGGCGGTGAAAAATCCGGGTTAGGTTCTTCAACCCCGTTCATCAGCATCCCACGCGTCTTTCGATCCACCGCCGCACGTCCTCGACCCACGGATGCCCTTCCGGCTCGAACTCCAGGGTGTGATGCGCGCCGGGGTAGTCGATCATGCTCACCGCCGTACCGAACCGGCCGGCGAACAGGCGGGTTTGCTCGTTGCCGATGATCCGGTCATGGCCGCCGAGGAGGAGCAGGGTCGGCACCTTCACCCGGCGTGCGGCCCGCCGCAGGTAGATGTCGAGCGAGAAGCTGCTGAACAGGAACCGGGCGGTCGCCAGCCGCAGCCCGTGGGATTCTTCGGCGATGTACTTCTGCCAGCCCGCGGAGGCGGTGAACAGGTCCGGCTCGTTGAGCGGGATGGGAAAGAACTTCCACGGGCGGAACACCCGCGCGACCGCGATCCGCATCCGCCGGGCGAAGGGGGGGGCCACCTTCGGCACCAGCCCGGGGCAGAGCAGTACCAGCCCGTCGATCAGCCCGGGCCGCCGGTACGGCAGCCCGACCGCCAGCTTCCCACCCCACGAAATCCCGCCGAGGACGATCGGCAGCCACCCGCGGTCCGCCCGCAGGTGCTGGACGAACTCGGCCACGTCGTCGATCAGCCGGCGGAAGTTCGGACAGTCGCCGCGGTGGGCGGTGTTCAGCCCGCTGCCCCGGCGGTCCAGGAAGTAGACCTCGAACCCGGCGGCGGCGAACCGGTCGCACGACCGCGTGTACCACCCGCCGTGGCTGCGGATGCCGTGGACGAACACGAGCCGGGCCTTGGGCACGCCCGGCGGGGCGAAGTGGCGGTAGTAGAATTCATACCCGTCCGAGGCGCGAAAGCGACCAAGCAGGTCGAGGCGAGCGGGGGGCGTGAGCCCCCCGAGATCGGGTTGCGTTGGCGGGGACGGCTTGATCGACTCGGGGGGCTCATGCCCCCCGCTCGCCGGGCCGGGTTTCTCCTCGTCACCCAATCAACATCTCCTTGCGTTTCGTCACCCAGTCCACCCGGGCCGTGTCGACGGCCGCCCCGAGGCCGGGAGAGACGATGACCGGCGCCCACCCGTCGCGCCGGAACGTCAGGTCCTCGGCCGAGAGCGATTCCCACACCAGATGCCGGTCGTAGGAGCCTTCCAGGTAGCGAATATCCTTCACGCTCGTGGCGAAATGCCGGCCGGCGGCCGAGAGGATCGCCGTCTCCCCGACCTGGCACCCGAGCTGGTACCCGAGCCCGTGCCGCTTCGCGAGCTGGGCCAGCCGGAGACTCGGGATGAACCCGCCGCACTTCGACAGCCGGAGGTTGAACAGGTCGCACCAGCCGCCCCGGGCCGCCCGCTCCGCGTCCACCTCGCCGCACAGCGACTCGTCCAGCATCACCGGCGTCCGGATCTGCTTCCGAACCTCCGTGAGTGCCGCCACGTCCTCGTGCCGCACCGGCTGCTCGACGCTGGTGATCCCGAACGGCTCCAGCGCCCGCACCCGGTCGGCCACCTCGGCCGGCGTCCACGCCTCGTTCGCGTCCACCCGCAGGTCGATTTTCCGACCGAGCCAGCGGCGGGTGCGGCGGGTCCGTTTCACGTCGTCCGTCCCGGGGATGCCGACCTTCAGCTTCACCTGCTTGAACCCGGCGAGCCGGTAGACGAGCGGGTAAACCCGCGCCTTCCACCCCTTCGGGTTGCCGATCACGCCACTGTACTGCACCCGCTCCTGCGGTTCGTACAGCTCCGGGGCCAGGATCCGGGTCACGTTCATCAGCGGCTCGCCGAACGCCCGGCCGAAGGCATCGAGCAGGGCGAGTTCGACGGCACACCGGGCCGCGTTCCCCTGAATCATCCGGTCGTCGCCGGGGACGGGAACGAGTTTGAGCCGCTCGGCGAGCTGGACGGCCTGGATGAAGTCGTCGCAGGCGGGCAGCTGGTCCGGGAGTGCGCTGCGCTTGAGGAGGTCGATGGAGAAGTCGATGGTTTCGCCGGTGACGTAGTCGCGGGGCACGCCCTCGCCGAACCCGACGGTCCCGTCGGAGAGCACACACCGGACGACGACGTTGTCCGTGTCGGTCCGGGTGTGGCTGGCGTGGGTCACCTTCCGCCGGAGCGGAATTCGGACGTGCCGGGCCTCGAGTTCGACAACGCGCATTGTGTTGGGTGTTGGGTGTTGGGTGTTTGGTGTTTGGTGTTTCGTATTTCGTATTGGCTGTTCGGTCGGAGTGATGGCAGGAACTCCCCAGCTGCCTGCCGGAGCCAAAACGCGAAACACCAATTTATCGCACCGCGGCCTGTAACCCTTCCCGGCAGAGCCACAGCCCGATCGCCAGGAGGAGCGTCGCGCTGACCATCGGGAGGAGCTTGAACCACCGGCTCTCGCTGAACCGCACCGCCCCGGCCCGGTGGGCGTACACCACCCCGACCCCGAGGGCGACCAGCACCGCCCCGAGCCCCGCGCTGAACGCGACCAGGAGCGGGATCGCGAACCCGACCCGGTTCAGGGCGGTGGCCGCGAGCAGGAGCAGGACCGCATCCCAACACGGGACGAGCCCGCCGCCGAGCCCCATCAAGAGCAACCGCACCCACCCCGCGGTCGACCGCGCGCTTTCCGGCGGCGGGCCGTGGTGATGGTCATGGGCGTGCGCGTGGTCGTGGGCGTGGTGGTGGCCGTCGCCGTGATGATGGTGGTGCCCGGCGAACAGGTGGAAGTGGTCCGCCCTCCCGGTGAGCCGGCGCATGAGCAGCCACGCCCCGACCCCGGCGACCAGGAGCCCGCCGATGAACTGCAACACCCCCTGCGTCGCGCCCGGGACGTCGTTCCCGTACACCGACCAGAGCACGGCCGCGACAAGGATCACCGACCCGGTGTGGGCCACGGTCGTCGCGACCGCCAGCAGGACCGCATGCCCGACCGTGCCCCGCTCGCCGACGAGATACGCCGCCACCAGCGTCTTCCCATGCCCCGGAGTGAAGGCGTGGGCTGACCCGAACAGGAACGCCGCGAGGAGCAACACGCCGACCCCGTATGCCGAGTCGAAGAGGGCCGGCAAACCGCGGTGGAACAGGTCGGCGGCGAGCGATGGCCGCTCGCCTTCGGTTACGGTGACGACCGGCCCGTTCGGGGAGGTGTCTTCGATCCCGGGCGATTCGGGCGGTCCGATCGCGCGCGGCAGGGAGACCACCGCCGCCGCTTTCCGGAGTTTGGCTGCCTCGTTCGGCTTCAGATCGATCGCCGGCCGGTCCCGCCACTTCGGGTCCGGTTCGGTCACGTCGTCGAGACTCACCCCGGCGGCTCGGTCGCCGGCCTCCGCGAGCGTCAGGGCCAGCACCCCGGGCTTGCCCTCGAACGACTCGTCCTCGAATACGAACGCCCGCTTCTTCCCGCCCGGCGGCCAGTCGGCCTTGAACTCGAACCGGAAGCGCGGGTGCTCGCCGGGCTCGACATCAATCTTCTCGACCCGGAACGCGAGCGGCTTGCCGTCCGCCGTCGCCCGGAGGTCGTGGGCGATCTCGGGGGCGATCTTCTTCGCGTACGCGGTCACGAATCCCCGTCCGGTCTTGTCGAGCTTCGCGATTTCGTCCGGGGTGAACAGGTTCCGCCCGTCCATCACGATCGTCCACTGACTGACTTCGAGGGCGTACCGGACGGACACGCCGTCCGGGGAAACGCGGACGGCGACGGTCCGGTCGTACCGCAGGTTCGGGAGCGGATGGGCGGAAGCGACGGGCGCGGCGGCGCAGATCAGGAGTAGCGCGACGGCGGTGCGGGTCATGAAGCTATCAAACAAGAAAAGCTGCCCCGTTGCAACGGGGCGGCTTCGGACCAGGAACCTTCACTTCTTCGGTTTGGCGTGGGAGAGGGCCATCAAGGCGTACCCGGTGACGAGGTTCGGGTCGCTGCTTTGCTATTTCGTATGTCTGATCCTTAAGGTGGCGTCCACCTGCTGCTCCCTCACCCGCTCAACGGCCTTCAACCAGTCTGCCCAGACGGCCTGATCTGCTGGTGATCCATCCGCCAGCAGGCTCATGCCGCCCAGAATGGACCCAAACTGGTCGAACTCGTACTTCGTGTAGAGTTCTTCCAGGAAAGAGTACATCGCCAGATAAGCTTGGCGGACGCTAATCTGCTCGTCCATGTAGCCTCCGGTACTCCTCAGCCCGAGTATCAGCCCCGGCGCCATCAGCGGGTGAGCAGGGGCGTCGTGGTCTCATGGCTACTTCTTGGGTTTGGCGTGGGACAAAGCCATCAAGGCATACCCGGTGACGAGGTTCGGGTCGCCCTCCATCCACCGGTCGTTCTCGTTCACCCAGCTCCCGTCCGCCCGCTGCCGCTTTGCCAGGGCGGCGGTCAGGTCGGCCCGCCAGTCGTGCTTAACCCCCTTCGCGTCCACGAACGTGTCTTCCCCGAGAACGTCCATCGTCTTGCCGAAGGTGTGGTAGTAGTAGTACAGACCGCGGTGCGCGAACTGGGGAGGCATCCCCGGGTTCAGGTCCAGGGTGTAGTTCTTCTTCGCCCATTCGACTGCCTTCTTCATCCGCGGGTCGTCCGCCCCGACCCCGCAGTAGATCATGCTCTTGATGCCGGCGTAGGTCATGCTCCCGTACCCGGTGAGCGGGGCGGCCGGGTCGTCGCTCGTCTTCGTCTGTCCGCCGGCCGCGGCCGAGTAGATGAAGCTCCCGTCGTTGATCTTGCCGGCCCATGGGGCCTTGTTGTGCTCGCTCTCCAGGTTCTGGCACCGGCTGACGAACACCAGGGCCTTCTGGAACGCCGGGTCGTCCTTCGGCACACTCGCGGCCTTCAGGGCGTCGAGGAAGAACTGGGTGTTCGACAGGTCCGGGCGGGACTTGCTGTCGTACCCGGCCCCGCCGAAGAAGTCATCGTCGGGTTTCTTCCCCTCCCCGTCGTCCCACTGGAGCTTCTTCAAGAATTCGGCCGCGTTCCCGATCACCGGTTTGTACTTCGCGTCCCGTTTGGCCGCCGCGAGGGCCATCACGTTCACACTGGTGACGTAGTTCTGGAGCCCCATCTTCGGGTCCGACCCGGCGATGTGTCCGGCCTTGGCGTTGACGAGCCCTTCGATGTACTTGAGCCCCTTCGCCGCCGGCTCGTCGTCCGGTGAGATGCCGCACTCCAGGAGCCCGGTCACGACCACCCCTGTCACCCCCGGGTTTCGCTCGGTGCTCCACCCCCCGTTCGCGTCCTGCGCGGTCTTGAAATAGACGACCGCCCTGGTCACCACTGCGTTCCACTGGTCGGCGGGGGTGTCGGCTGCCGCCGGCCGGGCGGGAGAGGTCGACGGGAGGGTGGCAAACACGACCGCAAGGGCGGCCGGCGCGACCACCCTCAACAGGGGCTTCATGGCATGATCCTCGACACTCGGCGGGTTCGGGGGCACTGGTATCGTACGCGGGCAAATGGAGTGCCGTCACCGGAAAGCCCGGCCGACGCACCGGGTCGATGACCCGATAGCACCCGCGGACGAACATCTCGGCGCGGCCGTGGTCGATCACCTTGTTGCGCCCGCTACTCGCCGCCCACACCCGCCAGTGCGACTGTCAGCCCCGTCGACAGACGATCCATCTCGTTCACCGGTGACCGGCCAGCCGGTCGGTGATAGGTTTTGACAGGGTTTGACAGGTTCCGAGCTGACTTGCTCGTCCTGCCACCCTCACTCGTGGCCAGGAGCGACGGGGTGAGGTCGGCCGGCCAGGGTTCAACGGAACCTGCCGATCCATCACCACTTGCGGGAGAAACAACGGGTTCGCGAGCTGTGTCGAACGCGGCGGGACGCTCCTCCTGTTTGGCGGCGGTCTCGGGGGGCGGTGTGACAGGTCGAGGTAAGTCGATCGGCTCCGACCGAATGGGGTTGGGCTCTTGCGGGCCGGTGTCCTGGATGGCCGGGGCCGCGGGTGAGAGGCTCTCGTTCGGGTCGGACGGTTCGGCCTGGAGATCCCGGTTGTGGAGTTTGAAGGCCAGTTCGATCAACGTCTTCGCGGCCCGGAGCTGGATGGCCTCGGACGGGCTCTCGAGCAGGCGGTGGAGGGTGTCGCAGGCGTCGGCCGTCGTACCGACGATCCGGCCGCAGGTGGTATCCAGAACTGCCGCCCGGATCTCGAACACCCGGTCCCGGAAGGCGGGCTCGCGGAGTCGGCGGTATATGGTCCTCTCGCTGACCCGGGCGGCCTTGGCCGCCTGGAGGATCGTCCCCCCTACGGCCAGGGTTTGGGCCAGGAACTCGTCCGCAGCTGGCGATGTGTGTACGGTCATCCGCTGTCCCTCCGGAGGTGATTGCCCGTACACAGGGTACCCACCCGGGTTGCCTGTCGAGAAGGGAAGTTGTCCGACGGTTGGGAACGCGATTTCGGAGTGCATTTCCTGGGACGGCGGCCGTGGCAGCCGGACGGCGCACGCGGCCAAGGCGCCGATTTAGCCGAGGGGCCCCGGTGGCTACCGGGTGAACACGGGTGGTCACCACCTTGCCACCAAACCCCGCGTTGACCGAAACCCCTCACTCTGGCATAACCCCGCTGGTTGACCGTCCCTCCGGGGGGCCCATGCCCCCGGGCCGCCGGGCTTTCTGATATGACCTCGACCCCCCTGCCCCGCACCTTCCTCGGCTGGTTTCCGTACCTGTTCACCCACACCCTGTTCCCGGGTTCGCCCGATCCCGATCGACGGGTCCGGCCAATATCGCTCCTCGTGATCCTGCTTCTGCCGGCCGCGATCCTTTACCCGACCCTCGGGTTTCACCTGCTCGAACCGGACGAGGGCCGGTACGCGCAAATCCCGAAGGAGATGCTGGAACGCGGCGAGTGGGTGGTGCCCACGCTCCAGGGCGAGCCCTACCTGGACAAGCCGCCGCTCATGTACTGGCTGATCGCGCTCAGCTACCGGGTCTTCGGGGTCAGCCCGGAATCGGCCCGGCTGGTCCCGGCGGTTTGCGTTCACCTGACCATTCTGGCCGTGTACCTGCTCGGCCGGCGGAGCATCGGGGAGCGGGCGGCCTTCTGGGCGGCGGTGCTGCTGAGCGTCGCCCCGGGGTTCGCCTGCGTCGCCCGTCTGCTGGTCCTCGACGGCCTGCTGGTCCTGTGCGTCACGCTCTCGGTCGTTTGCGGGTTCGAGGCCGTCCGCACGGGGCGGTTCAAACCCAGCTGGTGGGTGGGGGCGGCGGCCGCGTCCGGGCTCGGATTCCTGACGAAAGGGCCGATCTCGGAAGTGCTGCTGTTCGTCCCGTTGTGGGCGTTCGGCTTCCTGGCGAGCGGGGGGCGTGAGGCCCCCGAGTCGACGCATCCGTCTACGACCGGTTCACCCGGACTCGGGGGGCTCACGCCCCCCGCTCGCCGAAACGGGGTCCGCTGGTTCCACTACGCCCTGTTCTTCGCCGTCGTGGCGGGGGTGAACGTCCCCTGGTACGCCGCCATGTACCTCCGCGAGCCGGAGTTCCTGAAGCACTTCTTCTGGGAACACAACGTCCTGCGATTCCTCCAGCCGTTCGACCACCTGCAACCGGTCTGGTACTACGTCCCCATTCTCCTGGCCGGATTGCTCCCGGGCACACTGCTGCTCGCGGCGTACGGATGGAAACTCCTGGCCGGCGGACCGGACGACGCGGAGAGGCGATCATCGGCCGGCGGGTTCTGGCTGCTGGCCGGCGGGTGGTGTGTGTTCTTCTTCAGCTGTTCCGGGAGCAAGCTGCCGACGTACATCCTGCCGGCGTACCCGTTCCTCTGCCTCGCCCTCGGCGAGTTCGTCGCCCGCTCCCGCTGGAACACCGCCGCGTCCACCCGCCTCGCGGTCGGGGCGATGGCTTGTCTCGTCCTCTTCGTCCACCACGTCGGGGTGCCGTGGTATGCGAAGGAGCGATCGCCGTTCGGCCGGCCGGACCTCGTCGGGCGGTTCGTGACCGATCCGGATACCACCGTGGTCTGTTTCCCCCGGAACTGCGATTCGCTCGCGTTCTACACGGGCCGCAGCGACTTCGCGCCGGTGCCGACAAAGGAGACCAATCAGCTCATGGTCGCCTGCCACCACCGCCCGCGAACGGTCATCCTGTTCACCCACAGCGACTCGCTCGCGGGGTTTCGGAACACCCTGCCGCCGAGCCTGGAGATCGTCGAGGCGGTGAGCCTGAAGCGGAAGTACGGGGGGTCAGCCCTCGACAAGCTGTTCGGCTCGACCCCGTGGGGGCTGTGCGACGTGGCGGTCGTCGTGCCGAAAGGGCGGCCGGGGGCGGCCGGCGACCCGGGAGCTTCCGCGAAGCGGGGCGACTGACCGCCGGTCAGTCGCGAAATCGGGTCGTTCCGTTACATCCCCTTCGCCGCGTTGTTCAACGCTCCGAGATAGGTGTTCGCGATGCTGAAGATGGCCATGATGATCAGGATCGCCACCCCCGCATAGATCGCGTAGCTGGTGAACTGGGCCGCCGCCTTCAGCTTCCGGGCCCCCTCCTCCCGGTAGTTGTTCGCCAGCCGTTCCATCACCTCCGACATCTCCCCGGACTCCTCCGCCACCAGGACCATGTCGCGGAACTCTTCCGGGAACGGGGCCCGGCTCGCGGCCAGGGCGTCATTGATTTCCCCACCCTTCTTGGCCACCGCGATCGCCGCGTCCGCCCCGCGCATGAAGGCCGAGTTCGCCGTCGCGCGGAAGGCGTAATGTAACACCTTCTCCGCCCGCAGCCCGGCCTCGGTCGTCATCCGCATGGCGATGCAAAACCGGTGCAAGGCGAAGTTCAACAGCGCCGGTCCCCACGCGGGGACGAACAGGCAAAAGCCCTCCATTTTCGCCCGCCACCGGATGTTGTCCGCGGATAACTTGAGCAGGAAGAGGATCCCGCCGGCGAACCCGAACGCCACCGTCATGAATGTGAGCGCCCCGCCGGTCCCGGTCAGCCCCAGCCCGAGCGGGTCCATCTTGCTCCCGAGCATCCCGAGGATGAAGATCATCGCGGAGATGATGAGTACCGCCGCCACGAACTGGATCGCCGGGTACGCCATCTGGCTGCGGAAATCCCGCTGCACCCGGAGCGTCGTTTCGTAGTACGCCTCCAGCTCGTGGAACGTGTCCTCCAACCGGCCGGTCTGCTCGCCGACCGCGACCAGCTCGACGAACAGCGGGGGGAACCGGTCCCGGAAGGGTTCGAGGGCGTCTTCGAGGGAATCGCCCTGTTCGAGACTGGCCGTGATCGCCTTGGCCATCCCGCGGAGCGCCCGCGGCCCGGACTTCCCCTGCTGGCGGAAAATCTTGATCGGGTCGAGCCCGGCCCCGAGACTGTGTTTGAGGACCCGACACCAGGCCACCAGTGCGGGCAGCGGACATTTCGAGGAGGAAAAGAGCATCGAAGGACCGGGTCTGTCGGGGGTCGGGGGTGTCGGGTATCGTGAGAAGACGGCGGCCGGCGGCCGGCATCTCGTCGGGCGCGTCCGCCCCCGGGCCCGACACTTTCGGTATACCCGATTCCGGACGCACCTGTAACCCTTATGGCCGGTCTTCCCGACAGCCGACACCCGCCCACCTCCGAACCCGGCGAGTATGATTGGCGATACCTGGCCGGGGTGGTCCGGTTCAATCGGAGCGAGTATTTCGACGCCCACGAGGTGTGGGAAGCTCTGTGGCTCGATTGTCCGGCCGCCGACCGGCGGTTCTACCAGTCCTTGATCCAGGCGGCGGTCGCCCTCTACCATTGGGGCAACAGGAACCGGGCGGGGGCGGCCCGGCTGTTCCACTCAGGCCGCCGGTACATGGAACCCTACCGCCCGGTTCACCAGGGACTCGACGTGGACCGGTTCTGGCGGGGGGTCGAGTCGGCCCTCGCTCCGGCCCTGGCCGGCGGTCAGGAACCTGACTCCCCCACCCCCATCCCAGAAAAGGAAGGGGGAAACGATCGTGCGCTGCATTCCGCTCCCTCCCCCTGCCCGGGGGAGGGGCTGGGGGACGGGTTACCGCCCCGGCCCCCGCGAATCGACCTCGACCCGCCCCCGGCCAGCTGGCCAAATCCCGACGAGGCTCGTCATGAGTGAAGACCAGGCGGCCCTGGCCGGGTTCAACGGAGTGGCCCGCCTGTTCCCGCTCCCAAACCTCGTCTTCTTCCCGCAGGTCGTGCAGGGGCTGCACATCTTCGAGCCCCGCTACCGCCAGCTCATGACCGACGCCCTGGCCGGTGACGGGATGATCGCGCTGGTCCTGCTCGAACCGGGAGGGGAGGAGGAGTACGAGGAGAAACCGTCGATCATGTCGGTTGCGTGCCTGGGCCGGGTGTCGTGGCACGAGAAACTGTCCGACGGGCGGTACAATTTGCGGCTGCGCGGGTTGTCCCGGCTGCGGGTTAACGAGGAGGTGCCGACCGACCGCCTCTACCGGGTAGCCCACGGCGAGATCGTCCCGGACGTGGTCCCGGCCGACCTGCATCGGCTCAACGAGCTCCGCCGAGGATTGTCCGACGCGGTCCTCCCCCGGTTCGCCAACGACGCCCCGGCCCGTCAGCAGCTGCGCGAGTTGTTCGAGGGGGATGAGTCGCTCGGCCACGTGTGTGACGTGCTCGCCTATGCCCTCCCGCTCCCCCTGGAGATGAAGCAGGCCTTGCTCAACGAACCGCATGTCGACATCCGGGCCGAGATCATGACACAGGCTCTCAAGGTCTCGGCCGCCCGGGCCGAAAGAAAGTTCCCACCGGGGTTTAGTGCGAATTAGTGGACGGTGGGCAATGCTGTCCGGGATTGGATTGGAGCCCCGGAGGGGCGCCGGCCGGTAGCCCAGGGTGACAACCCTGGGCGGGCGGAGGCGGATGGCCGGGGGGCGTCATCCCCTGTGGGCCGAAAGGGTCGAGCCAAGTTGAGAACCGCCTCCGCCCGCCCAGGGTTGTCACCCTGGGCTACCGGCCGGCGCCCCTCCGGGGCTCCAATCCAATCCCGGCCATCACCGCCCACTGCCCATAGCCCACCGCTCACTACTCACTACCCACTACTCCTGCTAGCCTATCCCGCGGTCCGTGACGCTCCCCGTTCCGCGTGAGAGGGCTTCGCATGGCGAGTCGTAAAGGTGCGGTCAAGTTCAAGGGCAGCCCGGTCGATCTGGCCGGGTCGGAGGTGAAGGTCGGGGACAAGGCCCCGGATTTCAAGTGCCTCAAGGGGCTCGACGCGGTGACTCTGGCCGACACCCCGGCCAAGGCCCGGCTGTTCAGCGTCGTGCCGTCACTCGACACCCCGGTGTGCAGCACCCAGACGAAGCGGTTCGAGGACGCGATCAAGGGGCTCGGCGACAAGGTCGCGAGTTACACCATCAGCCTCGACCTGCCGTTCGCCCAGAAGCGGTTCTGCGGGGCCGAGAACGTCGCCTCCATGCAGACCCTGTCGGACGTCCACGACCACTCGTTCGGAAAGAACTGGGGCGTTCTGCTCGAAGGGCTCCCGCTCCCTCTGCTCACCCGGGCGGTGTTCGTGGTTGACAAGTCCGGGAAGGTGACCCACGCCGAATATGTTGCGGAAGTGACCTCCGAGCCGAACTACGAGACCGCGATCGCCGCACTCAAGGCCGCCGCGTAAGGTTATCCGACGCCCCGGGGTTGCCCCGGGGCGTATCCCATCTCGCCGGGCTTTCCTTTTTACATTTCAACTTCCCGGTCTACCCCTTTTTCCCATTTACGCGAAATCTGGCGAGTCCGTGCTAGATGTGCAAACCTTGCGGGCTGTAACGGTGCCGGCAGCAGGTTTGGGTTACGACATCCCCAGAATCTGATTGTGACCCCGGCAGAGCGGATTAGGGTTAAGGCTGATGACGTTCGGACCGGGTGTTGCCACGCCAGGGAGACGCGAACCGAACGGACCCGGCCGGACGGCCGGGAATGGAAACCCCACCCCGGGAGACCGACCACCATGAGATTCCTTCCGCGACTGTCCGCCGCACTGGTGCTTGCCGCGTGCGGGGTACTGGGCTCGGCCGGCAGTGCCTCGGCAGCCTGGAACAATGTGTTCCAGGTGTGCTGCAACGACTGCAACAGGCCCCAGACCAGCTACTACGCCCCGCCCCCGGCGGCGTGCCCCCAACCCTGCCCCCAGCCGGAGGTGCGGGTCAGCTACGTCCAGCGGTGCTACTACCAACCGGTGACCGAATACGTCCGTAAGAGCTTCTACGAGCCGGTCACCCGGAACTACACGAGCTACTACTACGAGCCGGTGACCGAGTACCGGTACACCACCTACTACGACCCCTGCACCGGGTGCCCGCAGCGGGTTTGCACCCCGACCACCTCGTACCGGATGCGGGCGAAGTGCAACTCGGTGACCAGTTACGTCGAGCGGTGCGCGATGGTCCCGGTGACCAGCCTCCGGCCGGTCACTGTCCGCCAGCCGGTGGTCACCTACTACTACCCGCCGGAGCCGGTTTGTCCGCCGGTGGGCGGGCCCGTGGCTTCGCCGATCATCCCGCCGGCCACCCCGTCGGTCGAACAAATCCGCGAACAGCCGCCGGGTGTGATGCCCCCGGGGTCGGCGTCGGACATGATCCCGGCCCAGACACTCCCGGCCACCCCGGGAACGTCCTTCCCGCGAGCCAACCCGAATGGAACCCCGAAGATTCGGCCGGACAAGACCACCTCCCGGTCCACCGTGGTCACGGTCCGCGGGGAAGTGGTGATGCCGGACCAGATGAGCCCGCGGGGCGGGGCGAAGCTGGTGTTCGTGAACGCGGCCAACAAGGACCAACGGGAGTACGTCTCGGCGAACCAGTACGGTGAGTTCGACATCCGTCTGCCGGCCGGGAACTGGTACGTCTACCTCGGCGGGGCCGACGGCCGGGCGGTGTACCACAAGCAGGTCAGCCTCGGCGACCGGGACACTTACGACTACAAGGTCGTGAGCCGGTAAGTGGGGTGGGTTTTCGGCGAACGGGGATCGTGACCGGCGGGGTGAACCACGTGGCTCCTTTTCGGGAGCGTTTCCGGGCGATTCGCAATCGGTCGGAAGGTGGGCTTCGTCAGCCGGTCCCCGTTCTCCTAGATGTGGTCCAGGAAATGAACGATCGGGTGGCCCCCGTCACCAGGTCATTTCCCCGAGCCAGGCCAGGGTTGTTGGGATGGTGTCCGGAAGGGTCTCGTCCCGGTGATTCTCCTGCACCCTCGGCACTGATCGACCTGATTTCACTTGTTGTGGCACGGCGAGAACTTCGCCAACTCCAGGATCAACGCCGTTCGGACCGAGAACTCGACCAGCTTATTGAGGAACTGGGGCCGCGATCTGGTCACCCCCGAGCCTTGACCCTGCTCGCTCAATAACTGCCGCACTCCGGCGGTATCTCACTCCGGCGGTCGGACCACCGACGGGTCCAAGGAATAATGGTCCTTGTCCGAGTGGTTGACCCACCTGGCCACCCCCGCTCAACGCAAGCAAGTCAGCACCCGAATTTCCCATTCGCTCTGTGTCCACAAACCCACGCAGGACTACGAGCGGCCGTTGCTCCACGGCTTCCGAACGCGCCGCTCCCGGGGGGCATTCGTTCGAAGCCCTGGGCGGAAGCCCTGGGCGGGCCTAATGATGAAGGGCACTGGACAAAGGACGGAGAAAAGCAATGACCTCTCACCCGCCCGGTAAGATCCCGGTCATCGGCATCGGCCCGGACGGCCTCGCCGGGCTGACCGCCCGGTCCCGCGAGCTGCTTACCGCCGCCGAGATGGTATTCGGGTCGGACGCGGTTTTGCGGCTGCTGCCCGAGTTGACCGCCGAACGGGTCGGGATCGGGGCCGACCTGCCCGAAGCGGTCTCGAAGCTGCGGGCGAACCTGGGGCGGAAGCGGCTGGCGATCGTCGCCACCGGGGACCCTCTCTTCTACGGCACCGCGCGCTACCTGTGCGAGAAGGTCGGGGCCGAGAACTTCGAGGTGATGCCGCACGTCTCCTCGATGCAGCTGGCGTTCGCCCGGATCAAGGAGTCGTGGGAGGATGCGTACCTGACCGACCTGTCGACCCGGTCGCTGGACGACGCGATCGACAAGATCCGGATCGCCGAGACCGTCGGGCTCTTCACAAGCGAACGATACCACCCGGGGCGGGTGGCGGCGGAGCTGCTTGGCCGGGGGATCGACTACTTCACCGCACACGTGTGCGAAAACCTCGGCGGGAAGGACGAGCGGATCACCCGGGGCGATCTGTCGGACATCCGGGACATGCGGTTCGACCCGCTGAACATCCTGATCCTGAAGCGGAAGCCGAACCGCCCGGACCGGCCCCGGGCGGCCCGGCTGCGGCGGTTCGGGAACCCGGACGAGGTGTTCGCCCAGACCCGGCCGAAGACCGGGCTCATCACCCAGGCCGAGGTCCGGTCGGTGGCCCTGAGCCAGCTCGACCTACACCCCGGGGGCGTGTTCTGGGATGTCGGGGCCGGGAGCGGGAGCGTGGCGATCGAGGCGGCCGGGCTGGTCGCCCCGGGGCCGGCGTACGCCATCGAGCAGGACCCGGCGGATTACCACCTGATCGTGGCGAACGCGGAGACGTTCGGGGTGATGAACGTGAAACCGGTCTCCGGGACGGCCCCGGAGGTGTTTGCCGGGTTGCCGCCCCCGGACGCGGTGTTCGTGGGCGGGAACGGGGGCGAGGTGGCCCGGCTGCTGGAGGCGTGCTTCGCGGCCCTGCGGCCGGGCGGGCGGCTGGTCACGAACGTGGGTACGGTGGAGATGTTGACGGCGACCTACGCCGTCCTCAAGCGGCTGGCCGGCGGGGTGGAAGTGCTGTTGATGAACCTGTCCCGCGGGGTGGAACAGCTGGAAGCACTGCGGTTCGAGGCGGTGAACCCGACGTTCCTGCTCCGGGTCCAGAAGCCCGCCCCGGACTGGGTGGTGTGAGCCCGCCGACAGCCGGTTTCACCGCATCCTCCGGAGTTCGGCAAGCGCGGCCCTCAGGTCTTCCCGGGTCGGGTCGTCGCGGAGGCCCTGTTCGAACGCGGCGGCGGCCTCTGCCGGCCGGCCCGTCTCACGGAGGGCCCTCCCCAGGATGCGGCACGCGGCCGCGTCCGGGCCGAGCTGATCTACATACCTTCGGGCGTGCTCCGCCGCGTCCGCCCAGTTCCCGGCCGCCGCGTACGCGGACGCCCGAAGGTAGTCGACCGCCGGCAGTGCCGGCGTGATGGCATCGGCCCGGGCCGCCCACTCCAGCGCTTCCGTCGGCCGCCCTCGCATCGCCGCGACCGCCCCTTCCAGCACGCACCTCAGGACGAACTGGTCCCGCGGCAGCATCGCCACCCGCGCCGGAACCAGGGCCGCGTCCGCCGCGTCCGCCTTCCCCCCGTCCAACAGATCCGACGCCGCGCGCAGGGCCTTGAGCCCGGCGAGCAGCTCGGGCGGGTTCGCGCCACCCCGGGCGAACAGCCCCGCCGCCTGTCGACTCAGGCGGAGCCCGATCCGCACGTCCTCCACGTCATACACCTTCCACCCGGCCGGCGACCGGATCAGCCACCAGCGATACGGGGCCGACCGGTGACCGGCCGAATGTTTGGCGTACACCAGCAACTCATCCCCGCCCGGCAGCTGCGCCACCTTGCGGATCTCGACCCGGTCCCAGTCGAGGCCCGGCCCGCCTTCGTGTACGGCGTCCCACAGCCCGGTTCGGAGGAGGCGCGGCCCGCCCGACGGGTCGAGGGGGAGGCCGGACCGGGTAAACAGGTCGGACCGGGTGATCTCGGCGTACAGCCGGTCGCAGTCGAAGCTCCCGGCCGCGTCCGACGCTCGCCCGGCCCGGCCCGCGGTTCCGATTGCCCCGAGGAAGCCGGTCAGATCGGGCCTGGCCGGGTGGTGATCCGGCCCGGACCAGCTTCCGAACGATTCCCGGACGTGGGCGCGGGCCTCGGCCGGCGGGATGTCGCCCGGCGGGGTCGGGCGGGCCTCGCGGACGCCGAACAACCAGTCCCCGGCCACTTCGAGCACCACGAGCCCGGCGACTGGGACCGCCGGAAGCAGCCACCACGCGCGTTTCATCGAGACGCCCGGGACGGACAGGACCAGACCACACGACCGAGAATCATACCACGGATTGGGACTGCCGACCGAACCCGCGGCGGGCGTTCCGTGCGGGTCAATTGGCCCAGGTCTTTCAGAGTGGTCTGCTTGCTCCGCGAGCGCGGTATTCCTTCGTCCCCGACCTCTCGAAACCGGTGCCCGCGGGGTGAGGGACCCATACTCCTGAGCGAAGCGTAAAGGACCTTGCCCCCGGAGCCGGGGCGTTGCCGAGGGCTTTCAACCTTCGGGCTGAGGGCCCGATCCGCCCGACCCGACGGTTCCGCACAAGACAAAAACGCCCCGGCCCGCGGGCCGGGGCCACATTCGCCGGCAGGACGACTTACTGGTCCTTGAGCTCCATATCCAGGCTCTTGGCCATGCCGCGGACGATCGGGGCGGCAGGCTTGCGGGGCTGCTGATAGCCCATCATCGTGTGCAACAGCTCGTAGCCCATCAGCCCGCCGATGATGACCAGCACGAACGCGGGGAACAGGATCAGGGCCGGGAGCGGACCCCAGGGGGCCGGCGCGGCACGCGCGGACGGGACGGTCTCCGCTTCCTCCTCGTCCTCCTCCCGGTGGCGGGCCTTCACCCCGCGGAGGGCCGCGCTGGCCGACTCCCCCGCCTCCTCTTCCGCCCCGATGTCCGCCAGGTCCACGTCCTCGGCGTCCTCCGCCTTGGCCGGCTTCCTGCGGCTCCGCGGGGTCGCCGGGGCCGCGTCCGGCTCGTCCTCCAGGACCACGACCTGACTCCCCGTCTCCTCCTCGGCGACCACGTCGCCCTCGTCGAGCGCCATCTCACCCGACCCGTCCGCCTCCAGGTCGGTGTCGGACTCGAGTGCGACCGCCTCGGACCCCGACTCGTCCGTCATCGGCGGGATCTCGAAGTCGGTCTCGAAGATATCCCCCTTGCTCTCCTCGCCTTCCAGCGCGGCCGCCTCGAGGCTCGACCCCTCGCCCGAGTCGTCCAGGGTCAGTTCGAACTCGCTGTCCGAGTCGGAGGTCGCCGGGACCTTGCCGCCGGACCTCGGGCCGCCGAGCTTCGCGGCCGACGCCCCGGCCCCGCCCTCCGGCTCCAACGACAGCTCGAAGTCGACGTCCGAGTCGCTGTCGGTCTCGGCCTTCTTCGCGACATTCTTCCCCGAGTCCGCCTTCTTCGCGATGTTCTTCCCCGAGGAGTCGCTCTTCTTCGCGAGGGTCCGGGCGGAGTCGCCCTTCTTCCCCTTCTCCAGCGAGACCCCGCTGTCGGCCGGGTCGCGGAGGTTGATCCCGCTCTTCCCGGCCTTGTTGCCCGCTTCCTCCACGGGGGAACTGCCCAGGTCCACCTCGTCGCTGGAGTCGGTGTTCAGCTGGAGCTCGAAGTCGTCGCTGTCGGCGTCCAGGCTCAGCTCGAACTCGCTGCTGTCCCCGGTCCCGGGGTTCGACAGGCCCTTGCCCGAGTCGGTCCCGGCCGAGAGCTTGGTGGACGACTTCGGGCTGGGGGGCGATTTCGGGGCGGAGAGCTTCGCCGAACTCCCGCCCTTGATGACCGCGCTGCTCGGCCCGCCGCTCAGGTCGAGGGCGATCTCCTCGGTCGGGACGGTTTCCTCCCCGCCCCCCTTGCCCTTCCCCTTGCCCGACGACGGTTTGGCGGCTTCCAGCCGGACGTCGCTGTCGCTCGACCCGTCGTCCTTCTTGGGGGCGGCTGGTTTGGGCGTGGTCGGTTTGGGTGCGGTCGGCTTGGGTTCGTCGGCGGAGAGAGAGAAGATGTCGTCGTCGGAGCTGTCGAACAGGAGCGGCTCGTCAGCCGGCTTCGCGCCTTTGGTCGGGGGGGCGGCGATCTTGAAGTCGTCCGACATGGGCTCGGCGGGCTCTTCCTCAAGGGCGGCGAGGGGGAGGTCGGGGTCGCTCGCGGCCCCGAGCTGGCGGGCGAGTTCATCGATCTGGTTCGAACGGAACCGGAGGGTGGGGCCGTCCCGCATCGGGACGACGTGCGTCCACTCGGTCTTCAGCCGCCGCTTGAGTTCGTCCGTCGGAATACCGAGCCGGTTAGCGGCCTCTTCGAGCGTGAGGTACTGCGCTGCCATGTGTGGCCTCGTGGTGGCGGCCGGTCCGGGCGGACGTGGGGGGGCCGAAGACGCCCCGGGTCGCGTATTAGAAATTGTAAACCTTGTCCGGCCGTACACAAGTGGGGAACCTACGACGGCCGGGGCGGACCGGTTCCGGTATGCGGGTGGTAACGGTCGTGCGGGGGGCGGATCTTCTAGAATTGCTATACGCCCCGGTCGGACCCGGGGCCGTTCCCGTTCCCGGGCTACCGCATGATGAAGTTCGACCTGCACCTGCACACGTCCCGCTACTCCCCCGATTCGGTGACCGACCCGTTCGACCTGCTCCGTTCCGCCCGGGCGGCCGGGCTCGACGGGGTCGTGCTCACCGAGCACGACTGCCTCTGGCCGGAGGACGAGCTAGCCGAGTTACGGGCCGCCGCCCCGGATCTCATCGTCCTGGCCGGGATGGAGGTCACCGGCCGCGGCGGGGACGTGCTGGTATATGGGGTGACGGACCCGAACCCTCTGCCAAAAGGGATCGCGTGGCCGGAGCTGTGCCGGGAGGTTCGCCGGCAGGGCGGGGTGGCGGTCGCCGCCCACCCTAACCGGTGGAATCAGCCCTTCGAACAGCTGATCCGGGCTCCGGGGGCGGAGCTGGACGGGATCGAGGTGATGTCGAACAACATGGAGCCGGAGTTACGGGCCCGCGCGGCCGCTCTGTTGACGAAGTACCCGCACTTCGCCCAGCTCGGGAACAGCGACTCGCACGCACCGGAGACGGTCGGGTGCTGCTGCACCGAGTTCGACGCCGAGATCCGCACCCTCGCCGACCTCGTTGCCGCGATCCGGGGGAAGAAGGGCACCGCCCGGGTGAACTCCTCCGCAAGATGAAACAGCCGCACGATGAACGCAGAGAGAACACGATTCAGAAAAATCTGTGGAGGGGGAACCAATCGGGCTCGGACGAGTGGCGCGATCGTCACCCCTACCGGACGGCGATCCCACCCGACTGAGACCAGTTACGCATCTCCAAAAGCAGCTTCCGGAACCCCCGATCCATACATACCTTCCGGCAAGATGACCAAGGCAAATAGTTAAGATTGGTTAAGATTTTCTGGTTTCCGAGCGGCGCGCATCCCCTTGGGCGACTCAACCCGGCGGTGATTAACTCTCGTTAACTCGTTAACTATACATTTGTATAGATAGCGAGTCTCGCTCGTCCCTCTGATGGTATCGCGTTGAAGCGACGATACCCACCCGACCGATCCCGACCGGTTATGCCCAGATCTAATCGATTTTGATCTTGTCTAGTCTTGTCTAAGTTTGTCAGGTGTATTTTATTTCGACGGTCCGTAACTGTGGCTTCGGACTCGGCGGAACTTTTCTTGCCCCCTGGTGGCATCTACTTGTCGGAGAATACCACCGAGGAGGTCGGCATGTCTGCCACCCGTGCCATCCTGGCCGCCGTCCACGCTCCCAATCCGGACGACGTCCCCGATGCCGAGCTGCTCCGGCGGTTCGCCGACGGCCGCGACGAGGCCGCGTTCGAGGCTCTCGTCCGCCGGCACGCCGGGCTCGTGTGGCGTGTCTGTCGCCGCATGCTCGGGCACGCCCAGGACGCCGAGGACGCCTTCCAGGCGACGTTCCTCGTCCTCGCCCGCAACCCCAGGAAACCCCGTCAGTCTGGCACGGCCGCCGGGTTCCTGTTCGGGGTCGCCCGCCGGGTCGCCCAGAAGGCGCGGGCTCGCGCCGCGGCCCGGGCTGCCCGTTCGCCGGGGTCGGGCCCGGTGCCGCCCCCGGACCCCGCCACCGAAGCAGCCCTCCGCGAACTTCAGGTCATCCTCGATGACGAGATTGGCCGGCTGCCCGAGGTGTATCGACTCCCGTTCCTGCTGTGCGTTCTGGAAGGAAAGTCGCGGACCGCGGCGGCGGCTCAACTCGGGGTGAACCCGGGCACCCTGTCCGCCCGGCTGGCCCGATCTCGCCTCCGGCTCCGCGACAGGCTGGCGAAGCGAGGAGTGACCTTCACCACCGCGGTCGCCGTGGCCGATTTGGCAGCCGCGGCGACCGCAGCCCCACCCGAGCTTGTTCGATCGGCCATCGCGACCGGGGTGTCGGGCCGCGGGGGCAGGACAGTCGCGGGCCTGGCCGGGGGGTTCT
>JAQGHQ010000253.1 GCA_028288765.1 Gemmataceae bacterium | reverse complement strand
GCGATCGAAGCGTACTTGGCCGAGCACAACGCCGATCCCAAGCCGTTCCGATGGACCGCGACCGCCGATCTGATCCTCCAGAAGGTCGAGGATATTTGTAAACGAACTTGCAACTCAGGACACTAGTGGCCGTAGATGGCGACCCGGTAGTTCTTGTTCCGTTGGGTGTCGCCGGTGGAGACGGAGACGGTGGCGTGGTCGAGGCGCAGGTCGTCGAGCCAGGCGAGGAGGTTGTCGGCGTATAGGCCGGCGGCGTCGAGCCGGATGCGGAAGTGGACGCGGCGGTGTTTGGCGACGAGGCCGGCGAAGCGTTGCGGAGTGCGGCGTACCCGGCGGCGGACTCGGTGATTTCCGCTTCGGGCGCGGCGGCCTGGAGGTCGGGGTCGAGGAAGGCGCCGTAGTGGCCGTAGCGTGAGGTGTCGATGCCGACGCCGATGTCGACGGCCGCCGGTGCGGAGCCGGTGGCGGGGGTCCATTAGCCCCTTTGCATCGAAAACTTCTCGGGGTTACAATCTCCTCCGGAACACGTCGCTCCCCTTTTCCCCAACACGCGGTTGGGCCTATTCATGGCACGACGCCCACTCACATCCGACGATCTGGCGGCGATCCGCACCCTGGCCGAGCAGTTCGGGAAAATCGTCAGCAAGCGGGCCTTCGGGCCCGATGGACCGGGTCCGGAGGTCGATCTGACGGCGATGGAGGAGGTGGCGGTCGAAGCGGCCCGGGCCCTCACCCAAGGAATGGTCGAAGACCTCCTCCACCGGCAGGCCCAACAACTGCCCCCGACCCACCCCTGTCCGTCCTGCGGACGGGCGGCCACCGCCCGCGCGTCCGCGCGGTCGATTGTCGTCCGGGGGGCACGGGTCGAGCACCGGGAGCCGGTGTGTTACTGCCCGTCCTGCCGGCGGGATTTTTTCCCCCCAGCGGGTGTGCCTGAAGCTCGACGGCCACGGGTATAGCCCCCGGGTCCTGCACCAGATCCTGTACGCGGCCGGGCAGTGCAAATCCTTCGCCCTGGCCGGGACCATGCTCGCCACCTTGGGCGACATCGCGGTCAGCACCCCTCATCTGGCCGAACTGGCCGCCGAGATCGGTCAGGAACTGACCACCACCCGCGACCGCCAGGTGTCCGAATTGCCTCCGGCCACGACCCGGGATCAGTGCCCCGGGGAGGCCCCGGTGGCCGTGGCGGTTGAGGTGGATGGGGGGCGGATTCGGACCCGGGCGGAGGGTCACGGCCGCGGGGTCCACGACCCGCACTGGAACGAGGACAAGGCGGCCTGCCTGGTGACCGTCACCAGCCGGACGTTCGACGCGGACCCCCACCCGGCATTGCCCGGGTGCTTCCTGGACCGCCCGCGGGTCCAACGCCTGGTCCGGGAGATCAGCGGCCAGCGGACCGGGGACCCGTCGTCCGCCGGGGAGGACGAACTGGCGCTCCCGGCGTGTGCCGCGGAGGTCGGACCGGGTCCGCCGTCGGGCCCGACGGTGGCCGCCGGGACCGACGACCCACCACCGGCTTCGGCGGCCGTGCCGACCGGCCCGGCGAGGCCGGACTGGAAGCCGAAGCGGGACCTGCGGACCTGCGTGGCGACCATGGCGGAGAGCGACCTGTTCGGCAAGCAGGTGGCCAGTGAGGCGTACCGCCGGAACTTCTACCGGGCGAACCGCCGGGCGTTCGTCGCCGACGGGCAGAAGTACAACTGGGCGATTCACGACCGGCACTTCGCGGACTTCGTGGGGATCACGGACGTCGTGCATGTGTTGAGCTACGTGTACGCCGCGGGGTTGGCCGTGGCGGGTTCGGCGGCCGCGGGGTGGCCGTTGTATGCGCGGTGGGTCCGGGCGTGCTGGCAGGGGCGGGTGGACGAGGTCCGGGCGGAGTTGGAGCAGTGGCAGCAAGGGCAACCGACCCCGCCGTCGAAGCCCCCGCCGACGGACCCGTGGGAGGTCGTGCGGAAGACGGTGACGTACCTAACCAATAACGCCGGGCGGATGAACTACCCGAGCTACCGGCAGGCGGGCCTGCCGTGCATGTCGAGTTGGATGGAGTCGCTGGTGAAGGAGATCAACTACCGGGTAAAGGGGAGCGAGAAGTTCTGGAACCGGGGGCCGAACGCGGAGGCGATCTTGCAGGTCCGGGCGGCCGTGCTGTCGGAGGACGATCGGCTGTGGGAACACATTCGGAACCGCGGGGGGAATGCGTTCCGGACCTACCGCCGAAAGGCGACCGAGGCGAAATAGGTAGAGTGGGCAAGCCTTCAAAAACCCAGACCGGTTAATGGACCCCGGTGGCGGGGTTGGCGTCGGGGGTGGGTGGTGTGTGGCGGGGTGCGGGTGGTGATCGCATGGTGGAACCTCGGGAGAGTGAATCGGGCACGTGTGGGGGTGCGCCGCGAGGGGCCCTCCGGACGTGTTTGACCGGGTGGAAGCTTGTGATCAGAGGTCGAGGCCTCAAGAGGTAACCAGCACTCGGATCAAACGCGGAGGGGTCAATCTGCAGCAAGAGGTCGTGCCTCACCGGACCGAAAGACCTCCCCGCGGTCCCCCGAAAGGGATTCTGAAGGCCGCACCGACAGGGTGAAAGGGAACATACAACCGGACCCGGCCCGCCCACTCACGCCCCCGGATCGACACCGACCACGACTTCGCCCGGGGCTTCATCGACGGGGCTTCGGAGGTCTGGGACGCGGTCGCGAGGACCACATCTGAAACCCACGCTGGCTCCGGTCAACCGTGGGCATGATGCCCACGGTTGAGCTGCGCGACCGGAACGGCCACTTTCACGGGCCGTTCGGCAACAAAAAGCCTGGATTGTGGGGGTCAGACCCCCGGGCCGGGTTGCTGCGGGGTCAGTCGGTCACCTCGAACTCGAACACGGTCACCTTGGGGGTGGCCTCGTTCGGCCCCTTGGCGGTGACGGTGAACCGCACCATCCCCTTCCCGGTCGGCTTGATCTCGTACTCCATCCGCCCGGTCCCGGCCTTGGTCGTCCCGTCGGCCGTCTCCGACACGTCGCTCGTCCGGTCGAGCTTCCCCGACCCCTCGAGCTTGGTGGCGAACGTGGTCCCTTCGGGCGCGTCGCACACCACCCGGACGCTGTCCGCCTTCGGGACCTTGAACGATTTGGCGTCCTTCACGACGTGGACCCGGATCGGGTCCGCCGCCGCAGACCCGGCGAAGAACATCACCGCGACCACTCCGGCGATTGCGAATCGGCTCATCCGAATTTCTCCTCGTGGGCGAAAGATCTCCGGCCAGACCCGGGCGACTGGCCCGGGTCCTGGGATTGTGCGGACATGGCCGGCGGATTGATACGTCACAAGCGGCCCCGGCGGACGCTTTACCGGGGCTTCCGACACTGGCGGGAATCCCTGACATCCGACGTCGGGGGATCACCGGCTACCCGGTAGCCCCGTTCCCCCTACACAAGTTTTTCGCCTTTCCCTGACGCGCATTCCTTTGCCCAGTGCAGTACGATATCGCCACACAACGGTACGAATAGTTCACTCTACCGCCTACTGGCGGACCGCCGGCCTCGTTCAGATTGACGGGCAATCGGTCGCGGTGTTTCAGCGGGTCGAGGTCAAGGCGGAGGAGATGCCGAAGAGGTAGTCCCTATAATTCAGTGCTGGCCTCTCGGGGCGAGGTCGGCGGCGAACACCTCGGAACGTCAGTCGCCTTCCTCGACCGGGTCGACCGCGGGGGTGCTTTGCTTTTGGGGCAAGGGTATCCACAGTATGGACTCCCCTGAGCAGCGCGACCGGAACGGCGCCACTTTCACGGGCCGTTCGACAACAATAGGCTTGGATTATAGGGGGTTGGGCGCGCGGGGGTTGATGGGGATTCCGGTAGTGGCTTACCTCAGTGTTGAACGCCCCACCAGTTCCCGCAAGGTCCACGGCTGAGATTCGATCCCTGCAGCGACCGCCGGGGTTGTCCTCAGGGGCATGTGGAGCCGAGGTCGTCTAGCTTTGGCTTGCGTGATCGGTTTGGCATACGCTGGGTTCATCCGTTTCCCGCGCACCTAACAATGAGGCAGCAGAATGACCATCGAGGGTAAAGGCAGCCAACTTGGCGGACTGGGCCGGGGGTTCTGGATTGGGCTCGTTGTTACCAGTGTCCTCATCTTCGTTATCGCGATCGTCGCCCGATTCGTGTTCGGGGGATGACCGGATCAACACCGGGGTAAGCCACTACCGCCCAGTTGCAGGCTTCTCCCCCACACGTCCCCCGGGCTGTAACTGGTAGACTCTGCCTGTCGGCCGGGTGGGCGATTTGGTCGGCAGCGAACACCCTGGTCGGTCCGGGGCGTTCTGCTTTTAGGGGCAGTCGTCCGCATCTCCCGGGCAACTGCCCCTCGCGTCGATGATCACGGTTGCCAGATGCATCGGAATTCCGATCGACCCCCGGGGTTCTCACGGCAGCGATCCCGGAACCCCGCCGCGGTCAGGCTTCCGGCGGGCGCATCGCGACCGCGACCTTTTCGCTCAGGTCCCTGACCGCCTTGTCGATCGTCGGCCCTACCCCCACGATCCCCGCCATCTCGACACGGAATGACCCGTCCCCCAGCTCCCGCACGTGGGGCTGGGCCTTCAGCATCTTGTCCCGCCGCTCGTAATCCGGATCGTTATTCATCGCATCGTCCTGCGGTAAGGGGAATGGCCCGAGCCCGGGGAGGGTTTCCCCTCCCCGGGCCTGCTCGGTTACGCGGTCGCAATCCTCACGTCGAACACTTCGACCTCACAGGGCAGGTCGTAATCCTGTTCGACATGCCGGAACATCCGGGCTTGCAGAAGCGCCCCCACCAGCACGGGGATAACCCCGTCGATGTGGGCCAGGGCTTGCCTCGCCCTGAGTCGGGCGGCGGGGGCTTTTTTGCTAAACCTCCCCCTGTTGCAAAACCCCCCAGAGTTGTTGATAAACCGATGGCGTCCGGGGCCGCCGAGACCCGAGAAGAGGAGCTGACCGCCGCCGGGGTGACCCGCACCTACCTGGCGACCAAGGCCCCGTACCGGGACGCGCACGGGACCGTCGTGGGCGTGGTCGGCATC
>JAQGHQ010000364.1 GCA_028288765.1 Gemmataceae bacterium | reverse complement strand
GGAGGTCAACCAGCCCCTGAGCGTCGTCCGCGATACCCGGCTTCCGCGCCTGAACTACCGGATCGTACCCCGCCTCCGACCGGGAAAAACTCCGCGTCGGCACGGAAGTTATTTCATCGGTATTCCTTAATTGACCCGGCCCGTTCTACCCGAGTCCTGACCCCATGCCCGCCCACCCGCCTGCATGACCTCGACGGGATAGTTGCCGGGCAGGACCACGCCGGCCGGGTTGCCCTCGCCCGGGACCGCGGAGTACGCCTCGTAGTGGTAGACCCGAGCAGCCGAGACACCCCGCAACTCATGGCTTGGCGAACACGTCCGCGTCCAGTTTCTCCGCAAGATCGTACCCGGTCACCTTGCCCTCGATGTACGCCTTCCCGTCCCGCTTGCGGGTGATCTTCATCGGTTGCTTGGTGCCCTGCACTTCCTTGTACTCGCCGGGGTACGTCTCCTCCGTCACCTCCTGGCCGCTGCCCTCGTCCTTCACCCGGGACTCGATCTTGACCAACAGGCCGGTCTCCTTGACGAAGTACAGGTCGACGTCCCGGCGACCCTTGCTCGACACCTTGACGCCCACCGCCGCCCGGCCGTCGACCTTGATCTCGCCCACGGTCGCGAGGGTGAACGTCTTGTCCTTGAGCGGCACCAGGGTGGTGACCCACCCGGCGTGCGCTAGCTCCTTTGCCTCGGCGAGCTCGTCCTTGTCCATCGCCTTCGTCTCGTCCCCACTGCGGTGCCAGCCCTTGTCGCCGTTCAGGACGATGACAAAGCGGAACTTCAGGCCTCCGTCCTCCACCTCGATGTCGACCTTCTGCCGGTCGGGGCCGTGGCTGGCGACCACGCCGGTGAAGGCGATCACCTTGTCAAAGGGCTTGACGGTGCCCTTCATCCGGACGGTGTACGCCGAGAACTTCGCCAGCTCGGCCCCGCCGTGGGCTTTCACCGCCTTGTCGACCAGTGCCCGGGCGTCAGCCGCGTCGTCGGCCCGGGCCGCGACGGGTGCCGCGAGTAACAACCCGAACGACAGGAGTGAGTACCGACCGTGTCTCATTGCAGATCTCGCCGAAAGGGTCGGGGACGGGAATGCCGGGGCCGGCGAAGAAGGCGGCTCCGCAGGTAGATTCGCCGCTACTGCGGCCGGCTTGCTGCCGAGGGCAGGTCTGACGGGCCCCGGCCGGATTTGCGATATGAGTGTCGACGATCACCGATACCCCGTCAACGGGAGACCGTCAATCTCTGGGACATGCGGGCTGCTGCCCATCAACGGCCGGCCGACGAAGCAGATGGGGTCTGCTGGGAAAGGGTGATGCTGCATGTTTGCAGGACGTGTTGAAGGAGTGCCTCTGGAAGCGAAACACCCCGGCATAACCCGGGGTGCTTGCTGCCGACCGTCGCCCAATCGGCCGACAGGGAATTTTACCCCTTATCCACCCCACCCCCAACCGTTGCCACAATGGCAACGGTTGTCGCTTTAATTAACCCCCCGACCTGTAGGTACTTCGGTTCAGCCGGGCGGCTAGAACCGACAGTATGTCGCCCCAAGGGTGTCCATACAGTGGACACGCTTGGAGCATGAAGCAAACGCCACCCGGCAAGCGGCTTCCCCTCCGGTAGACCGACCAGAACCGGAGGCTTGGAGCATGCGGAACCCCCGGGGGTAGATCGGAATTCCGATGGACCCAGCAACCGTTGTCATGATGACAACCGTTATATTATATAATAAGATAAACGACAGGAATTCTCGGTCGACTCGACGTTTGCATTACTCACCAAACGGGAATTCCCGCTTCGGTCGAGCTGAGGTGCGGCGCATGCCGAGAGGGCAAGTTGTGGATGGGTGTATAGGCAATGGGGAAGGGTGCTGGATGGGATTTGGGGGAGAAGGGGGCGGGCGAACTCAGAGGGCGAGCGTGAATGCCCGCTCGCGGCCCATGTAAAGGAAATTGCAGTGAGCCAGGACATCTCTTCCGATCAGACCCTCGATGCCTTCGCTCTCCATCCAGCACTCGGCGACGATCGCCCGCAGATCGCCGAACGGGCGCCGCGACCCGCCTGCGACCAGGTCGAGCGACACCTGAAACAAGTCGCATTCGTGGGGCGAGTCGGGCAATGTGGATGGCGTGAGCAGATGATCTTGCTGACGGGAGTAATTCCGAGAGAGTTGAAGATCCGAGGAGCAAATCCGGTGTCGCTGGAACCGGTGTCGATGAGAACAGGCACGGGGACGGGATAGGGGACGGGAAGCCGAGTCTTTTCAGAGCCGATCGACGGGCGGAGCTCACCCCGACAAGAACGTGGATGATCGCCCCGCCGTCCTGGATCTGGCCGCTTATGTCCGGCATTTGAGGTTGCGGGAGAAGTAGCCCGGCTTCTCGTGGTCGATCACTTCCTTGACCATGAACGAATCGAGTCCGAACAGGTCGTACCCGGCTGCCACCCCGTCATCGAAAGATTGGTACAGGCCCGCTACTGTCTCACCGTGGATGAGCACGAACCGGCCCTGGTTGCCGGGGACCGCGAGGAGCTTAGGAAGCTCGCGACGGAAGGTGTCCAGTTCTCTTTCGAGTGCCACGCTCATAACCCGATTTTTGCTGCTGCACGCGCAGCGGACCGGTCGACCGGTCTTCCCGGGTGCCGTCGGCGCGTGGGCATCGGAGCGGCGGCAGAAATGTTGACCCCTCGTACCGGGTTGGCGGCTCATAATGGTGGGCACTCGCACTGGGGGCGAAATAATGTCCGCGACCGTTGTGATCCGATCACTGGTCCGCGCGATCCGGACGCATCTCGACGCGGGCGCGCTCCTGACCGCCGCCGCGGGTGGCGACGAGGACGCGTTCTCCGAACTGATCCACCGGCAGGGGCCGATGGTGCTGGGCGTGTGCCGCCGGGTGCTCGGCCCGACCGCCGACGCCGATGACGCCTTCCAGCTCACGTTCCTCGCACTGGTCGAACACGCCCGGACCCTTCGCTCGCCCGCCGCTCTGCCCGGCTGGTTGCACCGCACCGCCTTTCGCGCCGCGGTGAAACTCAAGGCCCGGAGGCCCGCCCCCGTGGACGCCCCGGAACCGGCGATCAACCGGGAGCCGCTTGCCGACCTGTCGTGGAAAGAGGTGCGGGCGATGCTCGACGAGGAACTGAACGCGCTGCCCGAACACCTCCGCGCCCCGCTGGTGCTGTGCTACCTGGACGGGCGGACGCGGGACGACGCGGCGTCAGCACTCGGGGTGTCGCTCAGCACTCTCAAGCGGCGGGTGGCCGACGGGCTGGACCGGCTGGACCGGCGGCTCACCCGCCGCGGTGTGAGCGGCCTCGGACTGGCCGCGGCCGCACTCGGCGGGACCGGCGGGCAGGGGCGGACCGCTCAGGTGCCGGCCGCGCTCATCCAACACGTGGTAGCCGCGTTTGGTACGCGGTCGGCGGGCGCGGTCGGGATTTCTTCCCCAATCGCGGGCTGGAAAACAGCCATGTCGGCCATTCTGTTGGTGGGCGGGTTGGCCACCGGGGGGGCGCTGGTGGCCCCCGGCGACCCGGTGAAGCCTCCGCCGTCGAAGGCGGAACGGGCCGAGAAGCCCGATGCACCGAGGGCGCAAACCGACGCCTTCGGCGAGCCGCTACCGGACGGGGCGGTTCTGCGGCTGGGGAGCGTTCTATTCCGGCACGCCGGCGTCAGGGACTTCGTTCTCCTGCCCGACGGCAAGTCGGTACTCTCTTCCGGGTCGGATCACCAACTTCGCACCTGGGATCTGGCCACCGGCCGCGAAACTCGAAAAGTTCCTGAGCCCGGTAACGTACCGTGGCTCAGCTCCCTGTCCCCCGACGGCCGGTACGCCGCCGGATTCGTCGGGAGGGATCTGACCGTCTTCGACACCGAAACCGGAAAAGAGAAGGCCTCGATCCCGGCACCGGGCAACGACGTCCACTCGACCTTCTTCTCGCCCGACGGCGGCACGCTCGCCGTCCTCACCTGGGAGCCGCGACTCGTCCTGGTCGAGTGGGGAACCAAAAAGCAACGTGCGTTCGCCCTCCCGGCCCGAACGATCGGCCGGGACAGCACCTTTCACGGGTACTTCTGCAAGACCGGGAAGTGGGTCGTCGCGGGTGGCGGGTCGGGCGAGTCTGTGTGCGTGTTCGATGTGACTACCGGCGAGCAGAAGCACCGCCTGAATTGTTCCGTCGGCCACTCCACCATCACGCCGGACGGCAAGACGCTGGTCGCCTCGGTCTGGACGCCGAACGGCCAGAAGGGGTCCGAACTCGTGACGTTCGACCTCGCCACCGGTCGGGAGGCGGTCCGGTTCGACCTGGGGGCGAGGGATCACTACTTCTCGCTCGACGTGTCGCCGGATGGCAAAACCCTCGCGTGCGGTTTCTCGGATGCGAGCTGTCTGGTGGACCTGGGTTCCGGCCGTGTCCTCCACGAGTTGTCCGACCGCCCGATCGGGGTCGCGTTCACCCGCGACGGCAAACACGTGGTGGCGAGTACCGGCCAGAAGTTGCGGGTGTGGACCGCGGCCGACGGGAAAGAGCTGTTCGACCGGCCGGGGAATCTGGGTAACCTCCCGGTGCTGGCCGCGTCCCCGGACGGCCGGTGGCTCGCCTCGGCCGACTGGCTGGACAAGGGTGTTGCGGTGTGGGATCTGGCCGACGGTCGGCTGGTCCGCAGGCTGCCGTTCCGGGGCGAAGAGGGGCGGTACGTGCGGGAACTCGGATTCTCCCCCGACGGCCGCACCATGTGGGCCGGGAGTTACAAGGGGTTCGTCCAGTGGTGGGATCCGGTGACCGGAAAGGAGTCGAGGTCGGTTCAGCTCGCCGCCCCGGTTCCGAACGTGCCGAAGCTGGACTACCTGTTCCGGGTGCGGGTGTCTCCGGACGGTAAAGCGGCGGCCGCGCTCGCGCGGGTGTGGGGAGGGCCGGAAACGACCGGCTTTGCCGTGTGGGACATCGCGTCGGGCGACGTGAAAGGGCTGCGCTCGCTCCCGGCCGAGCAGCGGGCGTGGGCGTGGATGGGGGACGGATCGGCCGTCGCGCTTTCTACCACTGACGGGCTGGTGGTCGCCGACGGAACCGACCCGTCCCGTACCCGGTTTACGATTCCCGTGGTGGCGGCCAACGCGCCGATCGCCTTCTCCCCGGACGGGCGGTTGTTGGCGGCCCGGAAGACAACGGACCAGGGGCCGAACGCGGGCGAGGTGATCGTCGTCGAGGTGGCGACCGGGGGCGTGGCGGCGGTGGTGAAAACCGGCCCGGCCGATCACCTCGCGCTGACGGGCGGCGGCCGGACCCTGGTGGTGACGGGTGGCGGTTCCTTGAAAGTGTTCGACGTGGCGACGGGCGGCCTGCGCGGGCGGCGGCCGCTCCCGGCCACGGCGAACGCGCTTCTCCTCCCCGACGAGAAGCGGGCGATCACCGCGCTCGCGGACGGCACCGGGCTGGTGTGGGACCTGACCGCGTTTGCCGTCCACCCCAAGGCGTCGTCCGAGACGCCGGCCAAGCTGTGGGACGCACTGGCGGGCAAGGACGCGGCCGCGGCGCACAAGGCCGGGTGGGAACTGGTGGACCGGCCGGCGGAAGCGGTGGCGCTACTCCGCGAAAAGCTGAAACCGGCGCGGCCGGCAGACGAAGTGGCGGTGAACGCACTGGTGTCGAAGCTGGGCGACCAGGAGTTCGCCCAACGGGAGGCGGCGACGGAGGCACTTCAAGCCCTCGGGGCCGCCTCCGCGCCCGCCCTGCGATCCGCTCTCAAGGGGGACCCGTCGGCCGAGCAGGCGGACCGGATCAAGCGGCTCCTGGTGGCGGTGAACGCCCCGGTCGCTCCGCCGGGGGATCGGCTGCGGGAACTGCGGGCGGTGGCGATCCTGGAGCGAACCCGCACCGCCGAGGCGCGGAAGCTGCTGGACGAGCTGGCGGGCGGGGTGCCCGACGCGCGTTTGACGATGGAGGCCGCGGCCGCAGCCGCCAGACTGAAGGGGCTAGCGAAGTGACGCCGGGGTCGCTGCCGTCCTACACCGGTTCGGGCCGTGGGGCAAGCATCTCCAGGCCGGAGGACGGCCCTGCGTTCGCGGAGTGGGTGCTCATGGTGCCCACCGGGCTGCTGTTCTAACCGCCGTGGGATGGCAACTACGACACGTGAGCAGGGCACGCCGAACTGGCCGCGGCACCGGTCCGGCCCCCAAAGCCGGGCCGGTCGCGGTGGCGGTGCCTGGCCTCAGACGGTCAGGACACCCGTGCGCAGCAGGTACGACAGCCGCCCGCGCTGCTCGGGGGTCAGCAGGGCGTGGATCTCCCGGAGGGCGCGGACGAGCGTGTCCCGCAACCGGCCGGCGCTCTGGACCCGCCGCTCGCCGGCGGTGGCGGCCGTCGCGGCGTCGAACGACTCGCCGCCCACGGCGTCGGCGAACTCTCCGAGCGACCGCCGGTCGTCCACCGCGGCCTGGGCCCGCTCGGTCTTCAGCTCGTCTAGGATGCGGGCCAGGGCCGCGACCTGCTTCTCATCCAGGGCGAGCTTGTGGGCAAGGAACCGTAACGGGCGGCGGACGCCGAACGCCGATCCTTCTTCGTCGTGCTGGCCGGGACCGGGCATGGGGCACCCTCTCTGTTCCCCACGGTCGCGGTGGCCCTGTGGCCCACCGGACTCGGGGTGGTCGGCCCAATGGGGGCGGTGGAAGAAGTGGAAGGCGGGGTGGCGGCGCCAGTCGCGCCGGAAGGCGTGGCACATGTTCGTTCTCCTGCTCGCCAGGGCTGGTCGCTCCCAGCGGGGATTCGCCGCGTGGGCACCATGCCGCACGCTCGGAGGAATGGTACGACCGCAATCGGAGTTCGGTCAAGATGTCGCGGCTCCGGATCGATGCGGCATGTGAGGTGTATCCAGGTGTGTATCCGGTTAGAATTTTTTGCAGTACTGCCTGCAAAATAGAGGTGTTTCACTCGACGAGCATCCGCCTTCTAAGCGGAAGCGTGTGGGTTCGATTCCCACCGGGCGTACTTTTGTTCAGGTAGTCTCCAGCCGTCTCCCGCCATCTCAAAAGCCCGTAGAAACCAGTGAATCGGCTGGTTTGCCCGTCCCTCGGTCAGGGGGTTTGCTTACCCCCTTCCGTCTCACTCCGTACCCGCCCGGTCTCCAAATCTGGTGCAACCTGGTGTGCAACCAAAGCCGCGACGAGCGGCACGACCAGGGATTCGGCTACCGCCTCCAGTTCCGCCCGGCTCAGGCCGACGAACGGCCCCGCCGTCGTGGCGGCACCGGGCAGTGGTAGGTTCGCCACCGCCTCGGCCTTCTCCTTCATGCTGGTGTAGGAATACCGCCCGATCGTCAGCACCGGGGTACTGTGCCGGGCCAGTTCCTGTGTCACTTTCATCGGGGCGGACGGGGCCAGCAGAGCGGTGTAGGTGTGCCGGAGGGAGTGGAAGGGGGCGGATTCGTCGTCTATCAGGAGCGGGATGCCGGCGGCCGTCAGGTCGGCTTTGAGCATGTCCGCCGACCGGGCCGACCATGTTCCGGACCACACCGGTTCCCCGGCCGGGCGGCCGGGCGGTCCGCCTTTTAGGAATACCGATGAAATAACTTCCGTGCCGACGCGGAGTTTTTCCCGGTCGGAGGCGGGGTACGATCCGGTAGTTCAGGCGCGGAAGCCGGGTATCGCGGACGACGCTCAGGGGCTGGTTGACCTCC
>JAQGHQ010000332.1 GCA_028288765.1 Gemmataceae bacterium | reverse complement strand
TTCGCCGACGTGCGGGCCCTCAAAATCGGCTCGACCCCCGACGGCCGGATGGCCTGGCTCATCGTCCTGGGCACCGTACCCGTGGGGCTGGCCGGGCTGTTCCTGAAGCGGTGGCTGAAGGACACGTTCTACAACCTGCCCTCGATCGCGGTGGTGGCGATCGTGTTCGCGCTGCTCTTGTGGGCCGCGGAGTGGTGGACGGGGCGGCGGGCCCGGCGCGGCGCCTCGTCGCGGGACGAGGCCGACGTGGCCTGGGCCGATGCCCTGTGGGTCGGGCTGTGGCAGGCGCTCGCCCTGATGCCGGGCGGGTCGCGGTCCGGAACGACCATTACCGGCGGGCTGTTCGCCGGGTTGAGCCGGCCGGCCGCGGCCCGATTCTCGTTCCTCCTGTCGCTGCCGGCGGTCTTCGCGGCCGGGGCGAAGGAGCTCTACGACGAATACAAGAAGCTGGAGAAGACTACGACTGCATCGTCCAGTCTCTTCGCCTCCGGCGACGATATCACCGCCCTGCTCGTGGGGACGGCCGTGTCGGCGGTGGTCGGCTACGTGGCGATCGCGTGGCTGTTACACTTCCTCCAACGGTATTCCACAGCTGTGTTCGTCGCGTACCGCATCCTCCTCGGAACCACGATCCTACTCGCGCTGGGGCTGGGCTACTTGAAGTGATGACGGATAGGTGCCTATACGCACTGCACTTCCCAGACTGCGCAATCGACCGCGCAGTTTCGTCCACACCACCACTCTACTCAGAATCTGAATTCATGGAAATTCTGCTATTCGACCGCTTATTAGGAACGTATGTCTAGAAATCCCTCACATTTATCAACGCTGTCCCCCCATCTCGAAACATCTCGGAGGGGTCGTTGGTCAGGTTCGGGCACGTCGGTTGCGATGGGCGGGTAGCCGCCGGGCTGCCTCTTCGCCTGGTAGGGTCAGCCGGGGGGTGAGCGATTGCCCCCCGATGCGGCACCGTTCACACCAGGACTATTGCAACAAGGAGGGTTCGACGTGAGTACGAAAAGCTTGACTCTGCTCGGTCTACTGGCGGTCGCCGGGGTGGCAGTCTTCGACTCGGACGCCCAGGCCGGCCGGAGGAAGAAGGGGGGGGGCTGTGGAGGCTGCGGTGGCGGGTATGGCGGTGGCGGGTATGGCGGTGGCGGGTATGGCGGCTACGGCATGACCGGCGGCTACGGCGGCTACGGCGGCTATGCCGGCGGCTATGCCGGCGGCTATGCCGGCGGGGGCTACTCCGGCGGCTACGCCACGACCGGCGACTGCGGGGGCTGTAGCACCGGCGGGTATACTTACGCCGGCACGTTGACGCCGATGCCCGGCAGTGTCACCACCATGATTCCCGGCGTGATGCCCCCGATCGCCAGCGGGACCTCCGGGACGACCACCAACGGCGTGGTCACGGCCAGCGGGACGACGACCGGCACGGTCGTCCCGTCCGGTGGGGTCGTTACGAGCGGTGGGTACGTGGTGCCCGCGGGCGGGGTCGTCACGAGCGGCGGGTATGTCATGCCCGCCAGCGCGACGAGCTACTACACCCCGGGCTACTCCATGCCGTACTCGCAGGGGTACTATCACGGCGGGTCCGGCTACTCGGGCTACTCCATGCCGTACTCGCAGGGGTACTACGGCGGTTACAGCTCCCCGGGCTACGGGTACGGGTCCTCCATCCCGTACGTCGGCGGGATGGGGCGCTCCGGGCTGTTCCGCCGCTAAAAACCGTCCGCCGGGACCCGCGGAAGACCCCTGGTCTCTCCAAGGACCCGGGGGTCTTCTCTTTCGGACCGGGCGCCTCCCGTCGCTTTTCCACCAGATTTCTGAGCACCCCGTGGTGCGGGCGGACATGATACGGGTGTAGGCCGCGTGATCCGCGGAGGCACCCGATGTCCGCCCGCACCCGTTTCCCGGCCCGGCTGCCGGACCTCCTTGCCGACGACCGCACCCTGCTCGCCCGGTTCGCCGACCGGCAGGACGAGACGGCGTTCGCCGCGCTCGTGCGGCGGCACGGGGGCATGGTCCTCGGGGTGTGCCGGCGGGCGGTGCGGGACCACCAGCTCGCCGAAGATGCGGTCCAGGCGGTGTTCCTCGTCCTGGCCCGGAACCCGACGGCGGCGACGCGGGCGACGTCAGTCGCCGGGTGGCTGTTCGGGGTGGCCCGGCGGGTCGGGCTGGCCGCCCGGCGGCACCGGGACCGGCACCGGCGGCACGAGCAACAGGCGGCGGGCCCGCGCCTGCCGCCCCCGGACCCCGATTGGGACGACCTGCTCCGGGTGCTCGACGAGGAGCTCGCCGCCCTCCCGGACGTGTACCGGTCCCCGCTCCTCGCGTGCTTCCTCCAGGAACGGACGCAGGACGAGGCCGCGCGAGAGCTCGGATGGAGCCTGAGCACCCTCCGCCGCCGACTCGACCGCGGGAAGGAGCTGCTCCGGGCCCGGCTCACCCGCCGAGGCGCGACCCTGTCGGCCGGTCTGTTCGCCGGCGCGCTCGCGCCGGCGACCGCGTCCGCCACACCCCGTCTGATCGAAGACACCCTCCGGCTCGTGGGCGGAGAGACCCCGGGTTCGCCGGTCGTGAACGCGCTCGCGGCGGGCGGGCTCGGCGGGTCGGTCGGAGGTAAGCTCGCCGTCGTGGTCGGGGTGCTGCTCCTCGGTGGGCTGGCGGCCGGGGTCGGACAGCCGGCCGCGCTCCCGCCCGACCCGCCCGACCCGCTCGTCGTCGCCGTCCCCCCGAATCCCCCTCTGCCGAAAGCCGCTGCGCCGGTGGTCGCGCTCGCCGCGCCGGCCCCGCCGCGGGAATGGGTCCGGGTGACCGGACGGGTGGTGTTCCCGGACGGACGAGCGATCCCGGCGCGGCGGGAAATCTTCAAGACCGACCGGTTCGTGAAGGACGTGGCCCACGTCTTCTCGAACGGCCGGCAGTTCTTCGACGATCTGCTGGTCGATCCGGACACCCGCGGGGTCAAAAACGCGGTCGTCTGGCTGCGCCCGGACGACGAGGACCGGTATGCCCCGTTCCCCAAGGAGAAACTTCGGCCCGGTGATATGACGCCGAAGGAGTACGTCATCGATACGGGCTGCTGCCAGTTTTCTCCCCGGGTGATCGCCGCGAAGGCCGGGGACGTCCTCCGGTTCGTGAATCCGGCACGGGTGGCCCACACCGTCGACTACACCCCGGCCGGCGGGTGGGTCGGGGCCCCGCGGGCGTTCAGCGTGCTCCTCCCGTCGGGCGGCCGGTACGTCGATGAAAAGCCGCTCCCGGCTCATAGCGGTGTGGACTGTTTCCACTGCAACATTCACCCATGGATGAAGGGGTACGTCTGGGCGTTCGACCACCCGTACTCGGCGGTCACGACCGCCGACGGGAGCTTTGCCATCCCGGTCGCGCCGGTCGGGACGTGGCGGCTGATGGTGTGGCACGAGAAGACCGGGCAGACGGACCTGAAAGGGCCGCGGCCGGGGCGGAAGGTCGTGGTGAAGGACGGGCCCAACGGGGCCGACCTCGGGGCGATCCCGCTGGAGAGCGACGCCTGGGACGAACGAGACAAGGGGGAGTGATCCGATGCGGTCCACGATCGGCGGGCTGATCCTGGTCGGGGCAATGGCGGCGGGTGCGGCGGGGCAGCCGGCGGCCCCCGCGTGGGTGACGATCAAGGGGCAGGTGGTGCTCCCGGCAGACGTCCCGGTCCCGGTGCGGAAGCCGCTCCCGGCAAACGCCCAGGGGTGCCCGAAGGGACCGATCCTGGACGAAAGCGTGATCGTGAACCCGAAGACCCGGGGGATCAAGAACGTGGTCGTCTGGCTCCGGCCGGACAACAAGAACCCGAAGGCCACGTTCGCCGTGACGGAGATCCACCCGGCGGATGCGAACCGGAAACCGCAGGACATGGTGATCGACCAGCCGTGCTGCATGTTCGAGCCACACGTCGCCGCGGCCCGGGTCGGCGACACGATCGTGGTGAAGAACTCCGCCGCAATCGTCCACAACTTCTTCTGGGCGAGCGAGAAGAACGGGAATTTCAACCCGAACATCCCGGCGAACGGGCAATTCCGGTTCCCGAACCCGCTCGCCGCGGAGCCCGGGCCGATCCTGTACAAGTGTTCGATCCATCCGTGGATGAGCGGGTACGTCCGGATCTTCGAGCACCCGTACTTCGCCGTCACCGACGAGGACGGGCGGTTCGAGATCAAGAACGCCCCGGCCGGGAAGTACCGGATCGTGTACTGGCACGAGACCGGGTTCAAGGACAAGGCGGCGGGCCGGTTCGGCGACGCGATCACCGTCGCGGACGGCGGCAACGGGGTGATGGCCCTGAAGCCGACCGCCTTCGACGTAACGAAGTAGTCGGCGCCAAGCTCACACCCCGCCCATCGGGTCAGGCGCGGCGGGTAGTCAGGCGCTGTCGTCTCTCTGCTCACGCTCCCGCATGAGCAGTGCAACCCCGGCCTCCTCGATCGTGACCGGGAGCGGGCTGGCCCGCGCCAGCACGGCGTCGCACTCGGCCTGCTGGTCCGCGGGCATGTTGACTCCGAGAACCTCCGGGTGGTTGACTGACACGAACCGAATGAACGACCAGAACCGCAGTTGGTCGTCCTCACACACCCTGCGGATCGCCCGAACCACCTCCCCGAACGCCCCGAGGGTGGCGACCGACATTCGGTGGTCGCTGAACGCGATGTCGAGGTCCATGTCGCCGGTCGACGCGACGCTGCACTCCGGGCACGGGCAGATGGCCCCGAACTTGGTATGGCCGCAGTTGAAGCACAGCGCCATCGTCACGGCCGCGCCCTCCTTCGCCTGACGCCCAGCTCAGCTGCCCGGCCCGCACCAGCGGTCCGGGTCGCAGAGAGCCATACGGCGGGTTGCGAAACTAACACCCGGACGGTCACCGGCAGACTCGCCGGTCCAAAGGGAATGGACACCCCAAATCCGCTCCGGTTCGCTCCGTGGGAGTCGATCGAGGCCGCGCTCACTTTTCCCACGCCGACTTCATCCGGTACACGGCGGCCCGCCCGACGGCGACCTCGCCGCCCTGCGGGACGAGGTCGAGCTTGCGGTTCTTCTCATCCGGGACCGCGGCTACCGACATCGCCACCAACCCGCCGCCCGCGAACACCTCGACCGACCCACGGTCGACCAGCACCCGCAGGCTGAGCCTCCCGTTCCGAATCGCCAGCGGGGCCGTAACGTCCTTGCAGGTGAGCGTCCCCTTGGCGGCGTCGTAGACCAGCTTCGTCCCCCGCAGGTCGAGCGTAACCCCGGCCGCCTGCTTCAGGTCGATCGTCACCTCCGCGTCGAACGCGTCGAGGTCGTCGGCCATCGTCATGCGCCCCGGGACGACCGTCCCGGGCGGGCGGACGTCCGCGGCCGGTTCCTTCTCCCGCAGGGTCCGCAGCTCGGCAACCGGGTCCGCGGTCAACCGGACCCCGTCCGCGGTGTCGTGGAGCCAGAGCTGGACCGGGACGGTCATCTGCTGGTTGAACGGCATGCCCGGGAACGAGATGCCGTTCGCCCATCCGATCTGGATCCGGCGGGGCGGGGGGCCCCACGGCCCCTCGGCCACGGGCGGGACGTTGTCGAACGTCTGGGCGGCGTAGAACCGCCCGTACCAGAGCTGATGCTTCTCCTTCGCGTCCGGCTTGAACGCCTTCCCGTCGAACTCGCCGACGGCATACTTTCCGTCGGCCGCGTAGAGTGCCCACTTCGTCTTCTTCTGGTCCGGGTACACCTGCTGCTCGAACAGGTCCGGGCACTCGAAGAAGCCTTCGATCCGGCTGGCGAACGTCCACGTCCTCAAGTCCGGCGAGGTGTGGAACGCGATCCACTGCTTGCCCTGGAACTCGTCGTACACGGCCATCACCCAGTGCTTGCCCGGGGCGTACCAGATGAGCTTGGGGTCGCGGCCGGCGTGCTTCACCACCGGGTTCCTGTCGTACTCGGTCCACGTCCGGCCGTTGTCGGTGCTGAACGCAATACATTCCCCGCGGCCGGTGCTGGTGTACGCCAGTACCAGCGGCGGCTTCTCCTTCGTGCCCCAGCCCGACGTGTTCCCGGCGTCCACGACCGCACTGCCGGAGAACGCCCAGTCGTCGTACTTCTTCGGGTACAGGCCGATCCCGAGCTCCTTCCAGCGGAACAAGTCCGGGCTGACCGCGTGCCCCCAGTGCATGTTCCCCCAGTTCACCCCGAACGGGTTGTGCTGGTAGAACAGGTGCCACTCCTTGTCGTGGTAGACCAGCCCGTTCGGGTCGTTCAGCCAGCCGAACCTGCTGGTGAAGTGGAACAGCGGGCGGTGTTTCTCGCGATAGAGCTTTTCGGCGTCCGGCACGTCGGCCGCGAGTTTCAGGGCGTCGAGCGCCTTCGCGTCGGCCGGGAGGATCGTCTCCACCACCAGCTTCCGGCCCTTGAACGCGGACACGTCGGCGAACGCCCAGAAGTCGGGCTTTCCGCTCGTGTCGAGCTCGATGTCGAACTCGCGGACCGTGTCCGCCCCGATGACGAACTTCACCCGCCGCCCCGGCGCGCCGGTTTTGACCGGCAGGTGCAGGTACGGCTGCTCGACGACGAACGCGCGGGTGGCCGGCTCGGCCTGCTTTTTCGCGTCGCTCTGGACGATTTGGTCGACGTTGATGTGCCCCCACCCGCCGGTCGCGTCGTCGACGACCTGGACGACCGCGGCCTTCCCCTCGAACTCGGCCACGTCCCAGGTGTGCCAGTCGAGCTGTTCGGACCCGCCGGCCTTGTCGTTCGGGCCGGTCGCGGTCCGGACCACCTTCCCGCCGACGAGCAGGTTGACGCACGTCTTGCCCGGGTGCTTCCCGCCGCCGACGAGGAAGTTGATGTACTTCCGCCCGACCTTGAACTCGGGGGACGTCAGCGTGCCGGTGGCCGCGTCCCCGCCGAGAAAGCTGTTCACGAGGCCCTTGCCCAGGAACCCGGAGACCGGCATCTGGCCGGGCAGCGTCCCCTTCGCCGGGCCTTTCCCAAAGGCGGTCCCGGTGGTCGTCCAGCCGGCGGGGTAGGTGTCCCCCTCGAAGTCGGCGACCAGGACGTCCGGCCGGTCGCCGGCCCCGAGCGGGGAACCGGCGACCGCCGCGAGGAGTAGAAGCGGGAGAGACGAGCGGAGCATGAGAGTCCTCGATCAGGGCCGCAAAGAGAAACCCCAAAATCAGGGCCGCAAAAAAGCACAAAAAGCACAAAATAATAACCGGGAGAGAGCTTGATAATCAAGCAATTAACATGTCATCAATTCTCACTGTCTTACTTTGTGCTTATTGTGCTTTTTTGCGGCCATTTCTCTTCTGCCTTCTGGCTGTTACCACCACCGGCCACAGATTACCATATTCCCTGTCCGCCGTCGTTCCCCCGGAGTTCCCACCGATGGCCGTCGTTACCCGCCGCGACTTCCTCGCCGCGTCCGCCCTGACCCTGTCGGCCGCCACCTACGCCGGGGCCGCCGCGAAGCCGAACGACCGCGTCCGGGTCGCGGTCATGGGCTGCCGCGTCCGCGGCAAACAGCTGCTCCCGGTGTTCGCCGCCCAGCCGAATGTCGAGATCACCCACGTCATCGACCCGGACGAGAGCCTCCACGCCGACGCCGCGAAGCTGGCGAAGACCCAGGAGACCCCGCCGAAGACCGAGACGGACGTGCGGAAGGTGCTCGAAGACCCGAGCGTGACCGCCCTTGTGGTCGCCGCCCCGGACCACTGGCACGCGCTCGCCACCGTCTGGGCCTGCCAGGCCGGGAAGCACGTGTACTGCGAAAAACCGTGCTCGCACAACCTCGTCGAGGGCCGGCGGATGGTCCAGGCCGCCCGGAAGTACAAGAAAGTGGTGCAAATCGGGACCCAGCGGCGCAGCGCGACGGACGTGGCCGCCGCCCGCGAGTACGTCCAGGCCGGGAAGCTCGGGAAGGTGGCGTTCGCCCGGGCGTGGATCGCCGGGAACCGGCCGAACATCGGGAAGGCCGAACCGGCCCCGGTCCCGAAGGGGGTCGACTACTCGCTCTGGCTCGGGCCGGCGGCCGAGGGGCCGTTCACCAAGAACCGGTTCCACTACACCTGGCACTGGTTCTGGGACCTCGGCACCGGGGAGATCGGGAACAACGGCATCCACGGGCTCGACATGGCCCGGAACGTCCTCGGGGTCGACGCCCCGACCCGGATCAGCTGTGCGGGCGGGAAATACTGGTACGACGACGACCAGCAGACGCCGGACACCCAGATCGCCACGTTCGACTTCCCCGCCGGGCCGGGCGGGGCGGCCGGCTGCACCCTCCTGTGGGAGCACCGGGTGTGGGAGAAGAAGGGGCCGGAGGGGCAGTCGTTCGGGGTAATCCTGCACGGCGACAAGGGGACCCTGCTGTTCACCGAGAAGGGCTGGGAGGTCCGCGGCGGGGACGGGACGACCGAGAAACCGGGGCCGGACATCGTCGGGGCGCATGTGAAGAACTTCCTCGACTGCGTCCGCGACGGCAAGACGCCCAACGCGGACATTGAGGAGGGGCACAAGAGTACCCGGCTGTGCCACCTCGGGAACATCGCCTACCGGACCGGCCGGACGCTCCACTTCGACGCCGCGACCGAGACGTTCAAGGACGACCCGGCGGCGAACCAACTGCTCGGCCGCGAGTACCGCAAGGGGTTCGAACTCCCGGCGGTGTGATACCGAATCGCATGGATCGCTTTTGTAGGGTGGGCACCGCCCACCGTTCGACTGTGGTGGGCGGTGCCCACCCTACAAAAGCTGTTTTCTCATGCCGCCTGCCTAATACGAGACCGGGTTCGGGGGCCGGCCCCAGGGCCGTTTCCCGATCCTGGTGCGTTCCCACCCGACCCCGGGGCGTCCCCCAGGCTCAGCTCTCCCGACTCTTCAGGCGGAAACCCGACTACCTCACCCGTCCGATGACCCCGTCCGGGCGACCCGTGAGCACGCCGGACGCGACAACGGGCCGAGATTGCTCCGCCAATTGGGTTCGTTCCGCAGAAACGACCGCCGGCACGGCGGATGGCCTCCGCCCGGCCACCGCGGAGGACGAATCCGTCGGTCCCGATTGGGTTCGTTCC
>JAQGHQ010000292.1 GCA_028288765.1 Gemmataceae bacterium | reverse complement strand
GCCGGTCCCGCCGGTCGGGCAGGCGGTCGTTTCTGCGGAACGAACCCAATCCGCACCGGAGTGTCCGCCCGAGGTGGCGGTCGTCCCGATCCCACCGGTCGGGCAGGCGGTCGTTTCTGCGGAACGAACCCAAACTGGACCGGAGGTCCCGACCGTCGCGGCGGCCGAGCCGGTCCCGCCGGCCGTCTGGGGGGTCGTTTCCGCGGAACGAACCCAATTCGCGGATCGCTCTCCGTCCGTTGTCGCGTCCGGCGCGCTCACGGGTCGCCCGGACGGGGTCATCGAACGGGTGAGGTAGTCGGGTTGTCTGCCTGAAGAGCTGGGAGGGCTGAGCCCGGGACACGCCCGCGGTCGGGTGGGAACGCGCCGGACCGGGTAGCAACGCCTGGCCGAGGAAGCCCTCGCGCTTACCACATGGTGTGAAACGGGAAACGGCCCTGGGACTGGCCCGCCCGGCATGGGGCCGAATAGCGACTCGTCACCTGTCCTTCGTCCATATCGACGGGGTGACGCGGAACCGGAACTCGTCATCCGTGTCCGGCTCCGTCCACGACCTCCGCGTCGCCAGTGCCGCGTGCCCCATTCGGTAGCCAGAAACCCGTAACGGACCTTAACCTATCAGCCCAGTGATTTTTCCGGAAGACGTGTGTGGGTCGGATGTTCCGGAGGTGATCTTGTTGAGAGGCAAGTAACCGGCAACGCCCAAAGAAAAACCCACCCGAGAATCGGGTGGGCTTGCAAAGACTACTTGTGTGGGGACGAACTACTCGAGTAGTAGGTTCGGCTCCCAGCCGACCCGCTCCGCACTGGCCCGGAGCTTCTCGAGGGCCCGGTTCTGGATCTGCCGGACCCGTTCCTTGGAAATCCGCAGCAGGTGGCCAATCTGGCGGAGGCTGTGAGTGCCGTTACCGGTCAGCCCGAACCGCAGGTCGAGCACTTTCCGCTCGCGGGGCCGGAGGTTCTCCATCAGGAACCCCAACGCCTCCTGCCGTTCGTTGTTCTCCTGCATAGTCAGGGTTTGCGTGTCCGGCATCGCCTCGGTCAGCTTGAAGTCGCTGTCGTCGTCGAGGACCGCGTTGAGGCTGACCGGAGTGCGGGTAGCGGTCTGGAGGTGAGTCAGGTGTTCCAGGCTACTGCCGGTCCGGCTGGCGAGTTCTTGCGGGCTCGGGAGGTGCTTGCCGCCGTGGGCCAGGGCCTCGCTCTCCTGCTGGAGGAGGCCGAGTTCCTGCAGGTGGTGCGGGCTAAGGCTCACCAGATGGCTCTGCCGGGCGACCGCGATCTGGAGCGTCTGCCGGATCCACCACGTCGCGTAGGTGGCAAGGCGGGTGCCGTGGCTGACGTCGAACCGGTCGATGGCCTGCATCAGCCCACAGACCGCCTCCTGCAGCAGGTCGCTGTACGCGAGGCTGTGGTGGCGGAACCGCTTCGCGACGTGGGCGGCGAGCCGGATGTTGGCACTGGCCAGCCGGTGCTTGTAGTGGACATACCGGTCGCGGAGCCGGCGGATGGCGATCACCGAGCACCGCTCGTCGGTACAGTGCTCGCGGATGAACTGGGCCATCGGCCAGGGTTCGAGCGGAGGGCGGACGGCCCGCAGCTCGGCCGGGAAGTGCCGCAGGAGCACCCGGACGAGCTCGCTCTTGCAGTCCCAGAAGCTGGTGAGGAGTTCCCGCTCTTCCTCCGGCGTCAGCAGGTCCGACGAAAAAGTCGTCACATTGGAATCGGCAACCTTGGCCGATTGTCCGGATCGCTTACGCCTAACGGTCTTCATGGCGGCCTTTGCCTTCCCAGCGGGAGAAAGAGGTTCGTTGACAGTCATGGGCCGACCCAGTAGTGAACTCGAGTGAGTGATTCAGTTTACCTGAACTCGCGTGCCGAGTCAGTGCCAGACCCTACCGAACCACCAATTTTGGCCGAAATCGGCCCGGTTTGGCGGGTGACAAAAAAAATCCGCGACTCGACCGTGAGTCGTGTACCGTACGGCGGGCACTCTTGCTCTTAAGCAGAGCAGGCGATCCGTCGGGCGGGACGGCCCCAGCCGAGCCGGCGGTACGGCTCGATATCAGGTTCACATCCGGGCGATACCCCCAATAGCACGGGATTCTAAGCGACAAGACTGGCCGGATCAAGAAACAAGGTCGGTATTCGCAACTTTTTTTCCGATGAGTTGTCCAGATCTCCCCGGCCGCCAACGGAGTTCGGGCCATCTGTTTCGACCTAACCCTTACCTCCACCTCAAATTACCATTCCTCACCTACCCGATTCCTCCGCAGATTTCATAAACTTCGCCAAATCGCAGGGCAGGAGGTTTCAGCCCGTGGTATACACTTTGGAAGGGGGTGTCGAGCCCAGCCCCCCTACCCAAAGGCTGCGAACCACGGACGATCCTCTGAACGTCCGGGATGGATTCCAGCTTCCGGGCCGCCCTTTCGCGAAGTGCCAGCCCGGATATGAACGTCACGAGCTACAGGTGCTCAGTCCTGGCCGTGGACGATGACCCGGTCATCCTCGGTCTGTTGGCTGCCCAATTGACCTCCGATTATGAGGTAATCACCGCCTGTACCGTCGAACAGGCCCGCGGGGTGTTCGCCCAGCGGACGGTCGATATCCTCCTGAGCGACCTTCATCTCCCGGACGAGTCCGGACTTCACTTGTTGGACTGGGTCCGCCGGACCAGCCCCCGAACCGCCCGGGTGATGCTCACCGGGACCGCCCGGCTCGAAGACGCGATCGACGCCATCAACCATGCCCAGGTCCACCGGCTCGTGCTCAAGCCGTGGCGCACCGAGGACCTCACCCAGACCCTCCAGGCGGTCGGCCGGGGGCTGTTGCTAGAGCGCAGCCACGAGGAACTGCTCGACGACCTCCGGCAGTTGAACCTGGACCTGGAGCGGCGGGTTCTGGAGCGGACACGCGAACTCGAAGTCGCCCTCGCACAGATCCAGCAGAAAAACCGCATCCTGGAGCAGATGGCCCTTACCGACCCGTTAACCCAGCTCCCCAACCGCCGGGCGGTGGACCTGATCGCCCGCAAGGAGCTCCTTCGGCGGGTCCGGACCCCATGCCCGATTGCCATCGGGCTGGTCGACGCCGACCACTTCAAACTGATTAATACGAACCACTTACAGACTGGCGGCGACCACGTCCTGACGTGGCTGGCTCAGGTGCTCAACGGCGCGATCCGGGCGTCGGACTCGCTCGGCCGGGTCGGCGGCGAAGAGTTCATGGTGGTGGCCCCGGAGACGGATATGGCCGGGGCAATGGTACTGGCGGAACGGCTGCGATCGCGGGTAGAATCGGCCTTCACAACGTACAACAATCAAACCATTCGCGTGACGGTGAGTATCGGGTTCGCGGCGACCGACACCGCCACCCCGGCCGGATACGACCAGCTGAGAGAGGCGGCGGCCGAAGCCTTGAAAGAGGCAAAGGACGGCGGCCGGAACCGGTGCGTTGTCCGGACCCTCGGGGCGGCCCCGGCCACCTGATCGGGATGGGCGGGTCTGTGCCCGGCCTTCTTCCGCCCGTCGGTGGGATTTCGGCCTCATTCGGCGGAGTGGCCGGCTTTTGAGGATCAGCCGCGAACTTGCCCTTGCACCCGCTTTCCGGCGGGTTCATAATGCCGCGTCCCCCCGAACATGGAGGTTCCGGGTTATGATCGTAATGAATCCGTCCGTTCTCGCCGCCGAAGTCCCGACGATCGACATCTCCGAGGCCCGATGGGCCGCGGCCGAACTCGCCACACTGATCCAAAAGCTCGGTCCGGACTCGCCGGTGGGCATGGTCCTACGGCAGGCCCGGCGGGAGGTAACGAGCCTCGCCCAGAGCGCCAGCGCCTCCGTCGTCGGCCCGTTCCGCACCGCGGCGTGAGCCCTCGTTTCCCACGCCAGGGCCTCTCCCCCGTCGGCTTACTATTGCAGGATCTACCGCCGGTTCTCGCGCCGTCGTTCGAGTTCGTCGATCCCCGGTGCCATGGGATCGAGAACGACTGTGAACGTCTCGATCCGCCTCGGGTCGAATACGTCCGGGAATCTTCGAAGCTCGTCGGCAGAGACTTCCTCGACAGACCACTGACCGACCCAGACGTGCCGGAGCTGCTTCATCAGAGGCGCCGGGACGAGCGAGCCGATCGATCCCGGGGATAACACAACGCTGCTCAACCGCAGGTCTTCGATCGCGGGCCGAGTCCGGGTGGTGCCGCCCGGCCTCAATCTGGACGCGGATGAACTCGGCCCGGGCCGGCTGGGCGTGGTCGTCGAGCCAGTCGGCGTACACCAGCCGAACCGTGTCGTCGGCCGGGTCGGCGATCACCGCGTCAAGAAGCGAGCGTTCGTCGGGGCACATCCACGGCTCGCCAGCACGATCACGGGGCGGGCTTGCCGCTTGCCTTGACCCGGGTCAAGTTTTGTTCGACCAGCCCGGCCTCCTTCGGCTTCCCGTTCTCCTTGAGGAACGCGACCGCCTGCTCGTGCATCGCCACGCAGTACTTGCTCACCTCGTCGCCCCGCTTCGCCGGGATCTGGGGGAGTACCTCCAGGTAGAACTTGGCGAGCTGGTCCGGCCCGCCCTTGAACCCCTTGGTCACCTCCTGCAACCGCGTCATCATCCTCGGGACGTACCGGCCCTCGGTCGGGAACTTCCGGATCGTGTTCGCCAGCCCGGTGAACGCCTTCTGGTGGTCCTTCGCGTCCACCTGGTACTCGACCAGCTTCATCCGGGCCTCGCACGCCAGGTCCGGCCGGCCGAGCTGTTCGTAGGAGAGCACCAGCCGGTCGAACAGCCGGGTCCGGCTGCCCTTGTCCTTCTGCGGGGTGAGCAGGGCGTCCACCAGGGTCCACGAGAAGTCCGGGAACTTCGCGAACGTGGTCACCGCCTTGTTCGTCAGCTCGGCCGCGTCGGTCGGGTCGGTCAGCTTCCCGTCCTTGTGGAGGACGGCCAGTTCGGTCCAGGCGGCGTCGCACATCGGGTACAGGGCGAGGACCCGCTTCAGGTACCCGAGCCGCTGAACGGTGGTCAGCGGCTTCTTCTCCAGCACGACCGGGTACACCCGCATCAGGAGGTCCGCCTGCCGGCTGTTGAACGGCGCGGAGCCGACCGCGGTCAACCGCCGCTCCAGGTCGCGGTCGGTCATCTCCTTCCCGGTCTGCGGGTTTTGCAGGGTGCCGATGTAATACTGGTCGACGTTGTACCGGCCGAAGGACTCCAGGGTGAACGTGATCGCGTCCTTGTTTACCGCCTTCACCTCCGCCCACATGACCCAGGCGTGCCGCCCGCCGGAGTTCGCCTCCCCGCCGACGTACTCGGCCGGGACGAGCACCGACTTCGCCACCCGGGCGGCGAAGTCGGCCTGCATCGCGCACACCCCGCCGTGCTCCCGGATGCTCGCGAGGGTGTACGGCTTGCCGTTCAGCTTGCACACCTCCGACCGGGTTTCGAGCATCTTCGTGTCGTACTCGACGTCCTTGTAGATCGTCCCGATCCCGGGGCGGCGGGCGAGGTACTTGGCCGCCGCCCAGTCCCGCTCGTCGGCCGGCGTCCGGTGGTTCACGACGTGGACCAGGAACTCCCACGGCAGCTGGAGGTGCGGCCCCTTCAGCTTCGTCTGGCGGTCGACGACGTACTTGAAGTTCTCGACCGCCCCGACTCTCCCGATCCCGTCCGGGAGCAGGCTCTTGGTGCGGATCTGGTGCCCGCGGTAGTCGTACGGGCCCTTCGGGTTGTCCCACACCACGGCGGTAGCGACCGCCAGGTTCGGGTGGGCTTTCACCGCCTCCGGGGCCTCCTTCCACAGGTCGCGGACCACGCCCATCACCCCACCGGGGTTATCGCCGTCCGGGTCGATCGCGGTGTAAAGTGTCTCCTTGAGCTCCGGGTTCGCGTCCAGCCACGTGAGGACGGCGTCGGCGTCGTCCCCGAGCCCGGCCTTCAGGACCGGGCCGTGCTTCGCCTCGAAGTACTTCGCGAACGCCGCCCGGACGTGCTTGTACTCGCCCCGGGCGAACGCCTTGTCGACGAGCGCCGTCGGGCCGGAAACGAGGTCGACCACGAGCTGGTCCGGGTCGGCGGGCTTCGGCGGGTCGGCAGACTGGCCGGCGGATCCAGTATCGGCGAGGAGAACAGCGGCGAGGAGGCCGAGTGTGACGGCGGCCCACCGCAGACGGGCGAGAATCATAGGCAGGGGGTCCGGTGGGGAGGGGCGTGGTGAGTGGAATATTCTGCCACGTCGTTCGGGCATGACCAATGGGAATATCCGCCCGCGGGAAACGCGCGGCCGATCACCGCGGGCCGACGGGACCGCACAACCCGCCCCAACTCGTGGCGAAACGGGTTGCCGATTGCGTCATGAAGCGGAAAGCCGCACTATGCTGTTAGTTGAGTTGTCAGAACTCGTCGGAATTTGATCCGGCCTGACGGCCGGGAAACAAATCACCCCCATCGAGGTCTCTCATGCGAAAGCGGATCGCCGCCGGGCTGGTCGCCGTGGCGGCCGGCATCGCGGTCGTGGCGGGCGGGTCCGGGTCGGTCACCGCCCAGCCGAAGACGGACAAGGGGACGGCGCCGAAGTACCTCTACGCCCACGACCTGGCGATCCGCCCGGGTGGCGAGAGCGAGGTGAGCAAGGCCGTCAAGATCGGGATCGAGTGGTACCAGTACCAGATGACCGACGGCGAGGGGGCGGCCGAGAAGACGTACCCATTCACCATCGTGGTTACCGAGACCGGGTCGATCACGGTATTCCCCGCCGGCCCGGTCGGGGGGGACAAGAGCGCCAAGCGGCTTTACGCGGACGACATCCGGGTCCGGAAGGCAGGGGAGCCGGAATTCACGCAGCAGTCGAAGGTCTGGGGCGTCGAGGTGTTCCGCGACAACGGGTCGGAGCGGCTCTTTTACGTGTCCGAGGCCGCCTCGGTCGCGTCCGCCCCGATCCCGGAAAGCCTCGTCACCACCAAGGGGCCGAAGTGGCACCACGCCCTGGAGCCGAAGGTCCGGTTGGCGGACCAGCAGACGTTCGACAAGGCCAAGAAGTTCGGGCTCGAGGTGTCGACGGACGAGAACACGGGCGGGCTGTTGTACGTCACCGAAACGGGGGCAATCGCGACCGCCGCGGCCCCGACGGCTTCGGCCGATCCGAAGAAGCCGTTGGGGTGGAAACCGGAGTACGGGTACGTCCTCCAGGCCCGGACCGCGGATGAGGTTGGGTCGACCAACAAGACGAGACGGATCGCCCTGGAAGTGATCACCGACGAGACGACCGGGAACTTCATCTACATCACCGAAACCGGCTCCCTGGCGGTCGTTCCTAACCCTGGCAAGCTGGCGGCCGTGAAGGGCCCGGAAGCCCTCACCTGGCTCGGCTGGATGAGCTTCGCCGTGCGCAAGGGTGGGGAGAAGAGTTTCGAGAAGGCGAAGCGGTTCAAGGTCGAAGTGTACCGGGACAACCGGACCGGGAACCTGATGTTCCTGTCCGAGACCGGGGCGATCGCTGTTCTTCCGAAGTGACGGGTGGCCGGTGCGGAGCCGGACCCGCGTGGGCCTCGAAGACTCGCCCCTTACGAGGAGCCTCCTGGTATAGGGGGCGAGTCTTCGAGGCCCACGCGGTCGGGACATGATCGAGGCCGTTCGGTATGACCCGTGGGCACCCCTGGCTCGTCAACACGCCCGGGTGTTTTGCCCCCGGTCACAACTTCGTCCGGTCGTCCTTACAGGCGATGTTCCCACCCCGTCGGCTCCAGCAGCCGCCGCTGCCCGTTTTCTTCGAGCCAAAGCCCCGCGTCCACACACTCGCCGATTTTCGTCAGAGTGATCCCCGGCACCGGCTGGTCGCGGACCAGCTGCGCGCCGTCGGCCGGCGACACAGTGAAGACGAGCTCGAAGTCCTCGCCATCGCCGAGGGCGTGTTCAAGTGGGGTCTTTCCCGACGTCCGACTGAGTTCGAAGGCGGCGGGCGACACGGGAACTGCCGTCTCGAACAACACCCCCCCGCACCGACTCTCTTCGAGGATGTGGTTCAGGTCCGCGGCCAGTCCGTCGCTGACGTCGATCATGGCGTGTAAGCCCGTCACTTCATGCAATTTCAGCGCTTCCCGCACACGGGGCTTGAAGGCGAGATGGTGGCCGAGGATACTCCCCCCGAGCGGGCCGGTGACGAATACCCAGTCGCCCGGCTTCGCGCCACTCCGCCGCACGACGCCTCGCTCGGTTGCTTCCCCCAGCAGGGTGACGGAGATCACCAGCCCACCGGCCCAACTATTCGTATCGCCGCCGACCACAGAAACGCCGAATTCGTCCGCCAGATCCCGAATCCCGGCGTACAGTTGCTCACCGAACTCACGCCCGCCCGGGGTTGGTAACGCCACACTTACCACCGTGGCGGTCGGGACTCCGGCCATCGCGGCGATATCGCTCAGGTTGACGGCCATCGCCTTCCGCCCGGCCGCCCGCGGCCCGACCTCCGAGAGGTGGAAGTCGGTCCCGTCCATGAGCATGTCGACCGTTACGAGGATGGGGCGGGTCAGCGGGACGAGGACAGCTGTGTCGTCGCCCGGCCCGACCAGCACACGTGAATCGGCGGGGGTTCGGGACCGGAGCCAGTTGATAAACGCAAATTCTTGTGGCATAGTCAGTTGTCGGGTGCCATTGGGCAGCTGGTAGTCGATATTTGAGGAGCGAATCAGTGGTTGCGACGTTCACATTAAATTAGATGGCCACATCAGCCGAACCTCTACTGTCATCTGTCCTCTATCTACCCGCAACTCGCGTCCGAGCAATTCGGTTGTAGCCATAATTCATCTCCCACCAATTAATCCTTTTGGGGCGGATTTTCCTTTTCCGTGATCCGATTTTCTCGCCCTGGAGTAAAAACTGTCCTAGACTCGATTCACCGTTCCGTCCTTGCCTAAACCGGATCGAAGGGTCCCCGTATGGCCACTCCCGCGTCGACTACCCCAGCCGACGAAGCGACCCCGCAGCCCTCGCCCCTCGTCCATAGGGTGTTCGGGGAGCCGCGGTTCCACACGGACGGGGACATCGCCGGGATCGCATTCGCGACCGACGGGTCGATCCGCTCGATCGACGAGGCCGGGGTGCTCCGGCATTGGGCCGCCGACGGCCGGTTGCTCGCCCGCCACTTCCTCAGCGACCTCGAAACCCTTTGGTCCTTCGGCCCCGGGGCGACGCTCCTCGCCAGTGGGAACGACGACCTCCTGCTCTGGGACGCGGCCACCGGCCATCTCGTCCGCCGGGTCGAGCAGGACTCGTGGGTCACCGCGATCGCGTTCAGCCCGGACGGGCGGACCGTGGCCAGCGGGCACGACGACGGGAAGGTCCGGTTCTGGGACGCCGCCACGCAGAAGTTCCTGGGCGAGATCGCGGCCCACCCGAAGGCCGTGTCGGCAATCACATTCGCCCCGGTCGGGGAGTTCGTCGCCACCGCCGGCGAGGACCGGATCGTCCGCGTTTGGGACGGGTTCACGCACAAGGTGGTGGCCGAGCTCAGGAGCCACACCGACCGGATCCCGGCGCTCGCCTGGAGTCCCGACGGGGGCCTGCTCGTGTCCGCCGGGTGGGACACCTCGGCCCGCGTCTGGCGGCCGCCGCAGCCGGACCCGCTCGTCCTCCTGAACAGCCACGCCGACCAGGTCCACGCCGTCGCGTACAGCCCGGACGGCAAGTTCCTGGCGTGCGCCGACTCGGACTTCGACATCTACCTGTGGGCGGACGCCGTCGGGGCGAAGGTCGGGCACGTGCTCCGCGGGCACAACGACGAGGTCCGGTGTCTGGCCTTCAGTCCGGACGGGTCGAAACTGGCCAGCGCGGGGGCAGACCGGGTGGTCCACGTGTGGGACGTGCGGGACGGGAAACTGGTCGCCGGGCCGAACCCGAAGGGCCGGCACGTGATCGCGGTCCTCCCCGGGGAGAAGCCCAAACTCGTCAGCTCGGCGGGCCCCGCGGTGCGGGTCTGGGACCTCGAGACCGGCGAAGAGGCGGCCCCGACCGGGCTCTGCCCGGCTTACTCGGTCGCGACCAGCCCGGACGGGAAATGGCTCGCGGTCGGCGGGACCGACCACTTCACCCAGCTCTGGAACGCCCAGGATGGCATCCTCGCCGCGTCCCTGGAGGCGACCAAGCCCCCGATCGGGTACTGCGCGTTCTCCGCGGACTCCTCAATGCTCGCCCACACCAGCCCGGCCGACGGGCTGGTCTGGCTGTGGCGGTGTGCGACGGGCGAGCCGGACCTGATCCTGATCGAGGCGGCGGACGGCTGCACTCTGGAGGGGGTGGCGTTCCACCCGAACGGACAATGGGTGGCGTGCGGCGGGATCGACTACCTCTCGACCGGCGAGCGGGACGGCGCGGTGTGCGTCTGGAACATCCCGACGAAGGACAAGCGGTTCGTCATCGACACCGGGGTGTACGCGGTCGCATTCGACCCGGCCGGGAAGTACCTCGCCGGGGCCGGGATCAACGACACGGTGTATTTGTGGGAAACGGACACCCAGGAGATGGTGTTCGAGCTCGCCGGGCACCAGGAGAAGATCAACGCCATCGCGTTCGACCCGTCCGGGAGCTATCTCGTTTCCGGCGGGGACGACATGACCATCCGGGTTTGGGACGTGCTCAGCGGTCGGCTCATCGTCGCCCGGGAGTTCGATTCACCGGTCCAGTCGGTCACGTTCAGCCCGGACGGCAAGTTCCTGTTCAGCGGCAACGGGAACACCACGTGCTACCAGATCGAGTTCAAGAAATTGCTGGAAGACTGACCGCCGGTGGTGCCGAGCCGTGTGGGCTGTGAGGCATTTCCTCGGGGTGACCCGGTAGTCGGGCGTGGGACGAGGGTCGGCCCCACGCCCGTCGGCGCGGACCGCGTCCCTCCCCGTGTCACTCGGGTTCACGGCCGCGTACTTGAGATCACAGAGAATTGATCAACTACTCTGACGCCGCCGCGATAAGCTACCCCGATACCGGTTCGGCTTCTCCCAGCAACGCCCGCAACTTCGCCCCAATCGGCGACACCTTCACCTCACCGAACGAACCCTCGTGACGCTGGGCCGACGCCTGCAACGTCGCGAACGCAAGCCGCACCGCCATCACCGCGCCCACCTCCTGCGGGACACGCGCCGTTATCCCGTACGACTTCCCACGTTGCAGTTGTTCTCACCCGCACACCGAAATCCTTCGACCTTCACCGGGCAACGGTACTTCGGCCACCCCGGGACGACTCGTGCCCGGTGCAACTCATCGCCAGCCGCACCGCGACTGGGCGGACGGGTCCGCGGCGATGCATCTGCCGGAGACCCACACCCGGCGGTGGCACCTCGACTACGTCAAGGAGGGCAACGAGCGACGACTGCTGAAGACCTCTTCGCCGGGGCCCGAGGGGCAGCTCGCCGGCCCAGATGTTTTGAGTTATTACGAAGAGGGTAGGGGATAGAATCAGAAGGAGAGCGGACAACCAAGGGTCTGCTCTCGCTGGTCCCGAACCCCTACCCATGATCTCCTCAAGGAGGTGACCGTGATGCGACTGCTGAGCCTGTCCGTATTGGCCGCCGGGGTGGTCCTGGCCGCCGGAAGTGTGACCCCGGCCGACGGCAAGACGTCGGATGACAAGGAGAAGAAGGCGATGGAGGAGAAACTCAAGCGGCCCGACCTCAAGTCGGATAAGTGGAAGAAACAGGACTCCGGGCTGGAAATCTGGGACGAGAAGGAGGGCGAGGGCGAGGGCGTGAAGCCGGGGGCGAAGGTGAAGGTCCACTACACCGGCTGGCTGACGGACGACAAGGCGACGATCTTCGACAGCAGCGTGAAGCGGAACGAGCCGATCTCGTTCGGGCTGAACCAGGTGATCAAGGGGTGGCAGGAAGGCATTCCGGGGATGAAGCCGGGCGGGGTCCGGCTGCTGAAGATCCCCGCCAACTTGGCCTACGGCGACCGCGGGGCCGGGGCGGATATTCCCCCGGGTGCTACCCTCGTGTTCCGGGTCGAACTGCTGAAGTAAGCCCGATGAATGCTGTTCGATCAACCCCGGCGACGGCGAAAACCGTGCGCCGGGCGCGAACCAACCGGCGGGCACCGCGTCTATATCGGTGAACACGCGAGACGGAGTAACGCATCATGACCCGGGTCCCGCGACAGCCCGTGAATCCCCAGAACCCGCAACGCGGGTTAGGGTTCGGGCTGTTCAACGGGGGGACCCGGTTCCCGGACGGATGACGCGGGCATGAACGCGGGGAACACCCGGCGGCCAGTCATCTCGGGAACGGGGTGACTGGCCGCGATGCGTTGACGGCCGTGCGAGGTGGGCACGTACAGCGGTGTGGAGCCGAACGGTAAGGCGGCGCTCTGTTAAAGCGCATGATGCAGGTTCGAATCCTGCCACCGCTGCTCGGATACGGGGATCGGCTAACGGTCGGCCGCCGGCCTTTGAACCCGGAGATGAAGGTTCGACTCCTTCTCCCCGTACACGCCTACCCTGGCCCGGTGGCGGAAATGGTAGACGCAGTGGGCTTAAAACTCACCGCCCGCGGGCATGCCGGTTCGACCCCGGCCCGGGCTACTGGAACACATTCCGGGATCGTCTAACGGCAAGACGTCGCGCTCTGAACGCGGCAACGCTGGTTCGACCCCAGCTCCCGGATCTCGCTGCCGGTGAAACTCAATGGGAAGAGGGTAACCCTTTAGCCTTCTGACACCAGGCCGATTGCCTCGGAGTGTTCCGGATCTGACGCGAAGATCGGTCGACCGGGTTGTGGCGATTACGAAAGCAGCCGGAGGTGGCCCGACGGGTGGGCGTCAGCGAGCGGTGTTCGGCCGGCCGGGTTCTGACGGGTTGAGGTCGGCCGGTCGCGCGGGTCCCCCTCCCGCCCACAGCGCACAGCCTGCGGCCGACTGTTCCTGGAGCCCGTCACAGCAGTGGATCTCGCCCATTCCCTGGCATTCAGGACACGGGAGCCGCAGTCCGCTGATCAGGATGACGTGTGTGCCGTGGCACTGCGGGCAGAGCATCACCGACCCCCTCTTTGAGGACGAGAGCCCACCCCCGGGGGTGGGCTTCGGCCGTCATCACACCACGCAGAGCTTACCATCTGGTTGGGATCGGTGTCCCAGTTGGTAGCGGTCTGATTTACTTGTCGCCCTTCTTTCCGGTGACGGAATCCAGAACCTGCTGCGGATGGGCTTTCGCGTCTTTAACGGTGGGGAAGATATTCGTGATCGTCCCGTCCGGGCCGACCACGAACGTCACCCGCTGGGCCCGCCCGTTCTTGGCATTCACGATCCCCAGGTCCTTGACCAGTTTCGCCTCGGTGTCGGCGAGCAGGGGCATCGGCAGCTCGAACTTCTTGATGAACGCCTGCTGGGCGAGCACGTCGTCGGTGCTCGCCCCGATCAGGACTACGTCCTTTGGGAACTTGGCGGTCAGGTCGCGGAACCCGCACGACTCGGCGGTGCATCCGGGGGTGTCGGCCTTCGGGTAGAAGAACACGATCACCGTTTTCCCCTTCAGGTCGGCGATGCTCAGGGAGTCCCCGGCCTTTTTGCCCGGGAGCTTATCGACCTGGGCGGCCTTCAGCGGGACGTCTGGGAACTTGTCCCCGACCTTCACCTTCAGCGTACTGTCGTCGGCGGACGCGGTGGCCAGACACAACCCCAAGAGGGCGGGCAGCGAGGCGAAACGCACCATGGTGTAACTCTCCCTCGGAACGTGTTGGGGCGGGGAAACGGGCGGGGCGACCGGCAGACCCCTAGTGTCGAGGTCCCGGGACCGGGTTTCAAGCGCCAAGTTCCTGGTCCGGCCGGGCGCCCCGGGAATGAAACCCGCTGCCGCCCGCGGCGGACTGCCCGAATCCGGAACCCCGAGCCGCGCATCTGAAAGTTCACAGGAACCCGTTGACGATAGGGGGACCCAGAGGTAAGCATAAGTAGTTAAGGATACTTCCCGAACCACCGGGCGCGACGAAGGTACGCCCGCCCGGGGTCGGGACCGGCGGCCGAACGGCGCCCGCCGGTTTTCCCGAGGACACAGGAGATACGGCAATCCCACCGTTCGATCGCAACGCCCCACCCCGCGGACCGGCTGGCCCCCGGATGAACGAGCAAATCCGGATTAGTCCCATCCGCCTTATCGGTGCAGAAGGTGAGCAGCACGGGATCGTTCCCACTTCGCAGGCCCTGGACATGGCCCGCGAGGTCGGCATGGACCTCGTGGAGGTGGCCGCCCAGGAGCGGCCCCCGGTCTGCAAAATCATGGACTATGGGAAGTTCAAGTACGCCCAGTCCAAAAAGACCCACCAGAAGACCCATCAGCAGAAGCTGAAGGAAATCCGGGTCCGCCCGAAGACCGGCGACCACGACATCGACACCAAGATCAACCAGGCGCGCAAGTTCCTCGAGCACAACGACAAGGTGCAGGTGAACGTGCTGTTCCGCGGCCGCGAGATGCAGCACATCGAGGAAGGCCAGCGGGTGATGAACCAGGTCCTGGAGGCCCTCCAGGACGCCTGCAAGATCGAGTCGCCGGCGCGGATGGAAGGGAAGCGGATGGTCGCGCTGCTGGCGCCGAAGCCAGGCGGCACGAAACCCGCTGAAAAGGAGAAGCCCCCCGCCGAGAAGCCGAAGGCAGCCGTCCCCGACAAGGAGAAAGCGCCGGCCCCGGACAAGCCCAAGCCGGCCCCCGTGGAAAAGGCGCCGGCCGCCGAGAAGCCGAAGCCGACCGCCCCGGAAAAGGTAGCCGCCGCGGTCGGGGAGAAGGCCAAGGACAGGTGACGCGGTCGGGCGCGGGAAATCTCCCCTCCCCGCCGGGTGGTCTCGCGCTTACAATCATTTTCTACCGAACGACGCACGCTCGGAGCCCGGGATACCGATCCCGGGTTCCGGGTTTTTCGTTCGCTTCTGTCCCGCCCACGTGGCGGGACACCCCGGGTGACGGGGGGACCTCAAGACGGCGGCCGGCCGACCGGAAACCGGGTTTCCGGCGGGCGACCCCCGCTCCCCCGCACGGAGAACGGACATGGCCACGAAGAACAAGACGAACAAGAGCGTCAGGAAACGGATCAAGGTGACCGGGACGGGCAAGCTGAAGTACCACAAGGTCGGCCGGCGGCACCTCAACGCCCACATGACCGGGAAGCGGAAGCGCCAGCTCCGCCAGGCCGGGGTGATCGAGGGCCGGCCGAGCGTCCTCAAGAAGTACAAGATCGCCCTCGGCCTGCTATAAGCCGACACCCGGAACACAACCACCTTACAATCCACCCCGAGCCCGCCCGCCGCGGCGGGCGGGCTCGGCTGACCAACAGGAGCATCGGCCATGGTTCGCGCGGGGAGTGGGAAGACGCTGGCCGCCCGGCGGAAGCGGACGCGGAAGTTGACCAAGGGGTTCCGGCTGAGCCGGCACAACCTGTACCGGCAGGCGATCGTGACGCTCATCCGGGCCCGGGCGTTCGCGTTCCGGGACCGGCGGGCGAAGAAGCGGCAGTTCCGCCGGCTGTGGATCGTCCGGATCAACGCCGCCTGCCGGATGCGTGGGATGCGGTACAGCGAGTTCATCCACGGGCTCCAGCTCGCGATGATCGCCCTCGACCGCAAGTCGATGTCCGAGATCGCCATCCACGACCCGGGCACGTTCGATAAGCTGGTCGAGATCGCCCGGAAGGCGATCCCGGCGCCGCAGGCCGCAGTCGCGAAGTAGGCGTGACGTCCACCCACCCGTCTTGACCCACCGCATAGATCGAATTGCACACCCCCGACCGATCCGGACTGACGAGTTCATACTCGCCAGTCCGGATCGGTCGGGGGTGCCCTCGGCCCCGCTCGGAAAGGTGAAGGCGGCCGCGCGGACGGCGAATTCCTCACGGTACGCCGGGATCAAGACGAAAGACGGGAAAGTGAACACCCAGGGCGGCGGAAAATATTACCGCCGTCCCACCCGCCCCGGCGACCTGTGCTCGTTGGATCAGGTCGCTCCCGCCGCCGTGGCCGAGGCAGCAGCCGCAGATACGACGATCGGGACGGATTTCCTACCGGCGGTGGAGGCGACCAGACCCGTGGTGGAGCTCGGGGCGGTGAATACGGCCGTAAAGTTCCCCGTGACCGGGTCTGCCGTGACAGTCGCGATTACGGTAGTGCCCGACAGGATCTGCACCGTGGCTCCGGCCGCGGCCACACCCGTCACAGTGATTTGCGATCCGGACTGGGTTGCGGAAGTCACATTCAGATTCATGAAAGCCCCTCTGAGAAGTGAAACGATCACCCGACTCATCCGCCCGAAGGGAGCGGAGTGATTTCAAAGCGACTCACGGACAACGTGCCGTTGAGCACAAAAAGTCCGATCCCGCCGTGCATCCGGAGCGGCCACTCGGCTGCCCCCAAGTCCGGGAAGTGGAGCAGGGCCTTCGCCCGCAGCATCTCAATCTGGTTGATGCCGAGGAACCCGATGGGTTCTCCCTGCCCCTGGGTTGCGGCGGTCATCTCGCTGTCGATCGTGAGACTGATCGGCCGCCAACCGCGGTCCGGTGCCTGCACGAGTCGGCCGTCCGGGTGAGGCGCGAAATCCACAACGCTCAGGTGCGGATGCTCGTCGGAGTCTCCAAGATAGGCGACCGTCAGGTGCGTGCGCCGGTTCGCCGTCACGCTGTTTGCCCCCGGCGTTTCCTCGGCGAACCGACCGACGTCCGCGTACCGTGCGAAGACGAAGAAGTGTTGCCGTCCCCGCGGGATGCGGCAGTGACTCCCCGCCCCGTACACGCCGACCCAGCTCATGCCGTTCGCCGTCTCGTGGTGCAGCTCGGCGTCGATCCGATAACGGCCCGGCGGCAGGTCGGGTAACAATTCCACCAGGCAGCCTTCCGAGCTCGTGCTGTGTACGGTGAACAGGCCGTCGCCCCGCCGTAACACCTTGCCGGACTCCGGCCCCCTCGGCCAGTGGAACGCGGTGGGCGGTTTTCCCACGTCGACGAGCACAACCCGCTCGCCGCGGGTCAGTTTGGCCCGCGCCTCGGCCACGGCCGGCAGGTCCGGCCACGTCGCCCGGGCGAACGGCCAGGTCTGGAAGGATGCCGTCGTCCCGATCAGCACCCCGAGGGCCACCGCTACGGCCCCGACCGCGAATCCCCACCGCCGCGGGGCGGTCGCCCGGCGCAACGCCTCGGCCAGCTGGGCCGCCGACCCGATTCGCCGCGCCGGGTCTTTCGCAAGGCACCGGCGGGCCACCCGGAGGAGCCGGCGGCCCGCGGCGCCCGGGGGGGAAGTCCTCGTCCGGGCTTCCGGACCGCTGCGGACGAGTTCCCGCGACCCCGCGGCGACCGGCCGCTCCCCCGTCAGGAGTTCGTGCAGGATCACCCCGAGCGCCCAGACGTCGGTCGCCGCGGTGACCGGGCCGGACCCCGGGTCGAGCTGCTCCGGGGCCATGTATCCGGGTGTGCCCGCCCCACGGTCGGTCGTGAGAGACCCGGACCGCTCACCCGTCGGGCGATCACCACCTGCCCGGTTACCGATCTCGGGCTCCCCGGCGGCGACCAGGGCGGACAGGCCGAAGTCGGCCACGAACGGTTCCCCGCCTCCGTCGAGCAGGATGTTCGCCGGCTTCAGGTCCCGGTGGAGGATCCCGCGGTCGTGGGCGACCTGGACCGCCCGCGCCACTTTCTCCATCAACGGGGCGATGACCCGCGGGCCGGCTTCGGTCAACCGGCGGCGGTGCGTGGCGAGGCTCCCGCCGGGCACGAACTCCATCACCAGGTATGGGGACCTGTCGTGAACCCCGGCCTCGTACACGGCCACGATGTTCGTGCGGCCGAGCTTCGCCAGAGCCTGCCCCTCGCGGGCGAACCGGGCATCGGCCTGCGGCCCGGCCACCGCAAGGTGCCGCGGGTGGATCATCTTGATCGCCACCCGCCGGGCCAGGACCGGGTCCCACCCCTCGTAAACGACCCCCATCCCGCCGGCCCCGATGGGGCACCGGACCTCGTACTTACCGACCCGCTCGGGGACCGGCAGGCTGCCGGCCGCCGGGGCCATCAGCGCGTCGAACGCCTCCAGGAGCTGGATGCGCCGGGCCAGATCGTCCCGCAAGGCGGTGTCGTCGGGGCAAAGGCTTTCCACCGAAGCGGGCTCCCCTCGACCCCGCCGGTCCTCCCACTCCAGTAAGAGGTCTTCCAGCTGGTCCATGACCTCCTCGGCCTGGTTCGGGATGTCCATAACTACTAGCGACGGGGTCCGAGAAACCGGCCGGAATTTTTCGGAGTTCCGGGTTCCACGAACGGGGATGAACCTGGACCCTGGAATGACAGAACCTAGAACGGGGGCTCGTTCCCGAGGAGGCGCATGAGATTGACCCGGGCGCGCTGCCACTTCGTCCGGAGCGTCTTCAGCGGGATACCGGTCTGCGCGGCGGCCTCGGTCTGGGTCAGCCCCTGATAGTAGAGGAGATCGAACAGGCGGAGTTCCACCGGGTCGAGCTTCTCGATGGTCGTGTGGACCTCCTCCCACACGGCCAGGTTGTACGGGTCGTCGGTCGAGGCCGGTTGGTCCGCGACCGGGTCCGGCGTGGACCCGTCACCGCCCGGGCCGGGCACGAGATCGGGGCGGCGCTTTCGTGCCAAATCGATGAGTTCACGACGGATGTGACAGGCGGTGAGCCGAAGCAACTCGACCGGGGTGTCGAAGGTGAGCTGGCGGAGGGCCCTGGTGAGACGGATGAGGACGTTGTGAAAGACGTCGCTGGTTTCTTCCCACCGGTGGACGTCGGGGAACCGGCTGAGCATCTGCCGCGTGAGTTGCTTGAGCCGGCCCTGACAATGGACGATGATCTCGTTCACCGCGGCCGGGTCGCCGGACTTATGACGGGACAAGATGGACCCAAGATTCGATGGCAAATCGTCGGCCGACGCCATGCGCTTGACCGCCACAACTGAATGCGGGTTACACCTTTGAGCGTTAAGTGTAACCCGCATAGTCGGGGGTCGCAAGCGGCCAGCTGTCCGGCCCGTCTCAGGTGCGGGCATAGATCACGGACCACCCGCTCGACACGGTCACCGTTTTCTTGGCCACGTCAACAGCGACTTGAAGGCCGTTGCTCCGGATCGAGGCTGCATTCCCGTAGCTGTTGAACGGGTCATCGTCCTGAATTTGGACGTTCGTCAAGGCGTTGAAAAAATCGTCCTTTGCCGTCGTCTTTCCGGTCAGGTTCTGGTAGACCCCGGCCAGGGTGTCGGCCGCCGCCTGGGTGATCTGGGTGAAGCTGAACCCGAGGGAGAACAGCCAGTCGATGAAGATCATCCCGCAGCCGGTAGAAATCGCGTTCCGGTCCGTCGGCTCCGTGACCGTTATGAAGTCCGGCCGGCCGGCCTGGTCCCACGCCGGGCCGGTCGTGAAGGGGGCGAGAGAGCCGAACGGGCCGCCAGAGGCGAGGAACGCGGCAACCCGCGAGTGGGCTTCCCCGTTACTGAACCCGCACCCCCAGCCCTGGTCCGGGTTGCTCGGGTCGCCCTGGAAGGCCTCGTCCAGCTCGGCGATGAACAGGCCGAGGGTGCCCACCGGGTCGGCGAAGTCCGCGTCGCAGTACAGCGTGCCCCCGGAGGTCAGGTCACAGCCGAAGTGAAAGGCCCCGCCAGTCCCGTCACTGCCCGGACTCAGCTGGGCGATCACGAGGTTGACCGGCTGGAGCTGGAGTTGGGGGTTGTAGTACCCCGCGTTCTGGAGATACGCCGCCTCGACCTGATCGAGCAGGATGTTCGCCAGGGTAGTCGCCTGGTTCTGGTCGAGCGCCTGATCGATGTACACGTTGACGTGGTCCGTCGAGCCCACTTGAGTCACCGCCACGTCGAACCCGCCGGCCCGACGAACCTTCGGCTTCGGACGCGGGTGCCCGTGGGCAATCAGGACCTTGTGGCCGGTCAAACACGTCTTTCTGACTCCGCTCATACCATCCCCCCTGATGAAAGGAAACAGGTTGCAGATCCACCACCACCCGGGCAAACAGTACCGACAACCCACTCGCAGGTGGTTCATGCCGAGCCGACCGAGTCATCCGGAAGTTTTCGGGTCCAGCCCGCCGCCCCGGCTCGACAGTTGACCCTGTTGAGGGGACGTCGATCCGCCGGATCCAGTCGGGTTCCGCATTTCCACTGCACCGTCTCGAAAGCAGCCCTGAAGAGAACAGCGAACAGAGCCCATGCGTAGGGCTAACTTTTTGACATTTCTCGCTGGACGCGACACCGGCTCTGCTTCCCCCGCTCCGCGCTCTGCATGACCCAGAACGATCTACCACTTGGTCTTTCCGGTCCGGAAGGGGCCGACTTCCCCGTGGCACCGGTCTCCAGACCGGTGCCGGTACCCCGGTCGGGAACCGTGGCGGGGAGAGAAAGACGCCGGCCTCGGAGGGGGGTGCCCGCACCGGTCTGGAGACCGGTGCCACGGATGCCCGACACGGCCTGACGATGGGGGTAATGCAGAGCGAGGGGCGCGGGCACGAGGGGGGGAGCACCGGGGAGAAGGTGGCGTGGCGACCGAGACGGGTCGGTGTTCTCCTCCCGCGTCGCGGGGGCCGGAGCACCCGGCCGGGATCCGGTCGCCCGGTCCATTCGACGGTCGGTCGGGGTGCCCGCGGCACTCGCCCGGTCCGGCCGCTCCCCGCCGGACCCGTCGCCGGGGAGCGGGTCGTGGCAGGTTTTGTCAGGGTTTGGCAGCCCCGGGGCCGATTTTTCCTCCTCCGGGGCCCGCGTCCCCACCCCCGGCCCGGCCCCGGGGGCGGGAGGGGTCCGCGGGCCTCCCGGCCCGGGCCCGCCCGCCGACGGAGACGGCACCCC
>JAQGHQ010000268.1 GCA_028288765.1 Gemmataceae bacterium | reverse complement strand
CCTCGCCGCCGCCGGCAAGTCCGCCGACGCGGACGCCGTCTTCCGGGCGCTCGAAGAGCTGGCCCGCGACGACCAGCCCGCGCTGGACGCGATCCGCGCGGCCCGGGGGAAGTGAGGCCGGGTCGTGACGTGGGGGCAAGTTTCCGTAGGGTGGGCACTGCCCACCGTTCGACCGTGGTGGGCAATGCCCACCCTACAAGATCTGACCGCCTGATCACTGACACCGGACCGGGTGGATTCGTTTCCGCAGGGTGGGCACCGCCCACCGTTCGACTGTGGTGGGCGGTGCCCACCCTACAAGATCTGACCGCCCCCTGCCCTCTGACCCCTGACCCCAGACATGGCCACCCCGACCGCCGCCGTCCGTGATTTCTGCACCCTGCTGGCGAAGAGCAAGTTGCTCCCGGCGGCTGAGGTCGAGTCCCTGAACCGGAAGTGGAAGGACGAGGCCGGGGGGGCCGACGATCAGGTCGAGGCGTTCGCGAAGTACCTGGTCGGCAAGCGGGTGCTCACCTCGTGGCAGTCGGCAATGGTCCAGCGGGGCCGGGCCGACGGGTTCTTCCTTGATGCGTACAAGATCCTCGACCAGATCGGGAAAGGGCAGATGGGCGGGGTGTACAAGGCCGTCCACCCCCTCGGCCAGCTCGTCGCCCTGAAGATCCTGCCGGCGTCCCGGGCGAAGGACCAGAGGGTCCTCGGCCGGTTCCAGCGGGAGGCCCGGCTGCTGACCCAGCTCGACCACCCGAACGTGGTCCGGGCGTTCCAGGTCGGGGAGTCCGGCGGGCGGCACTACATCGTAATGGAGTTCCTCGAAGGGGAGACGCTCGACGAGGTGCTCACCCGGCGGAAGCGGCTCCCGGTCGCGGAGGCGGTCCGGGTCGTCCGCCAGGCGCTCGACGGGCTCCAGCACCTGCACGACCGGCGGATGATCCACCGCGACCTGAAGCCGACGAACCTGATGATCATCCCGGCGGGCGGCCGCGGGGGGGCGGACACCACCTGGGAAGGGACGGTCAAGATCCTGGACATCGGGCTCGGCCGGGAGCTGTTCGACGAGGCCGCCGCCCCGGGCCAGGTCGAGACCCAGCTGACCGTCGAGGGGGCGGTCGTCGGCACCCCGGACTACATGGCCCCGGAGCAGGCCAAGGACGCCCGCTCGTCGGACGTCCGGGCCGACATCTACAGCCTCGGGTGCGTCCTGTACCGCTGCCTGGCCGGGCGGCCGCCGTTCCCGGACGCGAACATTATGACCCAGATGCTCCGGCACGCGACCGAGAGCCCGCCCCCCCTGGCCGACGTCATGAGCGACGTGCCGGCCGGGTTGCAGGCGGTGCTGGACTCGTTCCTGGCCAAGACCGCGGACGCCCGGTTCCAGACTCCGGCGGCCGCGTCCGAGGCCCTGGCCCGGTTCCAGACCCAGGGCCCCGGGACGAACCCGGCCGGGGCGGAGATGATCCCGGCTTACCGCCAGTGGCTCGAGACCGAATCGCAGATCGAGCTGCCGAAGTCGCCGCCCCCGTCACCCCCCGCCCCCGCCGCCCACCCCGCGCCGCCCCGGGTCGAGGGGGGGGCGAAGCGGGCCGACCGGCCGGTCCGCGACCCGGTCCCGGCGGCGCCCCCGGTCCTCCCGTCCGCCACGATCAAGCCGGGCACCGGGTCGATGACGCCGCTCCAGTCCCCGGCGAAGCCGGGGACCGCCCCCGCCCCGGCGCTCCCGGCCGGCGGGAAGGGCGGCCCGTCGTACCCGGCCCCGGGGCCGGCGGTCCCGTCCTGGCAGCCGGCGGCAACCCTCCCGCCCCCGGTCCTCCGGCCGGTCGCGAACGAGGTGGAAGTGGAGCTGGTGATCCTCCCGCCCGCCGCGGCCCCCGGCCTGCCCTTACCGCCGGAGGTTGACCGGCGGCTGTGGGAGCTCGACCGCCGCGACGTGATCCTGCTCGCGGTCGGAGGGATGGGCGTCCTCGGGGCCGTCGGGATCGGGTACGGGCTCGCCAGGCTGGTCCGTGGGCTGAAGTCCACCCCCCCGGACGGGGACGCGCCGGAGGAGAAGAAAGAGTAGGTAGGTAGCCAAACATTTTCCAAAGAATGGTTGGGCCGGTCACACAGCCGACCAGATCAGCGGACCGAGCCGCCCGGCTCGGCTCCGGGTAGGTGCCGCGAGCCGAGCGGTACAGCTTGTCCGGCTCGGCTCGCCGGACCTACCCGGAGTCGAGCCGCACGCCTCGACGGCCGGGGCACCCGCCCGCGGGCCGAACCGACCAAACCGACGGCGACAGATTCTTCGGGTCAAGACTTGAAGGCAAGAGGTGGGCAGTGCCCACCCGACAAAGCTCACACTATCGCCGGTCAGGCGGGAATCGGGGGGCCGGTCTCGACGCCCCCGGCCGTCCGACCGGCTTAAATTCTGATCAATCTTTGACGCCGTCCCGCCCGCGGATTATCCTGTACCACACGCCCGTCCGAACACCGGAGGCTGCCATGCTTACCTCTTTCGTCCTCGGGGCAGCGCTCGTCGCCCCTGCCGCCCCGGTCCCCAGGGATACCAACCCGGCCCCGGTCGGGCCGGCCCCGTGGGTGGTGTATCTCAAGGCCGACGACAGCGGCCGGGTGGCGCTCACCGTTTACAAGAATCTAAAGGTTACCCAGACCCGACTCGTCACCACGGTGGAGAACGGCAACCCGGTCACCAAGCAGGTCCAGGAGGAGGTGGACCGGCTGCTGCCGTCGTACCTCGTCCTCGGTGACCTGAACGCCAGGTTCGCGACCGCCCAGGGTACCGCCCTCACCCCCGAGGGGGTGATGAGGCGGGCGAAGGACGGGCTGGTGGTGCTCGTGTCGGCGGACGGCAAGCCGGTCGAGAAGGCGTGGCTGCGGGCGGTCGACCCGGACGCGGTGGTGGTAACCGCGGAGGGCCTCGTGAGCCCGGTCGCGCCGCGGCCGGCGGTCGCGGTCCCGACCGCGGCCCCGCGGCTGGTCCTGCTCGGGACCGGGGCCGACGGGAAAGTCCAGGTGGCCTACAACCCGATGCCCGGGGGCGGGTTCGGGGGCAACGTGGCGGTCGGCCGGGGCGGACGGGTCGTGTTCGTCAACAACGGCGGCGTGAACCAGCCGGTCTTCCTCAACGAGGACGTCTCGTTCACCCCGACCGTGCCCGCGGTCTCGGCCGGGGCCCCGGTCAAGGCGCTGGAGGACGTGACCTTCGACGCCTGCGACCTGACCGGGAAGCTGATCGGCCGCGAGGACGTGCTCAAGCGGCTGAAGGCCGGCGGGCTGGTCCTGGTCGCCGGAGACAACCGGGTGCCGGACCCGGCGTACCTGAAGATGTTTCGGGGCGACCTGCTCGTGCTGGTGTCGACCGAGCTGTTGACCGTCCCGGGTGGCGGGGTCAGGCCCGGCGTGGCCCGTGCGGTCGCGCTCCCGGTTCCGGTCGCCCCGCCCGCCCTCCTCGTGCCCGCCGTCCCGCTCGCGGCCCCGGCCGCTGTCCCGGCGGGCGTGCCGGTGAGGGTACTCCGGCCGGTCATGCCGGCCAGGCCGGCGGTGGCTCCGGCCCCGGTCGTGAAGAGTAAGGATTGAGTGTTCGGACTTGTGGGACGGGATCAACAACGACCGAGGGCCGCGGCCCTCGCGTTTGCCGGCGGCAAGACCGGTGCCGGTCTTCTCGTCCGGGGTGCCACCTTCACCACCCGTCTCGGCGGATGGGGACTTGAACGCAGCCCCCGCGTCAACCCTTGGGTTCGGGCTCGTCCCGCAGTCTCGCCAGTTCCTGTGTCCCGGCCGAGAGAAGGGTGCGGTAGTTCGGTCGCCGCCCGACGTCCTGATTGAGGAGAAGGGCGTATTCGTCGATCTTCGGCCACACCCCCTGAAGGAAGTCGGCCAGGTCCGCCCGGGGCAGGCCGAACCGTTCCTCCGCGACCGCCAGGATCCGGTCGAGCTCACACGGGTATTCGACGAGCGTGTGGATCCGGGTCAGGAGCCCCGCGAACCACAGCAGCTCCGCCCGGGCCGCGTGGCGCGGGTCGGCCCCGGTGAGCCGGCCTGGGGTGTGGTGGTGGCGGATCGGCTCGACCACGTCTTCCGGGAGGTTCCAGCTCTTCAACACCTCGGCCCCGACCTCGGCGTGGTCGATCCCGAACGCATCCCTCTCTCTCGCGCACTGGCCCTCTTCTAGGGGATCTCCCGGGCGGGCCACCAGGGCCGACCAGGCGTCGGGAAAGGTCTGCCGGAGGAGGATCGTGCCGATGTCGCGGAGTAACCCGGCGACCAGGTCGTCCTCCGGGGCCGGGTGGTGCAGCCGGACGGCCATCTCCCGGGCGATGATCGCCCCCCCCACGGACGAGAGCGAGTGCTCCCGCACCGTCGGGTCGGGCCGGGCCCGGGGGCGCATGGCGGGCAGGGACAGGGCGAGGGCCAGGGACCGCAACTTGTTCAGGCCGACGACGACGACGGCCCGGTCGATCGAGCTGACCGGGCGGGCCCGCCCGGCCGCGGCGGAGTTGACGGCCTTGAGCAGTTTCGCGCAGAGGCCCGGGTCCTGGCCGAGAAGGGAAACGATCTCGCCGACGCGGCAGTCGGGCTGACTGGCCGCCTGGACTACCCGGAGGGCGACTGCCGGCAAGACGGGCAGCCGGTCCGGATCGAGTACCGCGCGGAGCACGGTTTCCCGGCCCGGGACAGGGCGGGTCGCAGGGGCCAGACGGATCTGGGTCATGGGATGAGGACGTATAAGTCGGAAGACCCACCGCTCCGCACCCGGATGCGATGACGGTCCTGATCCATATAGAGGTACGCAGTCGACCCGCCGTCGTTTCCCTCGGCGGAGATCCCCGTTAGACCGTCGCCGCTCCGCGGTCCCACACCGCCCCCTGCCCGACCTCGCCGGAGCCTCTGGGAAGGGCCCCGGCCGGGTAGCCGCCGGGCCGGAACATCCGAGACCAGCGTGCCGCGGTCGGCGGCCGACTCCCTGAGGACCCGGTGTTAACAGTAGTATCGAAGATCGAACGGCGGATTTGCCGGGCCGGGGCAGTCGGGAACTCTCATCCGGTGTGGGCCCTTGTCGGATTTCCGGGCCAGGTGGCTCCGCCCCGCACCACAAGATGGCGGCGGTGTTCAGCCCCTTCACGTTCAGCCGGCCCGTAGGATGACCTCGCCGCTCCCATCGAGAGGGCACGATGTCGCCCACGAACCCCCCAGAACACCATGCCCCCCCTCACCCGCCCGGCCTGCGGCCCGGGTCAGAGCCAGCTGCCGAACCGGCGGACGTACCACCGCTTCACGACCTGGGTGAGGGCGCAGTAGCCGATCAGCACCCCGGCCAGCCACAGGAAGTACGCCGCGGGCAGCGGGGCCAACCCGACCGCCGCCCCGAGGGGGCTGAACGGCACGGCGATCCCGATCGCCATCACGACCACCGTCAGCACCAGCAACGGGGCGGTGGCGGTACTCTGGAGGACGGGCACCCGGGCCGTGCGGATCATGTGGATGATGAGCGTCTGCGACAGCAGCCCTTCGACGAACCAGCCCGCCTGGAACACCGCCTGCTTCTCCGGCGTGTCCGCCCCGAGGACGTAGAACAGGACGGCGAAGGTGGCGACGTCGAAGACCGAACTGATCGGCCCGACGACCAGCATGAACCGGCCCAGGTCGCGGACCCGCCACGGCTTGGGCTTCTCCAGGTACTCGTCGTCCATCCGGTCGTACGGGATGCCGATCTGGGAGACGTCGTACAGCAGGTTCTGGATCAACATGTGGATCGCCAGCATCGGCAGGAACGGCAACCAGACGCTGGCCACCACGACGCTGAACACGTTCCCGAAGTTGGAGCTGGCCACCATCTTGATGTACTTGATGGTGTTCCCGTAGGTCTGCCGGCCCAGCACCACGCCCTCTTCGAGGACGAGGAGACTCTTTTCCAGCAGGATGATGTCCGCCGACTCCTTGGCGATGTCCGCCGCCGTATCCACCGACACCCCGGCGTCCGCCTCCCGGAGGGCCGGGGCGTCGTTGATGCCGTCGCCGAGGAACCCGACGGTGTGGCCCCGGCGCTTCAGGGCGGCGATGATCCGGGCCTTCTGCGGCGGGCTCAGTTTGGCGAACAGCACCGTCTCCTCGGCCGCCCGCTCCAGGGCCGGGTCGGTCAGCGCGTCGACCTGGTGGCCGAGCAGCGTTCGGGGCGCGGCCAGCCCCACGTCCGCGCACACCTTGCGCGCGACCAGCTCGTTGTCGCCGGTCAGGATCTTGACCGCGACCCCGTGGCCGGCCAGCGCGGCCAGGGCGGGGGCCGCCGACTCCTTCGGCGGGTCGAGGAAGGCGACGAACCCGACGAGCGTCAGGGCGGCCTCGTCGGCCACCCCGTACTGCTTGCCCGGCCGGCTCCACACCTGTTTGATCGCGACGGCGATGACCCGCAGCCCGTCCTCGTTCAGGCCCGTCAACAGGTCCATCACCCGGTCGCGGGCGGCGGCGGTCAGCGGGACCACCCGGCCGCCGACCCGGACGTCGTGACACACCGCCACGACCTCCTCGACGGCCCCCTTGCAGACGAGCAGGTCGCGGCCCTTGAACGCCTCGTGGACGACGACCGACATCCGCCGCCGGTGGAAGTCGAACGGGACCTCGTCGTACTTGACGTACCGGCGGGCCAGCTCGCGGGTCTCGCGGAGGTCTTCGTGCTCCAGTACCGCCCGGTCGATCAGGTTCTTCAGGCCGGTCTGGAAGTGGCTGTTCAGGTAGGCGTACTCGAACACCTCCTCGCACTCCTTGCCGTCCGCGTCGAGGTGCCGGAGGAGGACGACCTTGTCCTGCGTCAGGGTGCCGGTCTTGTCGGTACACAGGACGTCCATCGCCCCGAGGTTCTGGATCGCCGCCAACTTCTTGACGATCACCTTCCGCCGGGACATGGCGATCGCCCCGCGGGCGAGGTTGGCGGTGAGGATCATCGGCAGCATCTCCGGGGTCAGGCCGACCGCGACCGCGAGCCCGAACAGGATGGCCTCCCCCCAATCCCCCTTGGTCAGCCCGTTGAGCAGGAAGACCACCGGGACCATCACCAGCATGAACCGGATGAGCAGCCAGCTCACCCCGTTGACGCCCTTGTCGAACGCGGTCTGGGCCCGCCGGCCGGCGACGTGCCGGGCCAGCGACCCCAGGTACGTCCGGTCGCCGGTGGCCGCCACGACCGCCCGGGCGGTCCCGCTGACGACCGAGGTGCCCATGAAGCAGACGTTCGGCAGGTCCAACGGGGAGGTGCCGGCGGCGAGCAGCCGCCGGGCCTCCCCCGCCGGGACGTCGGCCTTCTCGACCGGCATGGACTCGCCGGTCAGGGTGGCCTGGGTGACGAACAGGTCCTTGGCCGAGAGCAGCCGGACGTCGGCCGGGACCAGGTCGCCGGCCGACAGGTGGATGACGTCGCCGGGGGCGAGGTCCCGGATCGGCCGCTCCTCCTGGTGGGGGTGCGGCGGGTGGGGCTTCAGCCCGAACGCCGCCCGGACGTCCTCGGGCACGTCCAGGATGGCGTCCGGGCGGCAGACCGTGGCCGTGGTCTGGACCATCGCCCGCAGCCCGGCGGCCGCCCGCCCGGACCGGTACTCCTGCCAGAACCGCAGCAGCCCGCTGACCGCCACCATCGCCGTGATCACGCCCGCCGCCCGGTAGTCCTCGGTGAAGACGGCGACGGCGGCCAGGGTCAGGAGCAGGTAGTTGAACGGGACGTGAAAGGCGTGGACCAGCTGAACGTACCACCGGGGCGGCTTCTCCCCGGCCACCTCGTTCGGCCCCAGCTGCTCCAGGCGGGCGAGGGCCTTGACCCGGCTGATCCCGTCCGGGGACGAGGTGAGTGAGGCGAGCACGTCCGCCGCGTCCCGGCCGGCGGCCTCGGCGATGAGGACGGCGTCGGCCCGGTCGGCCGCCCGTTCAGCGCCCCGGCCGGGGCGGGTAGGGCGGTTCAAGCGGGCAGCCGCCCGCTTCACGATGGGGAGCATGCGAACCTCCTCGCCCCGCACCGGCCGGGGCGCTGAACGGGCGGGTCGTAGCCCGGATGCGGTGGGCGGTGGGTGGCGGGGAAACGGGACCGCCCGGCCGGGGTCAGGGGGTCAGGTCGATGTCGTACGTCTGGCTCCCCCGCTTCACGGCAAGCGTGAGTTCGGACTCGTCCGCGTCGGTGTACCGCCGGGGGATGATCGGCGGCCTGGGGCCCTTGGCCGGCCCGGCCCCCACCTTGGTCCGGTCGGTCGGCTCGGTCGCCACCTGGACGGTGACCCGGACCGGGCCGGTCGGGCAGCGGTCGAGCCGGTACGTCCCGTCCGCGTTGATCGGGGCGGAGACGGGGGAGGTCGACTTGTCCTGCGCGTGGAAGGTCACCCGGCCCCCGGGGAGCGGTTTCCCCCCGAGCCGGACTGTCCCCGAGACGTCCCCGCTACCTCCGCACCCGGCGAGGACCAGCGGGAGGATCGCGGCCCACCCGCGAAGGGGCCGCGGGATCGTCGGTATTCGAGGTGAGTTTTCCATCGTCTTCCGCCTGATCCGGTTCCCAAAACGGGGTGCGGGCGGACGGTGAAATCCGCCGCCCGCGGTGTCTCGCCCGCCGGGTTCGGCCGGCCTTACCAGCTGCCGTCCAGGACCTGACCGTCGTCCGGGACCAGGACAAGGTTCCAGTTCCGCTGGCTGATGGTGATGCTGATCGAGCGAACGCTGCCGTCCATCAACGCCGCGTTGATGACGCCGGTGTGGGCACTCGAGAAGGTCGTCGTGTCGATCTTGTTCGGGTCGCCGGCCTGCGGCATGGGGAAGTTCGACCCGTACAGCGCGCCGCCCGGGACGTACGCCGGGTCCGGGCTGTACGGGCCGTAGGTCGCCCCACCGACGAGGCCCACTGTACCGACCGCCGGCCACGGCCAGGTGTTGTAAGCCTCGTTGCCGCCGAACCCGCCGGCGCTGAACGAGGCCGGGTAGCACCCGATCTGCTCCCCCAGGCCGAGCGTGTTCGACGCCCCGTCCGGGATGTTCCCGATCGTGTAGCCGCAGGACTTGCCCAGGCTGGTCACTGCCCCCCCGCCCCCAAAGAAGACGAGGTTGTACGAGTAGCAGGACAGCCCCCACTTGCCGCCGTACGGGCCGCCGACAGCCAGCCCGTTGTTATTGGTCGGGTCGGACGGACAGGAGAACGTTTTGAGCGGCACATTCACCGCCCCGCCCCCTGTGTAGGCGAGAGTAGCGCCGCCGTACCCCGGGTCCGGCCGGTCCGCGGTGTACAGGGTGAAGAGGCTCCCCTGCTCGAGGTACGCCAGGATCGCGTAGTGGGCTGACCCCTCGGCGGCCGTCCCCTTACTCGTATTCACGACCTGGTAGAAGTTGACCGGCGGCATCCGGTCGCCGTTGGCCCCGGCGTAGTTGTGGACGGCGAGGATGATCTGCTTGAACTTGTTCTGGCAGGTCATGCGGGCGGCGGCCTCGCGGACCTTCTGGACGGCGGGGAGGAGCAGGCCGATCAGGATCGCGATGATCGCGATCACCACCAGCAACTCGATGAGCGTGAACCCCCGGCGGGGCGGGTGCGTGTGGCGCATGGCTGTCTGACCTTTCGTGAGCGTGAGGTACGGGCGGCCGGCCGTCGCCGGGTGGCGCCCGGGATCAAACGGGGTGGGTCGTGCCTCCGAGGACCTCTTCCAGGTCGACGGCAGCTTGGCCGCGGAGGAGTTTCTCCGCCTTCAGGGCCAGCTCGAGGTGCTGCCAGGCCGCCCGGCGGTTCTGCCGGGCGAGCCCCCGCAAGCTGACCCGCGACCGGCGGTCGAACAGGAACCGCTCGGTCAGGGCTTCCGCCCGTTCGGCCGCCTCGGCTTCGGTGTGGGCAACCACCCGGGCCTGTTGGGCGAGCCACTCCAGGAACTCGTACAGGGCGGCCGACTCGCCGGGGGACGGGGCCCCCTCGTGGGCATTCACGGCGACCATCAACCAGTCTCCAGGTAGGAGCGGGCTTTCTTGGACGGGAAACGACGACCCGGGGCCCGCGGCCTGGGGAAGGCGCGGGGCGGTGAGTGCGAACGGCAGTCGCGGGTCATCAACCCGGGGTCGTGCCTTTGTGACGAAAGAGACTAACGCAGCCCCCGTGCCAGTTCTCCCCGGACGCCGGCAAACGGGTGCCGGGTCGGGTCGGGGCCCGGGAGAACGGTCCGCGGTAAGTCTCAGGGGGCTGAACCATTGCGGCACGAATCGCCGCCGGAAGGCCGCGCCAATTCGGCACGGATTGTTCGGAAAAGTGTCGACTCCGCGTTCGTGGGAGCCCGCCGGTCCGCCCCGCCGCCCGGGGCCGTCACGGCAATTCTCCCAGGTGCCCTGCTCCCGCCCCCGGTAATTTGCCTGGACGAGTCTCGACCACCTGCGGGCCACCCCTACGCGGCGGGGAGCGTGAAGGCGATCCGCGCCCCGATCCCGTGCTCGCCCCCGTGCTCGCCGGCCCCGCATTCGATCTCACAACCGTGCGCCCGAACGATCTCGCGACACAGGTACAGGCCGATCCCGGTCCCGCGCGCGCCGTCCCGCTCCGTCCCCCGGTGGTGCTCGACCCGGAAGAACTTCTCGAACACCCGCTCGCGGAACTCCGCCGGGACTCCGGGCCCTTGATCCGACACGGCAATTTCCACAGGTCCGGCCGGCCCCGCGCCCCCCGCCGACGCCCGGATAATCACTCGTCCTCCCGCCGGAGAGTATTTCAGGGCGTTCGTGAGCAGGTTGTTCAGCACCAGTCCCAGCCGGGCCGCGTCGCCCCGGACCACCGCCGGCTCGCAGTCCCGGACCACGTCGACCGTAACCCCGGCGTCGTCGAACCGCGGCCGGAGCCCCCGGACGGCCGCGGCGATCACGGCGTACACGTCCACCGGGGCCAGGTTCAGCCGCAGCTGCCCGGCCTCCACCCGGGTCACGTCGAGCATCTCCTCGATCGTCCCGCCGAGCTCCTCGCACCCCTGCACGGCCGCGGCCAGCATCTCCTGCTGCCGGGGGGATAACCCGGCCGGCCGCTCGCCCAGGAGCAGGAGGTTCATCCGGATGGCGGTCAGAGGGGTTTTCAGCTCGTGCGAGGCGAGACCGATCAACTCGCTCCGGAGCTCGTCCAGCCGGGCGAAGTCGGTCACGTCGTCCAGGACCACGACGGCCCCGGTCCGGCCCGGCTCGAAGGTCGGGACCGGGGCGGCCGAGACCAGATACCGGACCGGCCGCCCGTCGAGGACGGCCGGGAGGGCGAGTCGGAAGTCGGTCCGCGGGCGGGGGGTGGGTTTGCCGGCCAGGGCGGCGTCGACGGCCGACCGGTGTTCGGGTAGCAGCGGCAGAGCCTCGACCGTCCCGGCGCCCGCCGCCCCCTTGGCCGCCAGAAGAGCCCGGGCCGGGGGGTTGGTCGCCGCGACGGCCCCGCCCGGGGCGATGACGATGACCGCGTCCGGGAGGGCGTCGAGGGTCGCCTCCAGGGTCATCTTCGCGACCAACAGCTCGCCCAGGCTGGACCGGCGGTACTCGGCCAGCGACTCGGCCGCCCGGTTGAACCCGGCCGCCAGCTGGTCCAGTTCCTCGACCGGGAACGGGGGCGACCGGCGGTCGTAGTCGCCCCGGCCGAGGGCGTCCACGGCCCCGGTCATCGCCCGCAGCGGGTCGACCACCGACCGGGTCAGCCAGACCGCCACGGCCGACGCCAGGAGTGCGCCGGCGACGGACACCCCGGCAACGATCCCGGTCGCCCGGTCGGCCTCGTCCCGGGCCGACACCCCGGCCTCCCGCATCGACCGGAAGTTGGCCTCCCGAAGTTTGTCGCACCCCGCCACTGCCAGCCGCAGAAGGGGGTTGACCTGGTGGTGGTAGCGGACCAGGGCGTCCGGCCGGGCGGCAACGGTGAGCAATTCGTCCCCGGCCGCCCGGTACGCCGCGACCTGGTCCTTTAGTCCGGCCACGATCGCCCGCTCCTCGGCCTCACCGTCCCGGAGCAGGACCAGCAGCCGGTCGTACCCGGCGTCCCCCCGGCGGCGCTCGGCGGCGAGGTTCTGCCGGGCCTTGTCCGGGTCGCCGCTCAGGGCCAGGAGGAGGGCGTCGTCTTCCCGCTCCAGCGACCCGGCCAGCTCGGCGCTCAGGTCGATGGTCTCCTGGCTCTCCTGCAGGGTGTCGCCGACCACCCGGCTGAGCCGGGCGAAGGTCAGGGCGCTCCACAGGCTGCCCGCGGCGGTCGTCGCGACGAGCAGGCAGCCGGCGAGGAGGAACCGGGTTCGCAACCGGCGGACGCGCATCGGCGGAGCTCCGTCAGGCCAGTCCGTATCGCTTCCGCTTCCGCTGGAGGGTGGTCACGTCGATCCCGAGGGTCCGGGCGGCCGCCTCGAACGACGCGGCCCGGGCCACCACCCGGGCGATGTGTTCCTTCTCGATCTCCTCCAGGGAGACCTCGTCCCCCAGCCCCGGCCGCCCGGCCGCCCTGTCCGGTGCCGGTCCCGCGGCCCCCGCCCGCGGGTCGAGCCCCAGGTCCGCCGCCTCGACGACGTCCGCCGGGCCCAGGGTGACCGCCCGTTCGACCGCGTTGCGCAGCTCCCGCATGTTCCCGGGCCACGGGTGGCCGGTCACCGCCCGCTCGCACCCGGGCGAGAAGGTGAGGGCGTGCCGGCCCTGTCGGCGGCCGAAAAACTGGAGGTAATGGCGGGCCAGCGGGAGGACGTCTTCGGGCCGGTCGCGGAGCGGGGGCGCGGTCAGGGTGATCACGGCCAGCCGGAACAGGAGGTCCTCGCGGAACCGCCCGGCCCGGACCTCGGCTTCGAGCGGGCGGTTGGTCGCCGCCACCAGCCTGACGTCCGCCTTCCGCTCCCGGGCCTCCCCGACCCGTTCGTACGTCCGGTCGTTGAGGAACCGCAGGAGGCGGGCCTGGGCGTCGGCCGACAGGTCCCCGACCTCGTCCAGGAACAGGGTCCCGCCCTCGGCCTCCTCGACCTTCCCGACGGCGTCGGCCACGGCCCCGGTGAACGCGCCCTTCCGGTGCCCGAACAGGGTGCTGGACATCAGGTCGGAGGCGAGCATCGGGCAGTGGACGGTGACGAACGGGCCCTGCGGCCGGCGGCTGTGTTCCCGCACCCACCGGGCCAGGACGGTCTTCCCGGTCCCGCTCTCGCCCCGGAGGAGCAGCACGGCTTCCGACGCGGCGGCCCGGGCGGCGGTGTGGAGGAAGGCGGCGTAGGCCGGGCTCCGGGTGTCGAACGTGCTCTCCCCCTCGGACTCGTCGAGCCGGTCCCGCAGCTCGCTCAGCTGCCGCTTGAGGACGTTGGCCGTGACCACCCGGCGGGCGGCGGCCCGGACCTGTTCCGGGGTGAATGGCTTCGGCAGGTAATCGACCGCCCCGAGCTTCATCGCCTCGACGGCCGACTCGAAGGTCGCGAACGCGGTGACGACGATGACCCCGACCCCCGGTTGGCGGCGGAGGATCTCGGGGAGCAGGGCGAGCCCGGACTCGGCCCCGAGCCAGAGGTCGAGGAAGACGACGTCGAACCGCTGCCGGTCGAGGGCGTCGACCGCCCCGGCGGAGGTCCCGACCCCGAGGACGCGGCCGTTGTCGGGCTCCAGACAGAGCCGGATCGACTGCCGGACACCGGGGTCGTCATCGATGACCAGTGCCGACCACCCGGCGTCCATAACGACCTCCCTCGGGCGACCGCGCCGTCGCGACCCACGCCCCGGCATTTCGTCCGGGCCGCCCCTGAGTCTCGTGAATCACCCTCACCGGCGGGGGCGAGTGGTTTACACCATCTTACCAGTGGGGATATTCTCACCTACCGCTTGCAGGAGGCCTTCGGAATGTGAAGAAACGAAGTAGATTGGCTTCGTTCGGTAACAACACCTCCAACCGAGTGCTGCGGCAACTTTCTGTGAAGGAACGAAGTAGATTGGCTTCGTTCGGCAAAAACCGACCTCCGGGACGTCCCCTCCGCCCCCTACGCAGAGCTTGAGCTTGGCAGGGAATTGGGTTCGTTTGGTAGAAACGACCCCCGACCGGCGGAAGCCCGGGTGTGGATTGGGTTCGGTCGGTGGAATCGACCACTCGAACGACGCGGATGCACCCGTCGCACCGACGCCGGCCTGAGCTTCCGTTGCGAATTGGGTTCGTTCGGCAAAAACGACCTCGGGACGTTCCCCGCTCCACCGGGTGTGAGCTCGGTGGGGAATTGGGTTCGTTCGGTAGAACCGACCGCCGCCCCAGCGGGCGGTCGGATCGGAATTGGCTTCGTTCGGCATTCGAGCAACTCCCAGACAAAAACTTCGTCTCGGGCCGGCTGGGTCGGCCGCAATTGTGAGTGATTGAACGCGACCAGTCGGCAGACCCGACACGGCTTCATTCTGGTCGTTCGTGCCCTGCGCAATGCTACCATGCCGCATTGCCTGTCCCCCAGCTCGATCCGCTGGCGGGTCAAACGTCGCGCGGATCGCGCCGACCCCGAAAATCGGTAGTACGCCATTTCTGCTCGGTCGTTTCGATCACCACTGGCACGACTGACACATTCCGCTTACTGTGAACGACATCCCCTCACCCTCCCTCACGCCCGATCCTCTTATGAGTTTGACAGCAATCCTCGCCGTGACCGCCTTTTCGGCGGTCACCAAGCTGTTGCTCAAGGCGTATCCGAGGCAGAGCGGGATATCGAAGAGGCACGGTTCGAACCGTTTCGAAGGGGATGAGCGTGATCATCAACCGGAGGCAGCCATGAGGAATGGAACGATCCTTTTTACCGTCGTCCTCGTCCTCGGCGGGGCCGTCGGGACGCCGGGCGGGGAAGGCCCGCCGGCCGCCCCTCAACCGCCCGCCCCGATCCCCTGGCCGGCCGGGCTACCCGTCTACGACCACGTCGTCATCGTCGTCGAGGAGAACAA
>JAQGHQ010000266.1 GCA_028288765.1 Gemmataceae bacterium | reverse complement strand
GCGAGCGGCTGGGCAGTCGGGGGGTCGTTCACCGCGGTCACGGTGAGGCTCACGGTCGCCACGTTCGAGTCCAGTTGCCCGTCATTCGCCTTGAACGTGACGCTGTCCGACCCGACGTAGTCCGGGGCCGATGTGTACGTGAACGTCCCGTCCGACCGGTGTACGTCGTCCCGGAGACGAGCGGGGCGTCGTTCGGGGCCTCGAAGTCCAGGTACCACCACTCGGTCGCGTTCGAGAAGGAGACCGTCACCGCGTTCGTGTACGCCGGGTTCGACGGGTACGGGTTGTACATCGAGTACGTCCCGCTGCCCGGCCCGAAGCTGTACGTGTGCCCCTGCCCGATGTAATCCCCCGGGGCACTCACCATGGTCAGCGAGTTCGTCCCCTGGCCGGACGGGAGGCCCACCACCAGCGGGGTGTTCTCGGCCGTGGAGTACGCGTCGTCGGCCGCGACCGGGGGGTCGGTCTCCGGGGTCACCGTGACGTCCACGGCCGCCACGTTCGAGTCCAGCTGCCCGTCGTTCGCCTTGAACGTGAAGCCGTCCGGCCCGGCGTAGCCGGTCGCCGGGGTGTAGGTGTACCGGCCGGTCCCCGGGTCGACCCGGACCGACCCGTGCTGCGGGGCGGCGACCACCGCGTAGCTCAGCGTCGGGCTGTCGGGGTCGGTCGCCACGAGCTGGCCGGTGGCCGGGTGGTCCTCGGTCGCGGTGACCGAGGCGGGGGCGGCCACCGGCGGCTGGTTCACGTGGGTGACGGTGATCGAGACGGTGGCCACGTTCGAGTCCGCCAGCCCGTCATTCGCCTTGAAGGTGACCGAATCCGACCCGTAGTAGTTCGTGCCCGGCGTGTAGGTGAACGTCCCGTTCGGGTTGAGTGTCAGCGGCCCGTGCTGCGGACGGGCGACCGCGGCATACGTCAGGGGGTCACCCTCCGCGTCGGTGGCGGTGACGGTCCCGGTGAGGGCGGTGTTCTCGGCGGTCGTGACCGCCTGGTTGGCCGCAACCGGCGGCTGATTGGTCGTGGGGTCGAGCACGCTCACGGTGCCGGAGGCGGTGAGCGTAATGGTCTGGATACCGGTATTGAATCGGGCCGCGCGGATGTCGGCGGCCCACCCGGTCAGGGCGACGAGCCGGCCGTCGGACTGGGGGGCGATCGAGAAGATCGTGTCCGCGGAGTACGTGGTGACCAACGACTGGTGGAACGTGCCGCCGGTCCCGAAAGTGGAGTCCGGGGTCCCGTCCGCGTTGAACCGGGCCAGGGCCGAGTCGCGGCCGGTCGAGAGGTCGGTCCATCCGCCCAGGACGATCCTGTCGTCCGGCTGGACGGCCACGGTCAGAACCACGTCGCTCGCCCCGACCCCGGACACGTCGAGGACCGCGGTCCCGCCGGTCCCGAAGGTAGCGTCCGGGACCCCGGCCACAGTAAGGCGGCCGACGGCAAACTCGGCGGGCGTGGAGTTCCCGCCGATGAAGTTGTACACGTCCGCCCCGTACACGATCCGGCCGTGGTTGTCGAGGGCCACCCCGGCGGACGACACTCCGCCGGTGCCGAAATTGAGTTGCGCGACCCCGTTGGTCCCGAAGGTGCTGTCGAGGCCGTGCCCCTCGGCCAGAACCTGGGCCACGGCGGCCTTGGCCTGGAACGAGCCGGCCGCGAGGAACCGGCCGTCCGGCAGGAGGGCGACCCACTCCGCCGAGTAGCCGAGGTTGAGGGCCGCCACCCCGGAGGTGCCGAACGCCTGGTCGAATGCCCCGGCCGCGGTGAGCTGGGCGACACGGGAGAAGACCGACCCGTTCTCCTGAAGCCCCAGGAGAACCCGCCCGTCCGGCCGGACCGCGATACTTTCGACCGAGTCATTGCTCAGCGGCGCCAGGCTTGGGCCCCGCTGGAACCGAATCCGTTGTCCGGGGCGCCGTTTGCGTTATACCGGGCCAACAGCCCCAGCTGGGTCGTTGAATACCCCCCGTACGACCCGCCGACCAGGATCTTCCCATCGCCCTGGATGACGACCGTGTGGGGGACCGGCCGGTTTCGGTTGGGATCGGAAAACGCGGTGACGACGACCCCGTTCGTCCCGAACGAGGTGTCGAGCGACCCGTCCGGGTTGAGCCGGGTGAGCTGCCAGCTCGTCCCGCTGTACTCACTGGCGGCCAGGATTTTCCCGTCCGGCTGCACGGCCGTGGCGGCGTGCGGGGGCTGGATGGACATCGACAGGGAGGTGCGGGCGAGGCCACCGGTGCCGAAAGTCGGGTCGAGCCCGAACGGACTCCCCTGGGTGATCTGGGCGGTGGCGGTGATCGTCACCGTCTGGGTCCCGTCCGGTGCCGCGTCGGCCACGGGCGTTACCGGGAAGGTCGCCTGCGGCTGGTTGGCCGCGATGGTGACCTAGGCCGGGACCGTCGCCTCGGTTGTGTCGCCGCTGGTGAGGTTGACGGTCAGGGGGGCGGTGAGGTCGCCGTCGCGGGTCAGTGTCCCGGTCGCCGTCGACCCATCACTCAGGCTCTGCGGGGCGATGGTCAGGGTGAGGGCGGGGACGTCGCGGGCTTCGAGCAGCTCAACGGAGAGCCGGGGCGACCGGCGGGCGACGACCCGCGAACGGTCCGTCCGCCGGACGACGCGAGAGCGCAGCGGCGCGAGCCAAAAGTACCGGGGCATGACGGGTTCCTCACACATGGGGAGCGGGTGTGATCGGCCGATTCCTGTCATAAGGGGCGGTTAGAAGTGTGGCGAAATTAACCAAGATGCCGGGACGAGTCAATCACCGATGTGAGGACTTCGCATTATGTCTTTTTGATGAATTTCGTGCCGCATCGTTTTCCCCGCCTGGTACCAACCGGGGTGCTGGACGGGAAAGACCTGCCGCTCTATTACCAGCGAGAGCATGACCCATCGTCCGACCGCCGCCCGCTGTCGGCGACACAACCCCTTGCCGACTCTCCCCGGCCGATACGGAGTTCCCATGCAGGCGGTGGCTCAGAAGGCGCTCGGGGCGGACATCCGGTTGCTCGGCGACCTCCTCGGACAGGCGATCCGCCGGCTGGCCGGGGAGGACGCATTCAACCTGGAGGAGGACGTCCGGGCGGCGGTCAAGGAGCTCCGCGGGAACCCGTCCGCGGAGCAGGCCCGCCGGCTCCGCGACCGGCTCGGGGCGCTCGACCTCCCGGCCCTCCGCACCCTGACCCGGGCGTTCAGCATCTTCTTCGACCTGATCAACCTCGCCGAACAGCAGGCCCGGGTTCGGGCGCTCCGGGTCCGGGCCGCGGACACCGCCGGCCCCCCCGCCGCCGAGACCGCCGAGGCCGCGCTCCGGCAAATCCGCGACCGCGGGGTCGACCCCGCCGAGGTCGCCGACCATCTCGCCCGGTTCCTCGTCGTTCCCGTGTTTACCGCCCACCCGAGTGAGGCCCGGCGGCGGACCATTCTCGACAAGCTCGCGGCCATTGCCCAGCACCTCGACAAGCTCGAGTACGGGCAACCGACCCCGGCCGAGCGGGCCGCCGCCGTCGGGGCAATCGCGGAGGAGGTCGAAGGCTTCTGGTTGACGGAGACGGTTCGGGCCAACCGGCCGGCCGTCCTGGACGAGGTCCGGCAGGTGCTCGGGCTGGTCGAGGGCCGGCTGCTCGACGTCGTGCCGAAGGTGTACCGGCACCTGGAAGCAGCGCTCGACCGGGTTTACCCCGGGCGCGAGTGGCACGTCCCGGCCTTCCTCCAGTTCGGCTCGTGGATCGGCGGCGACCGGGACGGGCACCCGCACGTTACGCACGACGTGACCGCCGAGGCCGTCCGGCTCCAGCAGCAAACCGTCCTGCGGTACTACCTCCGGCGGGTCGACGACCTCGGCCGCCGGCTCAGCCACTCCGACCGGTTCGTGACGGTCGGCCCCGCCCTGCGGGAGTCGCTCGCGGCCGACGCCGCTCTCCTCACCGAAGTCCCGCCGACGACCGGCCGCGAGCCGTACCGGACGAAGTGCCGGATGATCGCGGCCAAGCTCCGGCGGACCCTCGACTACGTCTCGGCCTTCCACCCGGACTGGGGGGCGGAAGACCACCCCCCGCCGCCCGGGACCTACCTCGGCCGCCGGGGGCTCCTCGACGACCTGACACTGATCGCCGACGACCTCCGCCGGGCGAACTCGACCGCGAGCGCGGCCGGGGCGGTCCGCGACCTGATCAGGCTGGTCGACGTCTTCGGGGTCCACCTGCTGCGGCTGGACCTCCGCCAGCACAGCGGCCGGCACGCCCAGGCGACGGACGAGGTGCTGCGGTGGGCCGGGGTGTGCCCGAACTACTCGTCCCTGTCGCCCGCGGACCGGTTCGCCGTGCTCGCGAAGGAACTGGAAGGGACCCGCCCGCTGGTCCCGGCCGTGCTCCCGTTCTCGCCCGAAGCGGCCGAGGTGATCCGCACCTTCCGGACGATGGCGGCGGTCCTCGACCGGCAGAGCCCGGAGGCCCTCGGGACGTACATCATCAGTTCGACGACCGACCCGGTCCACGTCCTGGAAGTCCTCCTGTTCGCCCGGGAAGCGGGACTGTTCCGCCCGGCCGAGGGGGTGAGCCGGATCGACATCGTCCCACTGTTCGAGGCCCTGGAACCGCTCCGCACCGCCGGCGACATCCTGTCCGCGCTATTCGGCCTCCCGGTCTACCGCCGGCAGCTGGAACTCCGCGGCAACCTACAGGAGGTGATGATCGGGTATTCGGACAGCAACAAGGAGAGTGGCTTCTTGCAGTCGGCGTGGGCGCTCTACCGGGCCCAGGTGGAACTCACCGACCTGGGGCGGCGGGCGGGGATCGCGGTCCAGTTCTTCCACGGCCGGGGCGGGGCGATCGGCCGCGGCGGCGGGCCGGCCAACCACGCCATCCTGGCCCAGCCGCGGGGGACGGTCGACGGGCGGCTGCGGATGACCGAGCAGGGCGAGATGATGGCCGACCGGTACGGCCACCCGGCCATTGCCGAACGGCACCTGGAACAGGTTCTCAACGCGGTCCTGCGGACGAGCTTCCCGGGCGACGCCGGGGAGCCCGAGCCGGGCTGGCTCGCGGCCCTCGACTCCCTGGCCGCGGACGCCCGCCGGCACTACCGCGCGCTGGTGTACGAGACGCCCGAGTTCCTGACGTACTTCGAGCAGGCCACCTGTATCGGCGAGATCGCCCAATTCAAAATTGGGTCCCGACCGGCGCGCCGGGGGACCGCCCGGAGCATCGACGAGCTCCGGGCGATCCCGTGGGTGTTCAGCTGGATGCAGAGCCGGCACACGCTCCCGGGGTGGTACGGGCTCGGCAGCGCGGTCACGGACTTCCTCGCCGCCCGGCCGGCCGGGCTCGATATGCTCCGCGAGATGTACCGGCAGTGGCCGTTCTGGACCACGCTCATCGACAACGCCCAGATGATCCTCGCGAAGGCCGACATGGTGATCGCCCGGCTGTACGCGGACCTCGTCGAGGACCAGGCGCTCGCGACCCGGATCTACGACCGGGTCGCCGCCGAGTACCGCGAGACCGTCGACGTCATCTGCCGGATCACCGGGCAATCGGCGTTGCTTGAACGGGCTCCAATCCTGAAGACGTCGATCGACCGGCGGAACCCGTACGTCGATGCACTCAGCTTCATCCAGCTGGTGTTGCTCAAGCGACTCCGGTCCGGCGACGGCCCGCGGGAAGAGCTGCTCGCCGGCGTGCTGGAGAGCATCAACGGGGTCGCGTCCGGCCTGAAGAATACGGGGTGAGCCCGTCCGTGTTGCAGCGACCTCTCCAGGCAATCACTGCTCGTGATCTGAGCAATCGACGGCGGCTTCGGACCTCATCTCGTGAGCGTTCAGAGCCTATTCCTATTGTCCTGCTTTGACTTGTGGCCAAATCGCCTGCCTTCCTCCCGGGGTACGTGATTTGCCTGAACCGTTCCCTTCACCACAGTCTCCTTTGCGACGAAACCCGGCTGACGCTCACCGGTCCGTCGGCTGAGGCACCGTAGGTAGGATGACCTCATGACGCGCCGAAGTGCGTTCCGGTTCGTCCCACCCCCGCCGGTTCGCTCTGGCCTCTACGACCCGTCCTTCGAGCGCGACTCCTGTGGGGTCGGGTTCGTCGCCGACCTCCACGGCCGCAAGTCGGTCTCCATCGTTCGCGACGCCCTACAGTTGCTCCGCAACCTCCAGCACCGCGGGGCCTGCGGGTGCGACCAGGACACCGGCGACGGGGCGGGCATCCTGTTCCAGCTCCCCGACCCGTTCTTCCGCGAACAGGCCCGCGACCTCATGATCGATCTCCCCCGGCCGGGGGAGTACGCGGTCGCCTTCTGCTTCCTCCCGACCGACGGCAACCCGCGGGCGGCGTGCCGGCGCGCGGTCGAGGAGGTCGTGGCGGACGAGGGGCAGGTCGTACTCGGGTGGCGGCCGGTGCCGGTCAAGTCGGCCGCGATCGGGTGGCTGGCCCGGTCGCAGGAACCGGCCATGGAGCAGCTCCTGATCGGCCGGGGCAAATCGACCCCCGACGGGGATGCGTTCGAGCAGAAGCTCTACGTCATCCGCCGCCGGGCCGAGCGGTGGGCGGTCACCCACGGCGCCCCGATGTCGGCCGGGTTCGCCATCCCGAGCTGTAGCTCCCGCACCGTGGTCTACAAGGGGATGCTCAAGCCGGACCAGCTGGAGGCGTACTTCCCGGACCTGTCGCACCCCGGGACGGTGTCCGCCCTCGGGCTCGTCCACAGCCGATACAGCACGAACACCCTGCCGCAGTGGGCGCTCGCCCAGCCGTTCCAGATGCTCGCCCACAACGGCGAGATCAACACCCTCAGCGGCAACGCCCACTGGTTGAAGGCCCGGCAGGTGATGATGCGGGGCGGGCAGCTCGGCGACGACCTCGTCAAGGTCCTCCCGCTGGAGTTCGACGGGCTGAGCGACTCCGCCGTCCTCGACCGCGCGGTGGAACTACTCGTCCGGTCGGGCCGGAGCCTCCCGCACGCGATGATGATGCTGGTCCCCGAGGCCTACGAGGGGATGGCGGAGCTGGACCCGGCGGTCCGCGGGTTTTACCGGTTCCACCGGTGCCTGACCGAGCCGTGGGACGGGCCGGCCAGTCTCGCGTTCACCGACGGGACCATGATCGGGGCGATGCTCGACCGCAACGGCCTGCGGCCCGGCCGGTTCGTGGTCACGGACGACCGGGTGGTCGTGGCCAGCGAGGTGGGAGTCCTGCCCACCCCGCCCGGCGAAGTCCGGCAGACCGGCCGGCTCCAGCCCGGCAAGCTGTTCCTGGTCGACACCGCCGCGGGGAAGGTGATCGCCGATGCCGAGGCGAAGGCCGAGGTCGCCCGCCGCCGCCCTTACGCCGCCTGGGTCGAGAAGCACCAGGTCCAGCTCGACGAGCTGCCGGGCTCCCCTGTCCCGCCCGGGGTCGACGCCCCCACGCTCCGCGCCTCCCAGCACGCCTTCGGGTACACGCAGGAGGACGTCGCCCGGGTCCTGCTCCCGATGGCCCAGGACGGCCAGGAACCCATCAGCAGTATGGGCACGGACGTCCCGCTCGCGGTGCTCAGCGACCGCGCCCAGCTGCTGTTCAACTACTTCAAGCAACTGTTCGCCCAGGTGACGAACCCGCCGATCGACCCGATCCGGGAAAAGGTGGTGATGAACACCGAGTCCCTGATCGGGGGCGAGGTGAACCTGCTCGGCGAGTCGCCCGAACACGCCCGGCTGCTCCGGCTGAAGTCGCCCACCCTCTCCGACGAGGAACTGGCGAAGATCCGGGCCGTCGACCGGCCGGGGTTGAAGGCCCGGACGCTGGGTACCTTGTTCGACCGCGACCGGGGCGGGGCCGGGCTGGCCGCGGCGCTGGACCGGCTCTGTACGGAAGCGGCGGCGGCCGTGCAGGAGGGCGCCACCGTCCTCATCCTGTCGGACCGCGGGGTGACCGCTGATCGGGTCCCGGTCCCGTCCCTCCTGGCCGCCGCGGGGGTTCACCACCACCTCATCCGGGCCGGACTGCGAACCCGGTGCGGGATCGTGGTCGAGACCGGGGAGGCCCGGGAGGTCCACCACTTCGCCCTGCTCGTCGGGTACGGGGCCGCGGCGGTCAACCCGTACCTGGTGTTCGACACGTACCGCGGGCTCGCCCGGGACGGGATGCTGGTCGACGCGAACGGGGCCGCCCTCGACCCCGCCGTGGCGGTGAAGAACTACCGCAAGTCGATTGACGCCGGGCTGCTGAAGGTCTTCAGCAAGATGGGCATCAGCACCCTGATGAGCTACCGGGGGGCTCAGATCTTCGAGGCGATCGGGCTCGGCCGCGAGGTGATCGACCGGTACTTCACCGACACCCCCAGCCGGATCGGCGGCATCGGCCTCGCGGAGATCGCCCGCGAGTCGCTGACCCGGCACGCCCTCGGGTTCGCGGCCGATCCGGACGCCGAGACCCCCGACCTGGACGGCGGCGGGGACATCATGTGGCGCCGGCGGGGCGAACACCACATGTGGAACCCGGACACGGTGCAGAAGCTCCAGCACGCGGTCCGGAAGGAGAGTTACGACACCTACAAGGACTTCGCCCGGACGGCGAACGACGAGAGCCGCCGGCTGTGTACCCTCCGCGGGCTGCTCGACGTTCGCAAGGGCAAGAAGCCGATCCCGCTGGAGCTGGTAGAGCCGGCGAAGGAGATCGTGAAGCGGTTCTTCACCGGGGCGATGAGCTTCGGGAGCATCAGCAAGGAGGCCCACGAATCGCTGGCAATCGCCCTGAACCGGGTGGGCGGGCGGAGCAACACCGGCGAGGGCGGGGAAGACCCCGCGCGGTTCAAACGCGACGCGAACGGCGACCTCCGCGGCAGCGCGGTGAAGCAGGTGGCGAGCGGGCGGTTCGGGGTGACCGCGTACTACCTGGCGAACGCCGTCGAGATCCAGATCAAGATGGCCCAGGGGGCGAAGCCCGGCGAGGGCGGCCAGCTGCCGGGGCACAAGGTCGACAGCGCCATCGCCAAGACCCGGTACAGCACCCCGGGCGTGGGCCTGATCTCGCCCCCGCCGCACCACGACATCTACAGCATCGAGGACCTGGCCCAGCTCATCTTCGACCTGAAGAACAGCAACCCGCACGCGGAGATTTCGGTCAAGCTGGTGGCCGCGGCCGGGGTCGGGACGATCGCCACCGGGGTCGCGAAGGGGTACGCCGACCGCATCCTGATCAGCGGCGACACCGGCGGGACCGGGGCGTCGCCGCTGTCGAGCATCCGGCACGCCGGCGTCCCGTGGGAGCTCGGGCTGGCGGAGGCCCAGCAGGTCCTGGTGCGGAACGGCCTCCGCGGCCGGGTCCGGCTCCAGACCGACGGCCAGATGAAGACCGGCCGGGACGTGGTGATCGCCGCCTGTCTGGGGGCCGAGGAGTACGGGTTCGCCACCGCCCCGCTCGTGGCGATGGGCTGCGTGATGATGCGGAAATGCCACCTGAACACCTGCCCGGTCGGGATCGCGACACAAGACCCGGTCCTGCGGGCCCAGTTCGCCGGCACCCCGGAGGACGTCGTCAATTACCTGTTCTTCGTCGCCGAGGAGGTCCGGGAACTGCTCAGCCTGATGGGCTTCCGGGTCCTCGACGAGATCGTCGGCCGGCCGGACCTGCTCACCCCGGTCGACCTCGGCCGGCACTGGAAGGCCCGACACCTCGACCTCTCGACCCTGCTGGACCGGCCGAAGGTGACGCACGGGGCCCCGATCCGGTCCGTCGAGCGGCAGCCGGACGTGCTCGCCGAGCAGCTGGACTGGGAGCTGGTCCGGGCGGCGAAGAATGCAATCGAGCATCAAAAGCGGGTCCAGCTGGCTTACCCGATCACCAACCGCAACCGGACCGTCGGCACCCTGCTCAGCTACTTCGTGACGGCCAAGTACGGGGAGGCCGGGCTGAGGGAAGACACGATCGACCTGCGCCTGACCGGGACGGCCGGGCAGAGCTTTGGGGCGTTCGTGACCCGGGGGATCACGCTCCGGCTGAGGGGCCTGGCGAACGACTACGTCGGGAAGGGTCTCTCGGGCGGGAAGATCGTCATCGCCCCGGCGGCGGAGGCCGGGTACGTGGCCGAGGAGAACGTGGTGGTCGGGAACGTCGCCCTGTACGGGGCGACCGCTGGGGAGGCGTACTTCCGCGGCCGGGCCGGGGAGCGGTTCGCGGTCCGCAACAGCGGGGCGAAGGCGGTGGTGGAGGGGGTCGGGGACCACGGGTGCGAGTACATGACCGGCGGGCTGGTGGTCGTGCTCGGCCCGACCGGGCGGAACTTCGCGGCCGGGATGAGCGGCGGGCTGGCGTTCGTGTACGACCCGGACGGGACCTTCCGCGACCGGTGCAACCCGGAGATGGTCGACCTCGTCCCGGTCGAGGAGTACAAGGACGTCGGGATGCTGAGCAACCTGGTCAACCGGCACGTCCTGTTCACCGGGTCGACAGTTGGCGACGCGATCGTGAACGACTTCGCCGCGGCCCTCGGGAAGTTCGTGAAGGTCTTCCCGAAGGACTACCGGCGGGTGCTCGAACAGAGCAAGCTGGTCCAGCGGCAGTGGGAGCTGGTGAACGGGTAACTCCCTTCCCGGCCCAGACGCCCGGGGCGTTGCCCCGGGCTAAGCGCGGTCACCCCGTTGGGGGGAAAACCGCAAAACCACCCGCGCCCTGGTTTTCACCCCAACCGGGTGGGCGCACAT
>JAQGHQ010000237.1 GCA_028288765.1 Gemmataceae bacterium | reverse complement strand
GGCTCACGCCCCCCGCTCGCCAAGATTTAGACAAAACCGGACAGCTTCACCAGTTCCTGGATCAGACGGGTCAACGCTACCGGTACATTTCCTCGAACTTCCACACCTCCAGTGGGTGCAGGTCCTCGACGGCGAGGCCGAGTTTCTTGGCCTCCTCCCGCGGGGTGATGCTGAGCGACCGGGTGTCCGGGTCCTGGGCGTAAGCCCAGGCGAGGTGGAACAGGTAGACCGGCCGCTTCTGCTGGATCAGGGCGAGTTTGAGGTCGGCCACCGCCTCTTTCGTCTTGCCGCCTTTCACGAGATACCCGAGCGCCCGGGTGTCGAGATAGGCCGGGATCGGGCCGCGGACGCCGATCACCGCGGACATCATCTTGATCGCCCGGTCCGCCTCGCGGTGCCGGTGCAGGACGAGGACGACGCACATGTTGTTGACGAACAGCTCGGTCTGGAAGCCCTTCAGTTCGTCCGGCCGGGCGGCCTCGGCCAGGTGGACGGCCTTTTCGTAGGTCGCGATCGCCTCGTCGTAATTCTTCAGCGCGTCGAACAGCTCCGCCTTCGACCCCAGCAGGGCGAGTTGCTCCCACTTTTCGACGGACTGCCGGAGCTTTTCGTCCAGCCACGCTTCGACCTTCCGCTCGGCCTCCGGGCCCGGGTTCCGCGCCCGGATCGCCCCCGTCAGGATGCGGGCGGTCACCACCGCCGGCGTCGTGTCCTTGTACTTCCACGCCAACTCGATGGCATCGGCGGACCGCTTCTGACCGATCCGGAGCGCGGCGAGTGGGAGATGCGGGCTCGGGTCTTTAGCCTCGGTCAGTAGTCGGGTGTACAGACCCTCGGCGGTGTCCGTGAACCCGAGCTCCTCCAGCAACGGCCCCGACCGGGTCCGCACGAACGGTTCGGTCGTTCCGCCCGGAAACGTCGTGATCAGGGCGAGGGCCTGGGCGTCGAGCTTCTTCGCCCCCTCCTTGTTGCCCACCCGTTCGGCCTCGGCGGCCTCCCGGTGGAGGAACCGGGCCTCCTCGCGGGCGGCGTCCCAGCTGCGGGGGGCGAAGGCTTTAAGGCGGCTTACCGCGGCCCGGGCGTTCTCCAGCATGTTCATCCCGAGGTAAACCCGGATCAGCTCGGCGAGGTGGCCGGCGCTCAGCCCGGCCCGCGGGCGGGCGGCCTTCTCGAAGTACGTGACCGACTCGGCCACCTTCCCCTGGTCGAAGTACAGCCGGCCGAGCAGCAAGAACTCGTCCGGGGTGAGGTCGCCCCACTTGGCGAACTCCTCGAGTGTTTTCGTCCCCTCCTCCCGGGTAGCCGGGTCGATCGTCAGGACCACCGCCCGGGCCTTTACGTCCTCCGGGTCGGTCTTGCTGGCGGCGAGGTTCGGGGCGATCAGCTTCAGGGCGGCCTCCCGCTGGTTGTACGCATCCGCCCCGGCCATCATGGTGAGTGCCAGGTGGCGGCGGGCCCACCGGGCGAGGTCCGGGGTGGCGTCATCGGCCAGGCCCTGGAGCTTCTTGTTCGCGTCGGCCATCTTCCCGGACCGCTGGAGGAATAGGACGAGCTGGCGGGTCGGGTTCAGCTCCCGCGGGGCCGCATTGACGGCCTCCTGGTAGCGGTTCAGGGCGGTGTGCTGGTCGCCCGTCAGTTCGTAACACCCGGCCAGGGTCATGATCAGTTCGGCCCGGGCGGCGTCGGTTTTCGGGGGGTTGTCCTTCAGCTTCTGTTCGGCCTCGGCGGTCGCCCGCTTCGCGTCCTCGACCCGGCCGATCCGGATCAGGTGCGAGACCATCGCGCCCCAGGTCTCGGGGACGTTGTCCCCGAGCGCGACGGCCGCGCGGAACGCGGCATGGGCGTCGGCGTCCTCCCCGAGGGTGGCCAGCAGTGAGCCGCGCAGGAGGAGGACCCGCCAGTCCTTCGAGTCCGCCGGGGCGACCCGGTCGATGGTCGGCCGCTCGCTCCTGGGGATGTCGCGGGCCAGGAGGTCCTTGATCGCGCGGAACCGCTCCAGGTCTTCGGGCAGTGGGACTTCGGTGTGCAGCGAGTTGAGCAGGAGGGCGGCCTGGTCTTCCTGCCGGCGGTCGCGGTAGAGCTCGACCGCCCGGCGGATGACGAACTCCTGCCGCTCGCCCTTCTCGATCGCCTCCTTGTAGTTCGCCAGGGCGGCGTCGTTGAGCCCCTCCAGCTCGTCGAGCTGGGCGAGGGCGACGTACACCCGGGCCCATCCCGGGCGGTCCGCCTTCGCCCGGTTGGCGAGGGCCCGCAGGTCGGCGATCCCGACCGCCCGGACCGCCTTGTCCGCGGTCCGGCGGACCTCCGGCAGCTGTTTGACGACCCGGGACAGGGTCCCGATCGGGCCCTTCTCGCCTTCCACCGCCGCGATCCCCGCGAGCGCGGCGTCGACCACGTCCGGTCGGCCGGCGGCCAGGCCGGCGTCGACCAGGGCCGCCCGGGTCATCAGGTCCTCGGGGTCGAGGTCGGCCGCCTTCTGGAGGTACTCGATCGCCAGGGCCCGCAGCGCGGCGGCGTCCGGCTCGTCGGCGATCAGGGCGGCGCGGGAGGCGGCCTCGCCGAGCCCGAACCAGAGCCGGCGGCGGTCCCACTTCTCGAAGTTCTCCGCCTTCTCCGCCAGCGCCCGGATCTCGTTGGGCGTCGGCTTCCGGGTCCGGTTCACGAGGACGAGGGAGCGGGCCAGCCGCAGATCGACCGTGTCCCCGATCTTCGCGGCGGCTTCATCGAGGAGCTTGACCGCGCCGTCGGGACTCCCGCCCCCGCGGACCCGGGCGAGGGCGAGCCAGGCGGCCGCGTTCTTCGGGTCCTTGTCGACGATCGCCTGGAGCACCTTGGCGGCGCCCTCACCGTCCCCACGGGCCGCCAGCGACTCGGCGTAAAGGATCTGGAGCTCGGGGGTCCGGTCCGCGTCCGGCCCGAGGCTCTTCTCGAACGCGTCCCACCGCCGCGCCGGGGCGGGCTGTTTTACGACGGCCCGAAGTTCGAGCCGGGCGAGCTTCGGCCGGTACGCGGCCAGACCGTACCCGTTGACGATCGTCTGGTAGTCGCCCGACGCTTCCCGGTACCGGCCGAGCCGGAAGTTCGCCTCGGCCCGCCCGATCAGCGCCGGCAGGTACCGGGGGTCGTCCTGGAGGGCGGCGCTGTAGCATTCCATCTGCTTGTCCGGGTTCTGGAGGACCCCGTAGCATCGCCCGATCCCGTACATCGCCTTCTTGTGGAAGTCGCGGACCCGGACCAGGGCCGGGGCGATTTCCTCGAGGTTCGTCCGGGCGGTGGCCCAGTTCCCCTTGAGCAGCGCCATCCGCCCGCGCAGGTACTTCACGATCCGCTCGCGGTCCGCCTCGTTCGTGGCGATCCGGTCGATCAGGGTGCGCGACAGGTCCTGCTCCCCGAGGTCGAGGAGCCGGTCCACCACGAGGAGGAATTCGTCGTTCGTGCCCCCCAGCGCGTCGGCCGACGTCCGGAGGACTTCGATCGCCTGTTTGACCTCCCCCTCCTCGGTGAGCACCTGGGCGAGCATCAGCCCGACCCGGACGTTCTTCTTGTGGGCGGTGAACGCCGTCTGCAGGTGGGCCTCGGCCTTTTTCAGCTGGGCCCGGATCGTCTCGGAGGTCTTGATCTCCGCCAACTCCAGCTCCGCCAGCGCCATCAGGGCGTCGGCGTCCGTGGCCCCGTCGCGCATGTTCGTGATGGCGTCGGTGATGTGCTTGCGGGCGTTCTGGGTCTCCCCGCTGAGGAGCATGAACCGGCCGGCCACGACCCGGGCCGCGATGTCCGACCTGTACGGCTCCTCGTTGAGCAGGACCTCGAGGTACTTGGCCGGCGTGTACCGCGGGTCGGAGTAGGCGTTCTTCCCGTAAAGCATCCCGAGCAGCCGCTCGAACACCCGCGGCGGGGCCTTCTTCGTCTGGACCGCGGTGTCGAGGTACCGGACCGCCTGCCCCACGTCGCCGCCGAGGCCCAGTTCGCACGTCGCGGCCTTGTCGAGCAGGTCCACGTCCTCCTTGAGCTCGGGCCTCGTGTCGAACATGATCTGGATGTGCTGGCGGGCGTTCATCAGCCGGCCGAGGTCCACGTACAGGTCGATTAGCTTCCGCCGGTCGTCGGGGTGGTCCGGGAACTGGCGGAGGAACTTCTCCCCGGCCTCCGCCGCCGCACTCGCCTGCTTCGGGTCGGCCTTGGCCTGGGCGAACATCAGGGTTGAATACCGGTGGAACGCTTCCTCGTCCCTCGGCCGGAACTTCAGGTACTGCTCGAGTAGGGAGATGGCCTCTTCCGCCTTCGCCGGGTCGGTGGCGGACGCCTCCGCGGCCTTGGCCGCGCGTTCCTTGAGCGCTGTGGCGTGGCGCCGGTTCTGGACGGCGTGGACGCCGTAGGTCGCGGCGGAGAGGGTGACGAGGACCCCGAGGACGATCAGGAGCCGCTTCCAGCTGAGAACGCGACGCACGATGTGCCCTCGCGGTGTGGGCCGTAAAAAAGAAAAGACGGGGGCAGAATGCCCCCGTCAACCGTAGCACAACCAGGCCGGAACAGGAACCGGCCCGCGTAAAGTTCTCAGCCGTTGACCGCCTCGGTCTTGCGACGGAGGGCCCGGCGGAGGCCGAGGACCGGCACCGCGGCGAGGGCCAAAGCCAACCCGGCCGGGGCCGGGACCGGGGCCGGTGAGGTGATGACGATCGAGCTGGCCGACCCGCCGAGGGTGGAGCCGGTCGAGATCCCAGCCGGGTCGGTCGGGTTGGCCCGGACGAAGATCGTCTGTTGGATCGCGAACGCGGACGGCAGGTTCGAGATGTTCGACATGGTCGTCTGGGAGGCCCCACCACCCGGCCGGGTATCGGTGGCCACCCCGGTCGCGGAACCGAGCGCGGTCCCGGTGGCGAGCGCGGAGGTCGAGGTCGTGTCCGGGCTGAGCGGAAGGTTGAACAGCTGGGTGGCGTTCGTGAGGATGTTCTGCCCACCCCCGATCCCGGAGGACGCGGCGGCGTTGTTCTGGACCAGTGCCGTTCCGCCCACGTTCGGGGTGGTGAAGCTGTCGTTGGTGACGATCACCTCGAGCGAGTGGGTGGCGTCGAAGGTCGTCGCGGGCACCGCCGATACGGTCGTCGTGAGAGAACTAACCGCCCCCGAGTTGGCCGTGGCGGTCACCGTGATGTTCAGGAAGTTCGTGGTCGCGAATGTCGCCGAGGTTCCGCTGAAGTACTGAGCCGAGCCGGGAACCGGGTTCCCCAGGTTGTCGACTTCTTCAATGAGGATCTGGGTCCCGGCTTCTGACCGGGCTGGGGCGGAGAGCATGGCGACGGCCGCCAGCACACTCGCGGACAACCAGCGTAAGTTTCGCAAGACCATGACGGGTGGGCTCCTCGAATCGGGCAGTCGAACTTCTGAGTATACAATCCGCACGAGCGCCCGGGAAGACATCCTTGTCAGGGTCGACTCTGCCGCGATCCGGAAGTGGACGACCGGGGTTAGGGGTCGCGTCCTGGGGCATCACTCCCCCGACCGGGTAAAAGGGGACCCGGCCGGTGCGGCTCGCTGTCAGGGTGCGGCAGCGGCCTGTTAACTAGCAAAGCGATTAAATGGCCTTGCTGTCAACCCAATTCCGCTGATATCGGCAAAAATCAGTTAGCAATCAGAGTGCCAAGTTGAACGTGCCGATTAAGGGGATTCTGCCGCGCTGCAAAATATCTGGTCCGAATACGTTATGTTGCCGGGATTCGAGTTGCGCCACCCCTGAATCGGCACCTCGTCGCGGCGCGCAACTTCTTGGTATCGGAATGACTGGCGCGGGCGTTGCGTAAAGTTTACGCCCTGGTTGCTTCCAACCGGGCCACTCACCCGTGGAGTGATCTAGATTGGACCACTGGGAACTCGCCTGCCGTCAACCCCGGGGAGTGATGTGACGACCCAGCAAGCGAACGACCCAGCGTCGTACATCGCCAGCTTCGACGTGGAAGAACACTACCGTATCGAAGCTGCTGTCGGGCTGGAGGTTACGCCCGAGGCAAAATCCGCATACGCCGGCCGGATGGAGAAGACGACCCACCAGCTGCTCGACCAACTTGCCGCCGTCGGCACGACGGCGACGTTCTATGTGGTCGGAGAGATCGCCCGGTCGCACCCCACGCTGGTCCGGGCAATCCACACGGCGGGACACGAGGTCGGGTCGCATAGTTGGGACCACCAACGGGTCCACCGGTTCACCCCGGAAACATTCCGCGACGACCTGTTGCGGAGCAAGGACGCACTCGAACACGTAACCGGAAGCCCGGTTTACGGCTTTCGGGCTCCGACCTTTAGCGTGGTCCGGGAAACGGGATGGGCGGTCGACGTGTTGGCGGCGTGCGGGTTCGAGTACGACTCCTCGGTCTTCCCCGTCCGACACGACCGCTACGGTATACCCGAGGCCCCACGGGGCCCGTTCGTCGCGGTCGGTAAGGTGGGCGAGATCCTGGAATTGCCGCCCTTAACGTATCGGGTCGCCGGGCTCAATCTCCCGGTCGCCGGCGGCGGGTATTTTCGGCTGTTCCCACTATGTATGATGCGTGCCGGGCTCGGACAGGCGGCCCGGGCTCGGCCGGCGGTGGGCATGTTGTACTTCCACCCGTGGGAGTTCGATCCCGGGCAACCCCATCTTCCACTCCCCCGGTTGGCCCGGTGGCGAACGTACGTGGGGGTCGGGCGGACGACGACCCGGCTCGCCGCCCTCCTCTCGGCCTACCGGTTCCGGCGGGCAATCGATGTGGTCCGCGACATCCGCCGGTCCGGGGTAGAACTTCCGCGCTTCTCCCTGTCCGGGTGACACCGACCGGGCCTGTCGGCCGGTCGTCCCGCGAGGCAGTATCGGACTGCATCACACCAGACCGTTCATTCACTCGATATTTTGACCTTTCCGCCGCCGGCGGACCGCCCACCCCGCGGCAGTGGCAAGCCCCGCGATCCCGGCGACGAGGCTCGACGGTTCCGGGATGGTTTGGGGGCACCCGCAGGTATCACAGGGCGGGGGCACGACCACGACCGGCGGCGTCACCGGGGGCGGGGACACGAACGGCGGTGGCGACACCGGGGGGACGACCACGACCGGCGGCGTCACCGGGGGCGGGATGACCACCGTGACGGGCGGGGGCGGTGGGCTGACCGGCGGGAAGAACGCTTGGGCCGACGGAGCGAATACCGTGAACGGGAACACGGTCAGAGTCGCGGTCGGCAAAATCAGCTTCCACTGGCTGCGGCGCGCTGCCATGGCCTCCTCCTTACCCTGCTTCCCCGGCTGATCCGGGTTCTGCACATTACTTCGACCGGGAGGACGGCGCCGCTTCATCATTTCGCGCCGGTTGTGCGGACTATGAACTCCACCAGGGCAGGGCGGGTCGTGCGTGAACTGCCGGGTTTCCGTGTCGGGGGTGGGAATCTGCGGAAGCCGCGGGGAAGGGCGCGCCGGGGAGAAAGAAGAAGCCCGGGCGGAAAGGACCGGGCAGAGTAGGCGCGGGAGAGGCCGAAAAATACTGGTGACATGACGTGTCGTTGGGCCGGTCGCACTGTTCGCACCAGGCCCGCCCGGCCCGGGATGGGCCCGTTGCGGCCCGCCTCTCTCCGGGCCCGATTGCGTGTCAGGAGGACCGCACCATGCGCCGCGTTCTACTCGGCGGGTTGGGGATCGCGCTCGGGGTGTTCGTCCGCCCCGCCGGCGCGCAGGAGGTCCCCGGTCGTCCCGCCGCTCCGTACAACTCACCCGTCCCGAAAAACCCGACCGTCCGGGCCGCCCGGCTCGGGATGCCGGTCGCCATTCCGGACGCGCCTTCGACCACCGAGGTGACGCCGGCCGGGCTGATCGCCCGCGGGCAATTGACTCCGTACGCCCCGCCGGTCGGCCCCGGAACTCCGGCCGCGACACTGTTGCCGGTGGGAGGGCAGCCGGTCGGGCCGAGCCCGCTCCCGCCCCCCCGCCAAGTCGGGAGTGGACCGAGCGTGACCGAGGTCCGGGGCCCGGTGCCCGGCGGGGTCCCGGTGGGACCGCCCGTCACGATGGGCGTACCGACGGTAGGCTTCCCTCTGATTACGGGGGGCTCGCCTGGGGAGCCGGGCGCCATCCCCGGGACCACAGTCATTCCCCAGGTCGGGCCCCTCGACTGCGGTCCCGGTCTCCCGTGCCCGCAACCGGCCGTCGACGCCCCCCTGTACGGCGACCCCGTGGTGGGGGGCACCCCCCACTTCCCGGCACTGCGGCGGCTGGTCGGGTGTACCGATGGCCGGTCGTGGGTGAGCGCGGAAAACCTGATGTGGTGGACCCGGAGCACCCAGCTCCCGCCCCTGGTCACCACCAGTTCGCCTGCGTTTAACGGGATCCCGGGGCTCGGTAACACCCAGACGATTCTGGGCGGGTCGTTCGGCCAGACGCTCCACGGCGGGGCCCGGTTCAGCGGCGGGTACTGGTTCACCGACGAGCAGCGGCGTGGGATCGACGCCAGCTTCCTGTTCCTGTTCCGGAACGGGAACCAGTTCGCGGCGGACACCAACACTTACCCCCTACTCGCCCGGCCGTTCTTTAACGTGAACACCCCGGTCGGGCCGTTCGCGGAGGTGATCGGGGCGACGGGGTTGGCGGCCGGCCGGGTGGTGACAACGTTGGAGAACTCGCTCTGGGGGGCCGACGTGAACTACCGCCGGTTCCTGCTCGGTAACGCGTGCTTCCGGCTCGACGGGCTGGTCGGGTTCCGGTACTTGAACTTCACCGAAGACCTGGCGATCACCGAGACCTTCGTGCGGACCCCGGGGTCGCCGATGGCGGTCGGGGTCCCGGCCATCGGCGGAACGGTCAGCGACCGGTTCCGGGCGGCGAACAACTTCTACGGCGGCCAGATCGGGCTGACCGGAGAGCTCCGGCGGGGCCGGTGGTTCGTGAACGGACGGTCGACGATCGCCTTCGGCACCGTCCACCAGTCGGCCGAGATCGGGGGTGGGCAGGCGCTCGTCTTCCCGAACGGCCAGATCGCCCAGTTCCAGGGCGGCTTGCTCGCCCTGCCCGGGGCGAACATCGGGCACTTCAGCCAGGACAAGTTCGCCGTCATGCCCGAGATCGGGCTCAACCTCGGGTACCACATCACCCCGCGGCTGCGGGTGTTCACCGGGTACAATTTCCTGTACCTGAGCAGCGTTGTACGTGCCGCCGGGACGATCGACACGACCGTGGACGCGGCCCGGATCCCGAACTTCCCGCTCGCGGGCAACCCGGCGCCGCTCGCCGGCGTCCCGCGGCCGAGCCCCCAGCTCCGGACCACGGACTTCTGGGCCCAGGGGATCAACTTCGGGGTCCAGTGGACGTGGTAACGCCGGGGGGCCCGACCCCGGGCCGCCCCACCTGGGGGAGCCCGGGATCGGGCTTCACCCGGTATGACGGAGTAAGCCCAATAATTTCTGCCCGAAGACGGTGAGGCCCACGACCGCGGCGGTGAGGCTCGCGACCAGGACCGCCCCGGCGGCAATGTCCAGGCACCCACAGGTCCGGTCCTTCGTCTCCTGGTCGAGCCCGTGGAAGAGCGTCTCGATCGCGCTGTTGACCAGTTCCGTCGTGATCACGGCCCCGACGCACCCCAGGACCAGACACCATTCGACCCAGTCGAACTCGAGGACGAGTGCGGCGGCAACCACCAGGGCGGCGAAGAAGAAGTGGACGCTGAAACTGGAGTGCCCACGGACCCCGAGTTTGACGCCGCGGAACGCCTCCCGGAACTTGTCCCGCCACCGCCGCGCCTTCTTCGGCCGGACCGGCGGAACTGTGACGGGGGTCGGATCCCACCATTCCGCGGGCATGGGATACTCCGGGTATAAAGGTCGACATGAAAAGTGGGCCGGCCCACCCACCGCGGGGCCCCGGGCGACCCCGCGGATTGTACCAGACCCGTTCCCCCGGCCTCAGCGACCGGCCATCCCGATCGAGCTGAACCGGCCGGGGGCGAGGGCCGAGAGCACGTTCGGGATTACCATGAACGTGAACCCCGTGTTGTTTACCAGGGCGTTGTACGTGAGCCCGATCGTGACGGTCATGTCAGCCCCGGTCCGGGTCAGGGTGAGCGAGTTGCTCAGTGCCTTCTGGATCCCGAAGTCGTAACTTGCCCCAATGCTGGTGTAGTACCGCCGGCTCAGCTGGTAGCCGATCGACGCGGTCACCGCCTTGCTGTTGAGCGGGTCGGTTTGCCGGTACCCGAAGTAGAAGCTCGTCCGGTCCGTGCGGTCGAAAGCGACCCCGAGGTTCCAGTACCGCGTCCCGAACTCGAACGGGTCGAACCACCCGGCGGACAGGACCGACACCCGGTCCCCCACATTCCACAGGCCACTGTACTCCAGAAATGCGAACGGCTTGCCGAAATTGTCCCGGTTCGGGTCCGGGAAGAACGACCCGGACACGTCCAGGGTGAACCAGTCGACCGTGTGCTCGAGCCCCGGGTATCCCCGCTTCGTCTGGAGCCGCTGGCGGAGGTCCATCTGGAGGACGTTGATGTTCCCCAGGGTGTCCACCCGGTTGTCCACCAGCCGGCGGATCGCGTACTGCTGCGGGTCGAAGATCGGGGACGTGGCCAGCGCGACCCCGGCCGGCCCGCTGACCAGCTGGGACTGGGCCGGCCGGGCGTACCGGAACGTGTAGTCCGTGACGTCGTCGTTCAGGCGGTCGAACTGGGGGAGCTGGTTGAACTGGACGTTCGTCCGGGCGTAGTAGTAGTTCCCGGACACCGTCACCTTGTGGTAGAGGCCGCGGACGTTGAACAGCTCGCTGTATACTTCCTCGTACAGCCGGGAGAGCGGCAGGCTCCCCCGCAGGCCGCCCGCCCCGTACACCCTCCCGATGTTGCCCCCGGTCGGGTCCTGGGGATTCCCGGTCAGGTGTTGGGTGTAGTCGGCCAGGTCGAGCACCGCGTAGGGGGCGAGCTTGACCGGGCCGAGGGCGAACGGGAGGCTGAGGTCCTGGTTCAGGTCGAACCGCCCGCTGTTGGCCTGCTGGTCGGTCACCTCCACCGGGAAGGGGTTCACCTGAGACGGCCTGAGCTGGGCGTACGTGGCGTCCGCCCGGGCGTTGTACACGAACAGGTCCCAGAACGACTGGCCGACCACGGCCCCGTCGAGCTTGGGCAGCGACTCGGTATGGGTGATCCAGTTCTGGCCCAGCTTGGGTTGGATCAACCCGCCCGCCCACAGGTTCTCCCGCTGGTACGTCAGGTACGCGAACGTCTCCTGGTTCGGGCCGAGGTCGAACTCCTGTTTGTAGTACTGCTCCAGGAAGTTCTGGTCGCTGAGGTACGCGATCTGCCCCTGGAAGTACAGCTCGTCGGTGATCTCCTGCTGGTGCCGCCAGAGTGCCCGGCCCCGAGACACAGGATGGTCCAGGAGCGGCCCGCGGCCCCCGCCGATCACGTCCTGACCGGTGTCGTTGATCCCGTACAGCCGGGCGAAGCCCAGGCCGGCCGGTGTGACGCGGTCCTCCCGCGGGGGGAGGGAGTAGTAGTAATCGGTCCCGGCGGCGGGCCCGCGGGAACTCAGGTAATCGAGGTGGAGCAGCCACTTGTGCCCGGGCGGGGATTTAATCCCGATGATCTTGTAGATGTCCCAGGTGGTGTAGAACTGGGTGCCGAAGATCCGGTCCTGCCCGCCCCCGACGCCGTTGAGCGGGCCGAGGGGCTCGTTCACGTCCGCCCGGTAATACGGGAAGTAGAACACCGGGATTCCGGCCAGCCAGGTGGTCGAGTTCCTCAGCGTCATCAACCGCTCGACCCCGTCGTCCGGGTTGCCGCTGAAATCCCGGTACGGAATGCCGAGGAAGTTCCGCCGGGGCTGCTTGGTCTCGCGGAGCGTGATCCGCGGCGAGTCGAACCGGAGGCCGGGGTCCGCCGGGAGCTTGCTAGAGAACACCGAGCCCTTCAAAATCTCCCAGTTCGCCTCGTCCAGGCGGCGGATTTCGCGGCCGCGGAGGTAGACCCCGTCGGGCACCCGCGGGGTGTTGAGTTCCAGCTCCGCGGCCACGGCGATCGCCCGGTTCCGGGACACGTCGTAATACACCTGGTCGGACCGGAGCGTCTGGCTGAACGACTGGCCGCCGTTCGTCGAGACCGTCCGGATGATCACGTTCCCGGACAGGTAGACCTCGACCTCCCGCTTGTTCTCGGGCCCGGCCTCGAACCCGCCCGCGATGTTGTCCACCTGCTGGCCGCGGATCCACACGACCGCGTCGTCCGTGGCGAACTCGATCTCGCCCTGACCATCCCCGGGGCTGACGTACACGATCACGCCGCCGGTGATCACGAACCGCTGGGTCGGGGGCCCCTGGGTCCCGTTCGTTAGTTTCTCACTGCTGAAGTTGTTCAGCTGGCCGTACCGGGGGACGAAGCGGAAGTACCGCCCGCCGCCGGCCGGGAGAGGGATCTGGGCCCCGTCGGGGAGGGTGATGCCCGGGGGTTCCGGGGGGGCGGCCGGGTCGCCGGCGGCCCCCGTTGGGGGCGTCGGCCGCTGGTACGACCGCCGCGGCGGGACCACAGGGGGCGGGGCCATCAGCCGGTCGGTCGACAGCGGGTAATCGGTCGCGGGGTCGGATACGACCGGCAACCCGATCACGGGGGAGGGCTGTGCGCGCACCTCCGGGGCAGCGATGGCGGTCGCGGCACACGCCCCCAGACAGATTGCGAGCCAACGCCTGACCACGGCGCCTCCGACCTCGCGCGGCCCCCCGGCCGACGGTCCACTCACGGATGAGTTGTTGTGAACGAGCGGCGGACTATATTGCGGGTCCCCGACGAATCAAGACGGGATGAATAGGCGACCGGACGGCGGCGTACCATCGGTTTCCTGGGCCTTCTCCGGGAACGCGGTGGTTTCGGCCGTATGAGCTGGCCCGCTCCGGGCTACGACCGGCCGTCGCTCCCCGGCTTCCGCACCCTTCGCCCGGGGAGGGGCGGCCGTCCTCGGTTCCAGGGCGAAACCCCTGGGCGGCCTCGCGTACCGAATCATCTCCGGCGGGTTCAAGCAACGGAATGAGGGTTGGTCCTGACCCGCAGGGCGAGTATCCTGGGTAGATCGACCCACCCGCCGGTCCTTACCCGCCGACCCACATGCCCCGTCTCCCGCTCCTCGGCGCACTCGCCGCCCTTGCCCTCGTTCCCACGGCCGCCACGGCCGCCGAGCCCCTCCCAGCCGCGCGGGTGGACTTCGCCCGCGACGTGCTGCCGATCCTGTCCGACAGCTGCTTCAAGTGTCACGGACCGGACGAGAAGGCTCGGAAGGCCGATCTCCGCCTCGACACCAAGGATGCCGCACTCGGGAGCGGCGCGATCGTGCCGGGGAAGAGCGCGGGGAGTGAGTTGATCCGGCGGCTGACCGCGGCCGATCCCGCCGATCTGATGCCGCCCCGGGCGTCGAACAAGAAACTCACCCCGCGACAGATCGACACTCTGACGCGGTGGGTCGACCAGGGAGCTGAGTGGGGTACGCACTGGGCGTTCACACCGGTCCGGCGGCCGGCCGTGCCCGACCTCCGAACTCCGAAGGTCGAGATCCGGAACGCGATCGATGCGTTCGTCGGCGACCGGCTGATTCGCGACGGGCTCTCGCCCTCCCCGCCGGCCGACAAGGAACGGCTCATCCGTCGGGTGACGCTCGACCTGACCGGGCTACCCCCGACCCCCGCCGACGTCGACGCCTTCCTGAAGGATACCTCGCCCACCGCTTACGAGAAGGTGGTGGACCGGCTGCTCGCCTCGCCCCGGTTCGGCGAGCGGATGGCGTGGGACTGGCTCGACGCCGCGCGGTACGCCGACAGTAACGGCTACCAGGGGGACGGCGAACGGACGATGTGGCCCTGGCGGGACTGGGTGGTGAGGGCGTTCAACGAGAACCTGTCCTACGACCAATTCACCCTCTGGCAGCTGGCCGGCGACCTGCTCCCGACCGCGACCCGCGAACAGATGCTGGCGACCGGGTTCAGCCGGAATCACATGATCAACGGCGAAGGCGGACGGATTGCCGAGGAAAACCGGATCGAGTACGTCTTCGACCAGACGGAAACGGTGGGCACGATCTGGCTCGGGCTCACCCTCACCTGCTCCCGGTGCCACGACCACAAGTTCGACCCACTCACCCGGAAGGACTACTACCAGCTGTTCGCGTACTTCAACCAGACGCCGGTGAACGGCGGCGGGGGGAGTGGGCAGACTGCGCCGGTGATTGATTTCGGCAGCCCGCAACAGGAGGAGCAGGTCAGGGTCGCGCAAAAGGCGTACGACGAGGCCGTCAAGAAGATCACCCCGATCGAGACGAAGCTCCGCGAAGCCGGGGGGGTGCTGAAGGACGGGAAGTACGAGACCACACTCCCGGTGGTCATCGAAACCGCCCTCCGGAAGGGGCCCGGCGGGCGGGTGGACGCGAACACCGACGAACTGGCGAAGTTCTACCAGCAGAAGGAGCCGGAGTACGTCAAACGGCTGACCGAATTGCGAAAGCTGAAACAGGCCCGCGACGCGGCAGCCGGGACGATCCCGCGGGTGATGGTGATGCAGGACCTCCCCCAGCCGCGGGACACCTTCATCCTCACCCGCGGGGCGTACGACAAGCACGAGGCCACCGTCCAGTCGGGGGTCCCGGCGAGCCTCCCGCCGCTGCCGAAAGACGCCCCGAAGAACCGGCTGGCGCTCGCCCGGTGGATCGTCTCGCCCGAGAACCCGCTGACCGCCCGGGTGACCGTGAACCGGTTCTGGCAGGGCCTCTTCGGCACGGGCCTGGTCAAGACGACCGAGGATTTCGGCATCCAGGGCGACCGCCCGAGCCACCCCGAGTTGTTGGACTGGCTCGCGGCGGAGTTTGTCGAATCGAGGTGGGACGTCAAGCGCCTACTCCGCCTGATCGTGACGTCGGCGACTTACCGGCAGGCGTCGCGGGTCACACCGGAGCTGCGCGACCGCGATCCTGACAACCGGTTGCTCGCCCGCGGCCCACGGCACCGGCTCCCGTCGTGGATGATCCGCGACCAGGCGCTCTTCGCGAGTGGGTTGATGACCCCGACGATCGGCGGGCCGGCGGTGAAGCCGTACCAACCGGCCGGGGTGTGGGAGGAGGCGACGTTCGGGTTCAAGCGATACCAGCAGGACAAAGGCGAGGCGCTGTACCGCCGCAGTCTTTATGTGTTCTGGCGGCGGATTGTCGGGCCGACGATGTTCTTCGACGCCGCGAACCGGCAGACGTGTACGGTGAAGACGGTGGTGACCAACACCCCCCTGCACGCGCTCGGGACACTCAACGACGTGACCTACGTCGAGGCCGCCCGGGCGCTCGCGCAGCGGGCACTGGAACAGGGGGGAAAGGAAGACGCGGGCCGTCTCGGGTTCGCCTTCCGCCGGGTGACCGCCCGCACCCCGGCCGATGGCGAGTTGAAGATCCTGGTCGCGGCGCTGGCGAAGCAGCGGAAGCTCTTCGGCGCGGACAAAGGGGCGGCGGAGAAGCTCCTCAAGGGGGGCGAGTCACCCCGGAACGAGAAGCTCGACGTGGTCGAGCATGCGGCCTTCACCGCGGTCTGCACGCTGATCCTGAACTTGGACGAGACACTGACGAAGCAGTGATATGGGCCTAACCGGTCGGGCGAGCCCGCCCCGGGACGGCCAGGACTGCTGGCCCGGGCCGAACCGGCGGTGATACGGGCGTAACCGGTCGGGCACACGTCCGTCCGGGGCGTTGCCCCGGACGGGGGGCTACGGTATGAACCCGCTTCAAGAACGCGCCGCCCTGATGTCCCGCCGGCACTTCTTCGGCCGCACGGCGACCGGCATCGGCACCGCCGCGCTCGCCTCGTTGTTTGCCCGGGACGGGTTCGCCGCCTCACCGATGAAGCGGTCGGGTGGCCTCCCTTCGCTCCCACATTTCGCCCCGAAGGCGAAGCGGGTGATCTACCTGTTCCAGAACGGGGCCCCGACCCACGTCGACCTGTTCGACTACAAGCCGGAACTCACTAAACGGAAGGGCGAACAGATCCCCGACGGCGTGGTGAAGGGAGCTCGTTTCAGCACGATGACGAGCGGGCAGACGGTCCGCCCGTGCCTGCCCGAAATCACGAAGTTCAAACAGCACGGGCAGAGCGGGGCGTGGGTGTCGGATTTCCTGCCGCACACAGCCTCAATTGCCGACGAGCTGTGCTTCGTGAAGTCGATGCACACGACCCAGGTCAACCACGCCCCGGCGATCACGTTCTTCCTGACCGGGTCGGAGATGCCCGGTCGGCCGAGCATGGGGGCGTGGCTGACCTACGGGCTCGGCAGCGAGACCGAAGACCTGCCCGGATTCGTGGTGATGACCTCCCGCGACAAGGAGGCGTCGTGCGGACAGATCTTCTACGACTTCTACTGGGCGAGTGGGTTCCTGCCGACCAGGTTCCAGGGGGTGAAGTTCCGCGGGACCGGTGACCCGGTGCTGTACCTGTCGAACCCGGACGGGATGAGCCGGGAGAGCCGGAGGGCCGTGCTCGATGACCTCGCGAAGATGAACGAGATCGGGCTGAACGAGTTCGGCGACCCGGAGATCGCCACGCGGATCGCACAGTACGAGATGGCGTACCGGATGCAGATGAGTGTCCCGGAACTCACCGACTTCAGAAAAGAGCCGAAGGACGTGCTGGAGAGCTACGGGCCGGACGTGCGGCGGCCGGGGAGCTTCGCGTACAACTGCCTGATGGCCCGCCGGCTGGTCGAGCGGGGCACCCGGTTCGTCCAGCTGTTCCACGCCGGCTGGGACCAGCACCGGAACCTGAACACCCAGCTGAAGGTGCAATGCGCCGACACCGACGCCCCGTCGGCCGCGCTCGTGAAGGACCTGAAACGGCTCGGACTCCTCGACGACACGCTGGTGATCTGGGGCGGGGAGTTCGGCCGGACCCCCTTCCTCCAGGGTAACATCCAGGACGTGAAGAGCTGGGGCCGCGACCACCACCCGTACGTGTTCACAATCTGGATGGCGGGTGGCGGGATCAGGAAGGGAACGACTTACGGGGCATCGGACGAGTTCGGGTTCGGGCCGGTGAAGGACCCCGTCCACGTCCACGACTTCCAGGCGACGGTTCTTCACCTGCTCGGCATCGACCACAAACGGCTGACGTTCAAGTTCCAGGGTCGCGACTACCGCCTGACCGACGTTCACGGGGATCTGGTGAAGGGCGTGATGGCCTGACCCGGACGTCCCTGCACCCACCGGTTCGGTACGTCGGTCGGTTTCCGGCGGTGGACGGAATCGTATCCCGCCGGAAGCCGTGGGTGTCCCACACCGTTTCCGGGTGGGGTTACCTCGACTTGGCCGCGGCATTCCGCTTCCGGGTGGCCGCTGCCTTCTTCGCGGATGCCGACCGCGCGGCCGCCGGTCGGGCCGCCGAAGCCGCCCCTCCGATCTTGCCGCCCTTCCGGCTGGAGCTGTGCGTCTCCGTCTTCCCGCGGCCGCTGCCGGATTTGTTCCCCCCGCCCGACTCCTTATTCACCGTTGCCCATGCCCTGCTCTTGGCAACCTTCTTCGGGGTTCCTCGCTCTTCGTAACTCTCCGCAACATGCTCGGCCTTCCGTTTCTGCTTGTCCGTGTAGGCAGACTTGTCTCCGCGTGGCATGCCGGCCCCCTTTCTTCGAGGTACTGATCGGGCGGGCGATGACTATTGGGCAAGCAACCCGAATGCCAACCGAGCCGTGATCCCATCGTGCGTTGGTGCCCTTTCATACCCCCGGGTGCGGGTAAAGATGACCGACCCGCGCTTCGATTTGGTGACCTCATAATCGTGATCGCTCCGAGCCCGGTGAAGCCCGACACTGGTACGCCAGTTGCCCGGCATTACAGCGCCAGGAACTCAGGGGCAGTACGGTTTCGCAGACTCCTATCCTGAGAACGCCGCGTCCGGCCGCTTCGCTCCTGTTTACATCTGTGGAGGAATCCATGCCCGCCAGAAAGAGCGATCGCCCAAAAGCACTGGACGAATACGACTCGAAGCGGAACTTCCGGGTGACGCCCGAACCGACCTCGGCCCGGGAGAACCCTCACGAAAAACTGATCTTCGTCGTCCAGGAACACCATGCCAGGCGGTTGCACTACGACTTCCGACTCGAAGCCGACGGGGTGCTCAAGAGCTGGGCCGTGACCAGGGAGCCGTCTCTCGATCCGGCGGTGAAACGGCTGGCGGTGAAAGTCGAGGACCATCCCCTCGGCTATGCCGACTTTGCCGGGATGATCCCGGAGGGACACTACGGAGCCGGGAAGGTTCTCATCTGGGACAGGGGCACCTACGAGAACCTCGACCCCACACACCCCATCGCAGACGGGCTCGACGCGGGTCGTTTGAGCTTCGCTCTACGCGGCGAGAAACTGAACGGGAGGTTCTCGCTTGTCCGAATGCGGGGAGACGGGAAAGGAGAGAAGAAAGAGAACTGGCTTCTCATCAAGGGGCGGGACGAGTTCGCGAAGCCCGAGAGCACGACGGCTGAACCGACCCATACGGCCGAAAGTGCGACACGCGAGGCCACGCGCCCGGAGTCGAAACCCCGCCGCGGTTCGGCCGCCCGTCCGCCGGAAGAGGTGGCGATCACCCACCCGGACAAGGTCCTCTTCCCGGTCGACGGGATTACCAAGGCCGACGTTGCGGCCTATTACCGAAAGGTGGCGCCTCGCCTTCTCCCGTTCCTCAAAAACAGACCCGTAACGCTGGAACGACTGCCCGACGGGCTCGGCGAGGGGAAGCCGCACTTCTGGCAGAAGCACACGCCGCCTTCTTATCCCGCTTGGATTCCTTGGGTCGAACTGGAGACGGAGCGGGGCAAGCCGGTCAAGTACACCCTCGTCAACGACCTGCCAACACTCCTGTTCCTGGTCAACCAGGGGGCATTGACGTTCCATCCGTGGCTGTCGCGGGTCGGAAGCCTGGACCGGCCCGATTACATCCTCTTCGACCTGGACCCCGGAGAGGCCACGTTCGCCGACGTGGTAACCGTCGCCCGGAAGTTTCACGACATACTGACCGCCGAGAATCGCGAGGCGGTCGTGAAGACGTCCGGAAAGACGGGACTGCATGTACTCGTGCCTTGGGCGGGGAAAAGCGGGTATGATGAAGGTCGGGGGTGGGCCCTTGCGGTCGCCCGACGGGTGGCGGAAGCGATGCCTGCACTCGCAACGGTTGAAATCCGGAAAGCGACGCGGGGCGCGCGAGTGTATGTTGACGTGCTCCAGAACGCGCGGGGGCATCACGTCGTTCCGCCCTACGTCCTCCGCCCGGTCCCGCACGCGGTCGTATCGACCCCGCTCCGGTGGGCTGAGCTGAAAGCCGACCTCGCCCCTGACCGGTTCACTCTCCGGACCGTCCCCGCCCGCATCGCCCGCTTGAAGGAAGATCTGATGGCCCAGCTCCGGGCGGATGATTGACCCCCGCCGGCGGGTTCCCGAGCGAGCGTTTCAAGAAAGGATGATCAAGTCTCGTACCTATTGCGGGCGGTCCAAGGGCACTGGATTTGCTCAACTTGTCCGGATAGCCGCCCGCCATGACGCGGAGGTGCGTCCCATGTCCAGCCCGATCAGTTCCCTCAACCAGTTCGAAGAATCCACGGCCTTTGTGACGGCCGGACCGGTGACGCTGCAAGGAACCCTCGGAGTGCCTGATGGCGCGACGGGCGTTGTACTCTTCGCCCACGGGTCGGGGAGCGGCCGGCACAGTCCGCGGAACCGGTTTGTCGCCTGGCGACTCCGCGAAGCCGGGCTCGCCACCCTGCTCGTCGACCTGCTGACCGAGGCCGAGGAGCGGGTCGACGAGCGGACCCGCCATCTCCGGTTCGACATCGGCCTGCTCGCGGATCGTCTGGGTAGCACGGTCCACTGGCTGGCCGCTAACCCGTCGACCGCGGGGCTTCGGGTCGGGCTGTTCGGGGCCAGTACCGGCGGCGGGGCGGCCCTGGTGACCGCGGCCCGGGAACCGGGGAAAGTGGCCGCGGTCGTCTCGCGGGGCGGCCGGCCGGACCTCGCCGGGGACGCCCTCGCGGCCGTGATGTGCCCGACCCTGCTCATCGTGGGCGGTTATGACGATGTGGTGATCCAGCTGAACCAGCAGGCCCTCGCCCGACTCGCGGCCCCGGTCAAGGAGTTGGTTGTCGTCCCCCGGGCCGGGCATCTGTTCGAAGAGCCTGGGAAACTGGAAGAAGTTGCCCGGCTGGCCGTCGCCTGGTTCACCCACCACCTGGGTACCGGAGGGGGACCGTACGCCGGGTGACCCGGCGAAGGAGAAGTCATGGTCCGCCGCCGTCACTCGGTGACCGAGATGCCGATCACCGAGAAGCTTCTGGCCGACACCCGCGGCCTCGCCCGGCCGCTCCAGTCCGCGGCCGACCTCGACCCCCTCGTGGCCCGCGGCCGCGACGCGCGGGTCGTGCTGCTGGGGGAAGCGTCCCACGGGACGCACGAATACTACACCTGGCGCGCGGCGATTACCCGCCGGCTCGTGGAGGAAATGGGCTTCTCGTTCGTCGCCGTCGAGGGCGACTGGCCCGACTGTTACCGCGTGACCCGGTTCCTCAAGGGGTACGCGGGGGCCGCCGGGTCCGCCCGGGAAGCACTCGAGACGTTCCGCCGGTGGCCCACGTGGATGTGGGCGAACGAGGAGGTGGTCGACCTCATCGACTGGCTCCGGGCCCGCAACGACGGCCGGCCCGACCGCGAAAAGGTCGGGTTCTACGGGCTGGACGTTTACAGCCTGTGGGAGTCGCTCCACGAGGTGATGGGGTACCTCCGTAAGGCCGACCCGGCGGCCCTTCCCGCCGCGCGGCGCGCGCTGCGGTGCTTCGAGCCCTACGGCGAGGACGCCCAGGAGTACGCCCGGGCGACGGTCCTCGTCCCGCACTCCTGCCAGGACGAGGTGACGGCGATGCTCCGTCAGATCCGGGCCGGGGCCGAGACCCCCGCCGGGGACGGCCGCGACGGGCACTTCGTCGCCGAGCAGAACGCCATCGTGGTGAAGAACGCCGAGGCATATTACCGGGCGATGGTCCGTACCAATTCCGGGTCGTGGAACGTCCGCGACCGGCACATGGCCGAGACCCTCGACCGGCTGCTTGCCCACCATGGGCCGGGGGCGAGGGCGGTGGTCTGGGCGCACAATACCCACGTCGGCGACGCCCGGTTCACCGACATGGCCGACGACGGAATGGTCAACCTCGGCCAGCTCGCCCGCGACCGGTACGGCCGCTGGGAGGTCGCGCTGGTCGGGTTCGGATCGTACCGGGGGGCGGTGATCGCCGGCCGGGAGTGGGGCGCCCCGTGGGAGGAGATGGCAGTCCCGCCGGCCCGCGAGGGGAGCTGGGAGGACGTGCTCCACCGGGTCGAGCCGGAGGACAAACTGTTGGTGGGTCAGCCGCCCGCGACGGACGAACTGTCCGAATGGCGGGGACACCGGGCGATCGGTGTCGTCTACCGCCCGCGGTACGAACAGTACGGGAACTACGTGCCGACCATCCTACCGGAGCGGTACGACGCCTTCGTGTATGTAGACGAGACCACGGCCGTCCGCCCGCTCTTCCCGGCCGCCGCGGAGGAGCCGGAGGAACTTCCCGAGACGTTCCCCTTCGGGGCGTAGCCCGGTGCCCGGCCGCGGGTCGAAACGAGTCCCGAATAGCGACGGTCGGGAGGTCTGCCATGTTCCGGGATCGAACCGATGCCGGCCGCCAGCTGGCTGAGAAACTGATGCACTACGCCGGTCGGCCGGGCGTTGTCGTGCTGGCCCTCCCGCGGGGCGGGGTCCCCGTGGGGTACGAAGTGGCACTGGCGCTCGGGGCCCCGCTGGACGTGTTCCTGGTCCGCAAGCTCGGGGTCCCCGGCCGCGAGGAGCTGGCCATGGGGGCGATCGCCACCGGCGGCGTCCGGGTGCTGAACGAGGAGGTCGTTCGGGGTCTGGGCATCCCTCCGGAGGTAATCGCGGAGGCGGCCGAGGACGCGCTGCGGGAGCTGGAGCGACGCGAGCGTGTGTACCGGGGCAACCGGCCCCCGCCGGACGTCCGGGGAAAGGTCGTGATCCTGGTGGACGACGGGCTGGCCACCGGATCGACCATGCGGGCCGCCGTTGCGGCCCTCCGGCGGCTCGGCCCGGCCCGGGTGGTGGTCGCCGTCCCGGTCGGGGCCCCGCAGACGTGCAGTGAGATCGAACTGGAGGCGGATGAGACCATCTGCGCCCTGGAGCCGGACCCGTTCTATGCCGTCGGGCAGTGGTACGAAGATTTCTCGCAGACGACCGACGAAGAGGTCCGTGGCCTGCTCGCCGCGGCCGACACCAGGCGGGAGAGTGGCCAGTTGCTATAACGGATCGGCCCCGACGCTTTCAGGGACGGGAGATGGGGGCAGGCTTCCACCTTGCCCGGCGGGTTGAGGACCGGAACCGGGGAGAAAACCTCTGGGGCCGGTCCCCACATTCAGTATGTCAAAATGATCAGATAGTTGTCCTAAATCGGCTGGTAATTTTCATGATTATTTTGGTGTGAATAGGATATCGCCTATTCAGATAATATTCTGCCACGGGTAGGCGGAATGCGGGTCCGGCACCACGAGGGAGGGAGATGGATTCGACCAGTCGGCCGGAAGGTGGAGACTCGGCGGTTGCCGAGACCCAACACTTGTTCGCTCCGATCAACCTCCGCGGGCTGGCCCTGAAGAACCGGGTCGGCATATCGCCGATGTGTCAGTACTCGTCCCCGGACGGGTTCGCGACCGACTGGCATCTCGTCCATCTCGGGAGCCGGGCCGTCGGCGGGGCCGGGTTGGTCATCGCCGAGGCGACCGCCGTAACCGCGGACGGCCGGATCACCCCGTACGACCTTGGGGTCTGGACCGACCGACACGTCGAGCCGCTCGCCCGGGTCGCCCGGTTCATCCACGACCAGGGGACGGCGGCCGGGATTCAGCTCGCCCACGCCGGCCGGAAGGCGAGCACCCACCGCCCGTGGGAGGGGGGCAAGCCGTTGACCGCAGCGGAAGGGGCGTGGCCCGTCGTCGGCCCGAGCCCGATCCCGTTCGCCCCCGACTACCCGACCCCGCGTGCGCTCGACGAGGAGGGCATCCGGGGCGTGGTCGGGGCGTTTCGCGCAGCTGCCGAACGGGTCGTCGTGGCGGGGTTCGACCTGATCGAGATCCACGCCGCGCACGGCTACCTGCTGCACTCCTTCCTGTCCCCGTTGAGTAACCGGCGCGACGACCGGTACGGCGGATCCCTCGAAAACCGGATGAGACTCGTGTTGGAAGTGGTGGGCGCCGTCCGGGACGTCGTGTCACGAACAATGCCTCTTTCCGTGCGGATCTCGGCGACCGACTGGGCCGAGGGCGGGTGGGACATCGGGCAGTCGGTCGTCCTGGCTCGGGAACTGGCTCGCCGCGAGGTGGATCTGATCGACTGCTCATCGGGCGGATTATTGCCCGGGGTGCGGATCCCGCTCAAACCGGGTTATCAGGTCGCTTTCGCGGAGCAAATCCGGCGTGAGGCTGGCATCGCCACGGCGGCGGTCGGGCTGATCACCGACCCCGGCCAGGCCGACGCGATCATTCGGGAGGGTCGGGCGGACGTCGTCCTTCTCGCCCGGGCATCTCTCCGGTACCCGTACTGGCCGCTCCACGCAGCCCGGGCCCTTGGACAGGATATCGCATGGCCCCCGCAGTACGCCCGCGCCCAGTCGTGACGCCGAACGCTGTCACTCGTAGGGCCGGCTGGGCCGGCCGGGCTGAATAACACGGCCGGCCCAGCCGGCCCTACTCGGGGGCGGTCAGGGCGGCACTGAGCAGCAGGGGAATCATCGATCGCCTCGTGTTACTTCTTCGGGAACTGCCAGTTCTCGTCGAACAGCCCGGCGGCGACGACCTCGTAGGCGGCCGGGTCCTTTTCGGTCGGCGTCGGTTTGATGACGGCCCAGTCGCCAAGGCGGGGGTAGAGCAGCGCGTTCGTCCCCTTCAGGTCGGCTTCCTTGAAAGTGTGGCCGGAGTTGAGGACGACGTACTGAGTTCCGCAAGGGTAGATGAGGACCGGGAGGTGTGTTTTCGCGTCGTACTCCACTCCGTTGACCACGAGTTTTTCCTTCGTCCAGGCGATCGGCAGCATCGGAAGCACCTCGGCGATCTCCGGGTTACTGGCGGGGTCTCCGAAGAGCACGTGATGGGGATGCTCCCACCCAATAAAGGTCTCCCGGTGTGGCACCTGGGGACCCATCGGAAGCTTTCCACGGAAGTACCGATCCCACACCCGGGCGAACTCGGTCACTGCCGCGGAAGTGTGTCTGCCTGTGTCGAGGTGCCAGCCTGGTTTGACCGGAGGCACCACCCAGAAATACTCGCTGAATGCGTCGTCGATCGGCCCCGTTTGGAACGGTCGCTTTTCCGGCTTTTCGGAAAGCCGAAGTTCCCGTTGCACAGAGTCCACGATGACCCATTTTCCTTCCCGCTTTTCAAGCCGAACGACGGCCCCTTGATCTTCTTTGGGAATCGCGACCCTCTGCCCATCGGCGGTAATGGCAAGCGGGCCCTTGTCCGGGTGATCGATGTCCTTGAGAAACATGTCGCGGACGTTTGTTGTCGTTATGGTGTACGTGTTCCCCTTGCGCGTCGCATCGACAACCGCCTTCTCGTAGGTCTTCTCAAGACCTTCGACCCAGACCCAATCACAGCGCCAGTAGCGCGGGGTGTACGTTACGAACCGAACCCGGTCGGGGTTCTCGTCTCGGCCCTTGGCGGAATGCTTGCGGTACTCCACATCCGCCTTATCCTGCCATTCCTTCGGCATCTGGTGCTCCAACCCCGGCGCAACGAGGTGGGTGAACCGGACAGGTTCTTTGAACCCCTTCAGAAGTCTCTCGATGTTGTCGGCCGCGGCCTTCTGCGGGTCTTTCTCGCCGCTGTACGCAACGACCGGGACGTTGAACGCGTTCTCGGCGTAGTCGACGGCGTCGTAGATGTGCAGGCACTTCTCCTGGTAATCGGGCAGCTGTTTCGGCAGGTTCGCAATATAGCCGTGGGTCGTCGTAAAGCCGGCCCCGGGGCCGATCACACAGAAGCGGTCCGGATGATGAAGCCCAATATGCCACGTCCCGGCCCCGCCCATCGAGAAACCACGGAGAACGATCCGCTTGTTGTCGACGATATTGGCGCCGAACTGGGCCCCGTTTGGCACAATGGCGAGGTTCCCGAGTGCCTCAAAAATATCCGTCTCGCCCGCCCAGCGGTAGGCGTTATTCCCCCGGCCGTAGACTTCCAGTTCGATGTGGTCGAGCTCGTTGGGACCAGCGTTGCCGCTGCCGTGCGTGGCGATGAACTTGGCCTCGGTCAGTGACGAGTCGCGACCGTGCAAGATGATGTGGAGAGGCCACTGCTTGTGGAGGTCCTTCCAGTAATCCTTCGGCATTCTCACCGCGTAGGGCTGGATCGAGTCATCGATCCGCGAGCGGTAGGCACGGACGACCCACATTCCGGTTGTTTTCTGCCAGAGACGGGGGCCAAGACCGCGGCCGTCCCAGGCGGCGGCCTGCTTCGCCCGCTCCAGCCCTTGGTCCAGAGTAGTGAGGGCCCACTTCCCACTATCCTTCGAGTACCACTCCTCGAACCGCACGATGTTCTCGGCCGCCTTCAGGTAGATCTCAACCTCGATCAGAATCTGGTCTTGGATCTTCTTGACCTTCAGCCCTTCGACCGCCTTGCGGAGCTCCGCCGTCTTCTCCGTGATTTGCTTCAAAGTCGCGTCGTCGGGTTTCATGGGCTTCGGCGGGTCGTACTTCCCCGCCGGTTGCTTCTTGTCGGCCGGCGGCTGGCCGGGGGCGGCCCCCGACACGACGACGAACGCGGCGGCGACGAACGCGAGTGCGGCAAGAAGGGATCGAATCACGATCGCACCAGGGGAACGGGCGGGCGGTGGGTGGCTCCAACGGTATCCATTCCTCGGGCTGGAGGCAAGGGTCGGAACGACCGACCCCGGGGTTGCTCTGTCCCACTGCGGTCGGGCCCTGGGGCACTACCGACATTGCCTGTTCCGTGACCCTGTTAGATCGTTTAGACTCGCTAAGAATGGTCGTGGGTTTTCTGTTCCGGCTTTCCTCACGCTTACTTCGCTGGGTTGACCTGCACTTGGCCGCTTTCTTGACTCTGATGGACCTGTGACCATGATCAATCGCCCCCTAAACCACTGCCTACGGTGTAATTACACCTGGTATCCCCGCGGGCGGGACGTTTCTCGAAGGTGCCCCAATTGTGGGGCGATTTTCGCGTTCGCTGCCCCCTCACCGCCTGCCTCGTCACCCCCTTCATCTCCTGCCCGGCCACCCGCTGCTTCCGTTGGCAGAGCACCCATCAGTCCGGTCACGATCATGTTCGGAATCGGGTGTCTGGTGCTCTTCGCGGCCGTCGTGTTTGTTGTCGCTGTAAGCGTTTCGAGGGACCGAGAGCCGGATTCTCGCGCCGAAGTGGTCCAGCCGGACCCGGGCCCGGGTCCGGGCAGCGAGAAGCTCAAGAAAAACAAGTTTCGTCGAGGCGAGCGGGTCAGACTGAAAATCATGGAGTCTTCTGCCAGGGCCATACCAGCAGCCGCCGACCCACGCAGCCTGGCAGACGCGATGCGGTTGGGGATGAGCAAGGATCACCCGGAGCTGAAGCCGCTTTACCACGAAGGCCGGCTGATCGACCTACCCCCAGGGACGGAGGCGGTTGTCACCGATACCGGACCGTTTTGGGTTGCGATCCGAGTCGACACGTCGGCCGACCGGGGGCGCGAACTCTTCATCCCGTGTGAGTGGGCCGACCCGATCGCGGGAGGCGGGGCTCCAGAGCCCCCCCCGGCCCCACACGAAAGCAAGACCCCACAGCCGTCGAAGATGCCAGAGCCTGAGCCGAAGACCGGACCGAGCGCGCCACCAGCGCAGCCACCGCCGGGTGTTGCGATCTCGGTCGCCCCTCCGCCCCGCCCAGTCAGCACCTTCCCACCCCCGCCCGGGGTATGGTCGTCCGAGTGGCAGCAACTCGGCGATGTTCAGGTCCGCGTCCGCGCGGCCAGAATCGCCCGGGCCCCCCTTGTCGACGCGGCCGGCCGCAGGTCTGACTCGCCTTCCACTTTGTTCCTCGTCTGGCTCGATCTCCAGAATCTTTCCCCGTCCAGGCCGCGCGAGTACCGGCGGTGGCAGCCCGTGACGAGCGGGGAATGCGTCCTGTCCTACCCGGGCGGCACCCCCCTGGGTGCGCCCCGGATTCCGGACGGGAGGAAGCTGGAGTACTTTGGGGAGTACAGGCAGCCGTTACCCGCGGGCGGCGCACCGGTCAACGAACTCCTCGTCTTTCCCGAACCCGCGCCCGGTACCGAATCCCTTACGTTGACCCTGGACGCAAGGCGGGTGGACGAGAGCGACCGGTTCGAGTTCCGCATCCCCGCCGCTGCCTGGAAGTAGCCGCCCGGTCGTTCGCACCGGACGACGGGGTTTCAACCGCCCGGACAGCCGGAGTGCCGGTCGCCGGGTAGAATGACCGTCGGCCGGCGGCCGGTTACCGATCCGCCGGGGTGATCGTGTGGAACGCCTGACAACCCCTTTGCCACCCAGAGCTGCCCGGCTCGTGCCGCGGGCGGCGACCCGTCACCCGTCGAAAGGACAACCATGCTGACGATCAAGGTATTCGCGCTCTGCTTCTTCGCCCTCGGTGCCGTCGCCGCCGGGTCCGCCCGGGCGGCCAACCCGGTGGTCGTGGTCGAGACGAACCACGGGACCATCAAGATCGAGCTGTACGAGGAAAAGGCCCCGGTCACGGTCAAGAATTTCCTCTCCTACCTCGACGACAAACACTATGACGGGACGATTTTCCACCGGGTGATCGACGGGTTCATGATCCAGGGCGGCGGGTTCGAGCCCGGGATGAAGGAGAAGAAGACGAAGCCGGCGATCAAGAACGAGGCGGCCAACGGGCTCTCAAACGCCCGCGGGACGGTCGCCATGGCCCGGACCTCCGACCCGGACAGCGCCACCAGCCAGTTCTACATCAACACCGTGGACAACACCTTCCTGGACAAGAAGGAGGACCCGAACGGGGTCGGGTACTGCGTGTTCGGCCGGGTGATCGAGGGCATGGACGTGGTCGACAAGATCGCCAAGGTGGAGAAGAAGCCGGCCCCCCGGGGCAAGGCGTCCGAACCGAAGGAAGACGTGGTGATCAAGTCGGTCCGCAAGGCCGACGAAAAGAAGTGAACGAATCGGCGCACACGGTGTTTGGTGTTCGAACCTCCGCCCGCCCGAAAACCCGAGAGACGCCAGTGGACAACTGGCGATTCTCAACACCAAACACCTGACCCACTACTCCGCCGGCTCGATCTCGGCGGACATCGACCCCTTGCAGCGGGGGATGCGGGAATCGGGCCCGAAGGCGTGGATCTGGTCCCGCTTCAGCTCGGCCCGCTCCAGGCTCGTCGTACACACCACCGCCCGCCCCGTCTTGTCCACCTCCTCGGCGAGCAAGAACCCCTTCTCGAACGGGTGGGCGAACAACTCCTTCAGCATCAGGATCACGTACTCGTAGCTGTGGTCGTCGTCGTTCAGGAGGATGACGTTGTACGGCGGCTGACGCTTCGTCTTCTGTTCCTCCTGCGTCTCCGTGTCGGGCAGGATGGCGGGACCGGTGCTCATCGTGAGTCCTCCTTCCGGTTGGGCCGGGGGCGGGTCAGCGGGGCCGGTTCTGGAGCGGGACCGCCCGGGTGGTGACGCTGGCCGCCGGCGCGTGTCCCGATTCCAGCCGGCCGAAACAGACGACGGCGATGTCGTCGTTCTGCGGCTGGCCGTTCGCGTGCCGCCGGACCGCCTGGGCCAGCCGCTCCCCGACCTGCTTCGGGCGGGACCCGCCCCCCGGAACGTCGTCCGTGGTAAAGCACCGGTCCACGCCCTCCGGGCCGAACATCTCCCCGCTCGGGGCCATCGCGTCGGTCACCCCGTCGGTGAAGATGACGATGGTGTCCCCGGGGTCCAGCTGTAGGGTCGCGGCCTCGTACTCGAACCCCGGCATGATGCCGAGCGGCAACCCGGTGGCGTCCGTCGAGATCACGTCGGTCAGCTCGTCCATCCCCGCCCGGTACAGGCGCGGGCTCATGTGCCCGGCGTTCACCACCGTGAGCTGGTTGGCGGCCGGGTCGATGACCGCGGTGACCAGGGTCACGAACCGGTCCCCGAGCCCCCCCCGGATCATCTGGTCGTTCAGCAGGCCGACCGCCCGGGCCGGGTCCGGTTCCGTCAACAGGCAGAACCGGACCTCGGAACTGAGCTTGGCCACCAGGAGCGCGGCCGGGACGCCCTTCCCGGCCACGTCCCCCAACACGATCGCCAGCCGCCCGTTCGGCAGGTGGATGTAGTCGTAGTAGTCGCCGCCGATCGACTGGGCCGGGGAATAGTGCGAGTAGAACTCGTAATCCTGGATCTCCGGGAAGGTCTGGGGGAGGAACCCGAGTTGTACCGCCCGGGCCAGCTCGATCTCCTTCCGCTCCTTCTCCCGGACCAGCATCGATTCGTGCAGCTTCGCCTTCTCGACGGAGACCGCGGCCAGGTTGGCCACGATCGTCAGCAGGTTCAGGTCGTCCTCCCGGAACTTTTTCGCCCGGTCCTGGGTGTCGATCTGGATCGCCCCGAGCGCCCGCCCGTCGGCCGAGGTCAGGGGGACGCACATGACCGAGCGGATGCGGAACTCGGCGATCGAGGCGGCCGGGCCGAGGGAAATGTCGCTGGACGCGTCCTCGCTCAGGTACGACTGCATCTCGTCCACCGCCCTCTTCACGATCGTCCGGCTGAACCGGGTGTCCTCGAGCGCGGGCCGGCGGGTCCGGACGGCCTTGGGGACCGGCTTGCCCCGCTCGTCGAGCAGGATGACGAAACACCGGTCGGCCTGCCGGAACACCCCGAGCAGGGTGTGCGCGACCTGGTCCAGGAGCGGGTCGAGTTCGAGCGTCCGGCCCAGGTTCGTGCTGATCTCCAAAAGAGCACGGAGCCGATCCGACGGCTGGAGCTCGAGGAAGTTCTGGACGTTCACCCGGGTCCCGGTAGCCTCGATCGTGGTCATCCCACCCGTCTCGGCCTCGTCCTCCTCGTCCTTCCCCTTCTCCTTCTTCATCCACGTGGGGAGGGGTGGCGGGTCCTTCACCCGCTCGTCGTGGAACCGGAACAGGAAGTCGCAGATCTTGATCTTATCCTCGGCCTTGAGGGGGGTCCGGGTGGAGATTTCCTTGCTGTTCACGAAGGTGTGGTTGCGGCTCCGTAGGTCTTCGATGAAGAAGTGGCCCTGCGACCGACTGATCTGGGCGTGCCGGCGGCTGACCGCGTGGTGCGGGATCACGATTTGACAAGTGTCCGCGTCCCGCCCGATGACGAGCAGCTCGCCGTCGAGTGGGATCGTCTCGCCCGGGGACGCGCCGCCGGGCGATTTCAGGAGAATTAACGAAGGCATTGGTGCGGTCCGGTGGTTAGGGCGAGCGGTCGAGTCCCGGGGCACGGATCGCAATGAACCCACTCCGATATTATCCCCCACGCTACCGGAACGCAAGGAAGCGGCCCGCCGGGCGTTTGCCGCGCGGCTAGAATAGTGCGTACTTACAGAGCCCCAAAAACCCGAACAGCGCGCCCCGGGAATCACGGGAGGTTTGTCATGCCGAAGAAGAAATCCGGGAAAAAGGCAGGGCCGAAGGTGGGTGCGATCGTCGGGATCGGACTGGACGGCGAGGACGGACACAAGCGGGTGACCCGGACGGAAGAGATGGCCCTGGTCGGCGGGTCCCACGAGACGCACGAGCGGATGCAGGAGACTGCGATCCGGTTCGGCGAGGAACTGGAGAAACGGGGCAAGTCGCTCCCGGAGACGAGTGTCCGGGAGGCAATCGAGTTGCTGCGGGAGGCGATCGAGAAGACGGGACGGTGACGGTTTACGGCCCCGCCCGCGGGGATGAGGGGTCGGGGTTTCCCTCTCCCCGTCGTACGAACGGCCCGGGGTTCGGGTTTTTTTCCGAATCTCTGGCGGCCGTCGCCGAATGACCCGTTTTGAAACCCCGCCTCGCACTCGCGGGTACATCCCCGTAGAGGGCCGCTTGTGTCCGACGCCGCGCTCGTCCGCCGCTGCCTGGCCGGCGATCCGGCCGCTGCCCGCGAGCTTGTGGAGCAGTTTCAGCAGGACGTCTACGGGCTCTGCGCTCGTCTCCTCGGCCACCGCCAAGACGCGGAAGACGTGGCCCAGGAGGTGTTCCTCCGGGTGTTCCGGAGCCTCCGCCGGTGGGATGCCGGCCGGCCGCTCCGCCCGTGGGTACTCGGGATCACCGTGAACCGGTGCCGGACCGCCCTCGGCCGGCGGGCGAAGGGACCGGAACTGGCCGACTACCTGCACGAGACGGCCGACCACCGGTCCGGCGACGACTCGGCCGAGCTGACCCGCGAGATCCGCGGGGCGGTTGACGGCCTTCGGCCCGATTACCAGACCGTGTTCGTCCTGTTTCACGAACAGGGTCGGTCGTACGAGGAAATCGCCGACGTCGTCGCCCGGCCGGTGGGAACCGTTAAGACGTGGCTTCACCGCGCCCGGGTGGAGATCCTCGACCGCCTCCGCTCACGCGGACTCGTGCCCGACGACCCTACTAACGCGAACACCCCCGCCCAACCCGGCTGAACCCGTGATGAACCTGCCCACCGATCCCGACATCCCCCTCCCTCTCCCGCCCGCGTGCGGACCGACCGTTGACCGTATCCAGGCGGTCCTCGACGGCCGTCTCACTGCTGATGCGTTAGCCGTTGACCCGCACCCGGCCGCCTGTGCGACCTGTCGCGAGCGGGTCCGGGCTGCCCGATTCCTGTTCGCCGCGCTGGCCGAGCCCGCGGAGCCGGTTGCCGTTCCCCTCGGACTCACGACCGCGATCCTGGCCGGGGTGCGGGCCGACCGCCGGGCGGGGGGGCGGCGGCGGGTCGCACTGACCGCCGGGCTGGCCGCCGCCATAGTTGTGGCCGCGTGGGCGATATCCCGCAACCCGGATCTTCCGCAGCCCGTTGACCCGGAGGCGCCGGAACTGGTAGAACGGCCGCCGGGCGCACCAGTCCCCGCGCCTACAGTGCAACCAATCCGGGTGACTGACGAGCTGGCGAAGACCGGCGATGCCCTCCGGGATTCCTCCCGCGCACTCGCCGAACCGGCCGCGTCCGCCCCAAAGGTTTTTGCCGCCCTGACCGATTCCCTTCTGAATACACCCGCCCCCCCCGCTGGCGACCCGGAGTCAGCCGGGCAATCGCTCGCCGAGATTCCGGAGGCCGCGAAAATCGGACTGGAGCCGGTCACCAGCTCGGCCCAGAAGGCGTTCACCCGGCTATTGCGGGATGTCGGCGCAATTCAGCCGAAGATGAAGTCCTGACCCTCCACAATGCGGCCCTCCGGGCCGGCCGAGGCCGAAAGCGGATGTCCCGAGCTCAACACTTTTACCGGTTATTTTTCGTCGCCGGACTCGTCGCGTGCGTCGCCCCACCCGCCCCCGCCGCCCCGCGCGACGAGGTGCTGCGGGTCGCCCCACCCGACGCCGCCTTCGTACTGCTCCTCCAGAACGCCCGGGACCACGTCCGGGACGTCGCGAACTCCCCGTTCGTTGAATGGGTCCCGAAATCAGTCCTGGGCCGGCAGCTGTTTGCGGCCGGCGACCTGAAACACGTGCGGGAGGCGGCCGCGCCCTTATTCCTCGCGCTCGGTGTCACCTCGGACGACCTGCTGAACGAGGTATTCGGCGACGCCGTCGTGTTCGCCTACACCCCCGCCCCGCCCGACGACCCGAAGGCCGAGCGGGCGGTGGTCCTCGTCCGCCCGCGAAAACCGGACATGCTCGCGAAGCTGGTCGAGCGACTGAACGCAATCCAGACCGGGACGGGCGAGGTCAAGTCGGTGACCCGCCGGCAGCACAACGGGGAGGAGTATTTCGAGCGACAGAAGCCGGGCGGCGGGTCGGACTTCTACTGCTTCCGCGGCGACGTGTTCGCCTTCTCCGGGACCGAGCCCGACATCCTGGCCGTGATCGACCGCGACAAGGCCGCCCCCCCGGCCGGCGTCAAACCTCCGGGCCTGGTGGCAAAGCTCGCCAAGCTCGGCGTCGCCGACGCGTTCGCGGTCGCCCTGATCAACCCGCGTCCGCTCGACGCCGAACTGGCGGCCAAGGTCGCGGGCGCCCGGGCCGCGGAAAAAGAGTTCCTGACCCGATTCCAGGAAGTCTGGCGGGCGCTCGACTCCGCCGCGGTCTACTTCTCTCTCGGGGCCGATCTCGAAGCCGGCGTGTCCCTACAGTTTCGTCCCGGGGCTCTCCCGGCGCCCGCGAAAGGGTGGTTGACCGGCCCGCGCACGACTCCCGAGATCTGGCAATCGGTCCCCGACGACGCGCTGTTCGCGGCGGCGGGCCGGTTCAAGGCAGCCGAGGTAATCGACTTGATCGGCGCGCTCGTCCCGGTCAAGGAAAAGAATCCGGTCACGACGGTCGCCGAGAGGTTTCTCGGGCCGGTGTTTGGTCGCGACAAACTCCCCCGCGTATTCGATGCCCTTGGCCCGAACTGGGCGGTCTGGGCGGAGCCGCCCCCGCGCGCCGGCGGGTCCGTCCCTGTGGTCGTCGCCGCCGTGCAGATCGACGCCGGCGGCCCGAACGGGAAAGAGACCGTCCGGGCGATCGCGCGGTCGGTCGGGTTCGGGTTCGAGGCCGCCCGCGTGGCCTACAACTCGGGCCATACTGACCAGATCGATCTCGAGGAAACGCAGGACGGGGACGTGGTGATCACGTCACTCGTCGGCGAGAAGGCGTTCCCGCCGGGGATCCGTCCGTCGTTTGCTCTCAAGGACGGCTATCTGGTACTCGCGGGTTCGCCGGACGCCGTCAAGCGGTTCCGCCGCCCGGCCGCGAACGCGCCACAAGCGACCGGCGAATCGCTCCTGGCGCGGGTCTCCGGCCCTGCCACCCGGACCTATCTCGCGACCCACCGCGAGAAGCTCGCGGAGTTCTTGGCGACGGCGAAACAGGGTGATCAGAAGAACCTGTTGAAGCAGATCGACCAGTTCGCGGCGGTGCTCGAACTCATCGACCGCGTCGAGCTGGTCGGCCGCGGGGACGAGGGCGGGATCCGGCTCGCCCTCCGGGCGAAGCTCGTCAAGCCCCTGAAGAAGTGAAGGGCCGACCATCTTGTAGGGCACGCACTGCGTGCCGTCTTGCCATACATCTCGTCCGAGCTACGGCACGTAGCGAGTACCCCACAAGACGAAGACGGCACGCAGTGCGTGCCCTACAAGAGCAGACGGTACGCAGTGCGTGCCGTCGTGCTATGCGCGACCTTGGTTTCGAGGCGGTTCGGTTCTCACACCTGCGGGAGCGAAACGCGGCCTTTCTGCTCCGGCCCCGCGGGGGCGGGTGGCGCGGCACACTTCCCGCACCCCGAGCTGCACCCGGACTTCTTCCCCGCCCATACCCGCCACGTCGCGCGGGCCGAGTAGGCCGCCGCCAGTCCGACGATCACCGCCGCGGCTACGAATTGGATATCCATCTGACTCTCCCCGGCTCGGGCCCGGAACGAGGCGTCACACGAGGTCTGCGATCAGCCGGCCGACCTGGAAGGTGACCAGGGCTCCCAGGTACGCGAGGACCGTCATGTAGGCGAAGGTGAACGCCGGCCACGCCAAGCTCTTCGTCTCACGCCGGATCACGGCCAGCGTTGACGCGCACTGCATGCACAGGGCGATGAACACCATCACCGAAAGCGCCACCGCCGTATGGTACGGCCCGCGCACCGGGTCGCCGGCCCACTCCTTCCGGACCGCCGCCTTCAACCCCTGGCCCTTCTCGTCCGCGTCATCCCCTAACGCCTTCGGGTCCACCTCGCCGACGTCGTAGAGTAGGCCGAGGGTGCCGACGAACACTTCCCGGGCCGGGAAGCTGGCGATCACCGCCATGCCGATCCGCCAGTCCCACCCCACCGGTTCGAACGCCGGTTCCAGGGCCCGCCCGGCTTGCCCGAGCACGCTCCCCCGCTTCCACTCACCGCCCAGGGTGTTCTTCTCGGCCTCCGCCTCGGCGGCGGCCTTCTCTACCTCCTCCGGCACCGCCTCCCCCGCGTCCCGCGCTTCTTTCGCCTTCGTCTCGGACCCTTCCAGCTTCTTCTCGGCCGCCTCGATCCGCTCCTCGTACGGCGTGCCGGTCGGGTCGGTGTGCGGGAAGTAGAGTAGCGCCCAGATCAGGATCATCGACGCGAGGATCACGGTCCCCGCCCGGCGGAGGAATGCGTACCCGGCCTCGCCCATCCGCCGCGCCACGCCCCGCACGGTCGGCCGCTTGTACTCCGGAAGCTCCATCACGAACACCGGCGTCCCGCCCTTGAGCAGGGTCCGCTTCAGGACGAGGGCGACGAGCGGGGCGATCGTGAACCCGATCATGTACATCGCGAAGAGGGTTAGCCCCGGAACCCACCCCGGGTAGCCGTCGCGGAGGAACGCCGCGATCAGCAAGGTGTAAACCGGAAGCCGGGCCGAACAGCTCATCAGCGGGGCGACCAGGATCGTGGCCAGCCGGTCGCGGCGGTTCTCGATCACCCGGGTCGCCATGATCCCCGGAACCGCACACGCGACCGACGACAGCATCGGGATGAACGACTTGCCGCTGAGCCCGCACCGGCTCATCAGCCGGTCCATCAGGAATGCCGCCCGGGCCATGTACCCGCAGTCTTCGAGCACCGCGATGAACCCGAACAGGATCATGATCTGCGGGAGGAAGACGATCACGCTCCCGACGCCCTTGATGACCCCGTCCGCGAGTAGCCCCCGCAGCGGGCCGGGGGGCATCACCCTTTCCACCGCCTTCGCGGCGATTTCCCGGACCCCGTCGAGGGTGTCCATCATCGGCTTCGCCCCGACGAAGATCGCCTGGAAAATGACGAACATCAGGGCCAGGAACACGAGCGTGCCCCAGACCCGGTGGGTGAGCACCTTGTCGAGCCGGTCGGTCCAGGTGACCGGCCGCTCGGCGGGCTTGGCGACCGCCGCGGCCACGACCGGGCGGACCCACCCGTACCGGACCCGGGCCTCGACCGCCGGGACCGGGCACCCCGCCGCCGCGAGCCGCCGTCGGGCGTCCTCGAGATGCGCCCGCAGTCCGCCGCCGTGGGTTCCGACGAGCCACTGCTCCACGTACCCGCCGACGTCGAGTAGCAGCCGGCGGGTCAGGAAGCCCGGCACGTCGCCGCCGAGCTCGGTCTGGAGGGCGGCGACTTCCTTTTCGAACTCGATCGGGAACGACGGCCCGAGCGGCGCAACCCCGCCCTTCGCTGCCGCAAGCAGAGCCTTGGTAAGAACATCGAGCCCCACCCCCCGGTTCGCCTGGATCGGCACGACCGGGATGCCCAGCTCCCGGCTCAACCGGGCACAGTCGACCTTGATCCCCTGGGCCTCGGCCACGTCCATCATGTTCACGGCGAGGACGACCGGTTCCCCGAGGCCGAGCAGCTGGCTCGTCAGGTAGAGATGCCGGTCGAGGTTCGAGGCGTCGACGATCGACAGCACCACGTCCGGCCGTCGCTCCTCGGGCCGCCGGCCGAGGAGCAAGTCCACGGCGACCATCTCGTCCGGGCTGCGGGCGGCGAGGCTGTAAGTACCTGGCAGGTCGATCAGATCGACCGCCACCCCGCCGACAGTGAACTGGCCCTTCTTCATCTCGACCGTGACGCCCGGGTAATTGCCGACCCGTTGCCGCAACCCGGAAAGGGCATTAAACAGGGTCGATTTCCCCGCGTTCGGGTTACCGACCAGTGCGACGGTGATCGTCTTGGTGAGCATGAATGGGTCTTGACGAGCGGAAAGGCGTAAGCCGCCGGCACGCTCAGAGCAACCGGACGGCGATGCCGGCGGCTTCGGCCTTGCGGAGGCTGAGGCGGGAGTTCCCGAGACGGATCTCGATCGGGTCGCCGAGGGGGGCGATGGCGACCAGTTCGACCCGCTCGCCCTCGAAAAGGCCGAGTTCGTAGAGCCGTTGCACCAGCCCCGGTTCACCGGAGAGCGAGATCACTTCCGCCCGCTGCGGCGGCCGGAGCTGGTCGAGAGTGGTCGTCAACACGCCGTCGGAACTCCGTCCACCGGGCGGACGAGGATCTGCGAGCAATCACCGGGCCGGAGGCACAGGCGACACCCGGATATGTTCAGTAGACACGGCGAACCGGGTTGAACGACCTGAAGCCGACACCCCTGACGGATGCCGAGTTCGGCCAGTCGACCGACCCATCCGGGCTGGCCGGTGACCTCCTCGACCTCGGCCCATTCACCGGCCCGAAGCATGTCCAGCGGCAACAGCATCGGCGACCTCTCGCCTCACAGCTTATTGAGACGGCGTCTCAGGTTGAGCTTAGTATCGAGGATCGGGCACACGCTGTCAAGGAGTCTCGCCGCGTGAATAAGGAAAAAAGGGAGTAGTGCTCCGAATTAATTGTCGGTGCCGGAGGATCGAACTGCCTGGCCGCGAAGTCGTTCCTTCTTCGAGGTATCCCGCCCTCAGTTCGAGGCTCTACCTCGGAGTCTTGGTGGTGGCAGTCTCCGTATCGGGGTCAGCGAACGACCCACTGTTCTCGCGGGGACAAGGCGGCCGGTCATGTATTCAACTTGGTTCGGCGGTCCGCGAGATATGCGGCCAGGGCTTCGGCCCAGGGTCGTGGGGCGGGAATGCCGACGCCGGCGAGTTTAGCGTTTGACAGGACGCTGAACCGAGGACGGCGGGCGGCGGCCCCGAACTCCGCGCTGGTGATGGGCGTAAGTTCCGCACTCAAACCGGCCTGCCGCAAGATTTCGGCGGTGAAATCGTACCAGGAGCAGGCACCGCCGTTCGTGAGATGGAAGAGCCCGGCCGCTTCGGCCCGGATGAGACTTGCGGTCGCGGCCGCGACGTCGGCCGTATAGCTCGGGGTACACAGCTGGTCGTTCACCACCCGGAGTGGCTTTCCCTCCCTGGCGAGTCGCAACATCGTCTCAACAAAGTTTCGTCCCTTTCCGCCCGAGCCCCACACGCCGTACAGCCCGCAGGTGCGGATGACGAGATTGTTGGCATCCGCCTCGCGGGCGAGGTACTCCCCGGCGAGCTTGCTCAGCCCGTAGACGCTCACCGGTCCGGGCGGGTCAGTTTCGGCGAACGGCTTGGTCCTGCCGCTTTCCAGTCCGAAGACGTAGTCCGTGCTGAAATGGACGAGCTTGCACCCGACCACCCGGCATGCCCGGGCCAGAGCTCGAACCCCCCACGTGTTGGCGGCAAACGCGGCTTCGGGCTCACCCTCGGCCTTGTCGACGAAGTTGTACGCCGCACAGTTGACCAACACTTGCGGTCGAACCGTCTCCAGGGTCGGGGAGATCGTCTCCGGGCGGGACAGGTCCATGTCAGCCCGGGTGAGCGGGACAACCTCGCCCGGCAGCCGGGGGCACAGGTCGCGACCGAGCTGTCCCTGAGACCCGAGTACGGCGATCTTCATGATGCGCCTTCCGGTGCGAATAAGGTGGGAACGACGACGCCCGGCGGAACGGGTCCGCCGGGCGGTCGGGATCAGCGGACGATCTGGTGACGTGGGGTCACGGCTTCTTGGCGGGCGGCGTCGCGCCCGGGATCAGGGATTCGTTGCTGCTGTCGATGGTGGTCGTCTGGGTCTGTTCCAGTTCCACCTTGGTGTCCGTCCCACCGATGGTGACCGTCAGTTCGCCCTTCAGCTTCAGGCTGATGGTGGCCTTCTCCACCCGCCCGGTGGCCGGGTTGTAGAGGACAACGCTCGGGGGGAGGGGAACCGGGTCGGTCGGCGACCGGGGTACACTCTTCAGATCCCCGGACTTGATCTTGAACAGCAGGCCGTCGGTGCTGTCGGTCGGGGGCTTGTAGGTCAGGGTGGGATCGACCTCGATCCGGTCGAGGTGCTTGAGGGTCGGGTCCTTGCCCTTGTAGGTGAACTTGTAGGTGACGTCGTAGGAGCCGATCGGGCCGAGGGCGAGGGTCTGCTTCTTCTCCCACGTCTCGTTGACCGCCTTCGGCTGATCGGGGATCAGCCCGTAAGTCGGATCGGCCATCTGCTTCAGGGCGTCGTCGGTCATGATCTTCTTGAGCAGGCTGTCCATCTGGGGGTTCCCGGCCCCCAACTTCTTCACAAAGTCGTCCTTCCCGTCTACCTTCTCGACCTTCCAGTCCTTGGTGTTCAGGGTGACGGTGAACTCTGCCCCTTCAAGGCTCTTGAAGAAGTCCATCAGGCCGGGGTTCCCGGCCGCCCCGGGGGCGTCCTTCTTGAGCGAGCTATAGGTGATCGGGTTGCCGGAGATGTCGATCGACATCTCCAGGCCCTCGACCTTCTGCTTGATCACCCACTTGTCGCCTTCCTGCTTCTCCGGGGTCCACTTGAAGTAGAAGGTGCTTTCCTGTTTCTGGGTGAGGTCCTGGTTAGTGACCTTGATCACCTGGCTGACGGTCGTGCTCATTTTCTGGTAGAAGGCTTTGTCCTTCTCCAGCTTCAGCTCAAACTTCGATTTGTCCTGAGCGGAGACGGCGGCCCCGAGAGTGACGGCCAACAGGGCGGCCACGCACAAGCGTACGCGCGACACGGTTACGACCTCCACGGTGTGCATCCGGCCGGGGCCGGGACGGGGGAATGTTCCGAATGTTCTACCCGACCTGCCTCTGGAAACAAGGGAACAGGGGAAAACCGGACGGGTCGGTTCCCGGGAGGTTACCCGGGCGGCCCCACGCCACGCCAGCCCGGGACAACCCGTCTGAAAACTGGTGGCGTGCCCGCGCGATTCGCGGTAGCGAACTCGACTTTACTCGTGCGGTCGGAATCTGGCACACTCCCGGCACCGACCGAACGAGACGAGAACCGTGAAACCAACCGAGACGACACCGAGCACGCCGCTCCCGCCCGAAACCCAACCCCGACAGCTTCCGGCCGACGGGCCGACCGTCGCCCGGGTCACGGTGGTCACGGCGCTGGGGCCGGTGGAGCCGACCGCCAAAGTCCTCCGCAGAACGTGGACATTTGTGAGCAGGAACCGCACGATCGTCCTGTTCGCCCTCATGCTCCTTGGTACGGACCGGGTGATCGGTCGGTTCGCCGCCGTTTGGGATCGACATTCCCCGGACGACTATGCCGCCCGGGTGAAGGGGTGCGCGCGAGAGCAGCGCGACCTCGTCTTCATCGGGGGGTCGCCCGTCGCGGAGGGCATCAACCCGGACCGCGTCGCGGGCGTGGCCTGGGCCGGGAAGCCCCTCGCGTCCGCCTACGCAATGGGCTTGTCGGGCGGAACGACTTCGGACTTCTACCACGCCGTTCTTCGCGGGTGCCCGACACCGCCCCGGGTGCTCGTCTACGGGATCACCGCGAGCGACCTGAACGACAGCCGGCACGAGCCGCACGGGCCGTATTCGCTCATGACGACCGGCGACGTCGGCCGTTGGGTCCGGCTTCGCCCCGACTCCGCCGAGTGGGTCGTCAGGCACTTCGCGCAGGCCCGCCTCGGTCGGGCATCAGACCTCTACCGGTATCGCCACGGGATCCGCATGTGGGCGGCGACGGAGGCCGACCGGCAGCTGCCAGGCAGCTGTCCGGAAGCCGTGGGGGAGGCGGACGAGTTGCGGGAACGGGCGGACGCATTGCGGACCGGGAACGGGTACGCCCCCGCGCGGGGGTACTCGGTCGGGCGGTACGACGCGGTGAAGGCGGCCGGGCTCCGGCCGAAGGAGTTCCCGTACCTCCGTAAGTACCGGACCGGCTCGCACCTCAAATACCTGCACGAACTGGCCATCTGGTGTGGCGTGCGGGGCGTCGACCTCGTACTCGTCGACATGCCCGTGACCGCCGACCTGGAGGCCATGTACCCCGCCGAATTTGCCGAGTACCGGGCCCGGCTCGCCGAGGTCGAGCAGGGGGCGGGGCTCCGGGTGATCCGCGCTTCGCGGGCGGCAGTCGGGCTGACGGATACCCACTTCGCCGATCTCATCCATATGAACCGTGAGGGGGCGAAGGTCTTCAGCGGGTGGGTGCGGTCGGAACTGGGTCGGTGCGGACAGTAAGAACAGACCGCCACGGATGGCGGCCGCGACGACACTGCTCGACTGGTCGGGGCCGCCCTTCTCGTGACGGCCCGTCGTTCCTGGCACGGAGGCCGCGGTGATCTTCGCGAGCAAGGCGTTCTTCATCTTTCTCCCGGTGGTGCTGGTCCTCTACCACCTGCCCCGCGCGCGGGGCCGGAAGTACGGCGTGATGCTCGCCGCGAGCTGGCTGTTTTACGCCTGGCTCAGCCCCCAGTACCTGTGGGTCATTGTTCTCTGCACCGTGATCGATTACCTCGCCGCTTTGAAGATCGAGGGGGCCGAAACCGATCGGGCCCGCAAGTGGTGGCTGGGTGTCAGCGTCGCGGCCAACCTCGGGCTCCTGTTCGCCTTCAAGTACACCACCTTCGTCTACGACAACGCGGTGTCGCTCGCCCAGTTCTGCGGCACGCCGGTACGGGACCGGACCTGGGACATCCTCCTGCCGCTGGGAATCAGTTTCCACACGTTCCAGGGGATCAGCTACACGGCGGACGTGTACCGCCGGCAGATCAAGGCGGTCCGGAGCTTTCTCGACTACGCTATGTTCGTCGCGTTTTTCCCCCAACTCGCCGCCGGGCCGATCGTCCGGGCGGCCGAGTTCCTCCCGCAGATGGTGACGCCCCCGTCGGTCAGCGCCAGGCAGGTCGCCGACGGGCTGCACTTCTTCGTCCTCGGGCTCTTCAAAAAGCTCTTTCTGGCCGACCAGCTCGACCAGCTCTTCGTCGCTCCCGTGTTCGCCGACCCGGCCGCCTTCGACCCGGCCGCCCGGCGCTGGGCGTGCGTGGCGTGGGCGGCCCAGATCTATTGCGACTTCTCCGGCTATTCGGACATGGCGGTCGGGTGCGCGAAGTGGTTCGGGTTCGAACTGCCGCGGAACTTCAACTTCCCGTACCTGGCGACCAGCATCACCGACTTCTGGCGGCGGTGGCACCTGTCGCTCTCGACGTGGCTCCGCGACTACCTCTACTTCCCACTCGGCGGGAGCCGCGGGTCGGCCCCGCGAACGTACTTCAACCTCACGGTCGTGTTCGTGATGTGCGGGCTCTGGCACGGCGCGACCTGGGCGTGGCTCGTGTACGGGCTGTACAACGGGCTGCTCATGAGCCTGCACCGGGCCTGGGACCGGTCGCTCGCGGGCGTCCGGTGGGCCGACCGGGTCCGCTCCACGGTGGCCTGGAAGCTGGCCGCGTGGGCGGGCACCTCCTTCGCAATCGTGGCGGGGCTGATCCTGATCCGGATACCCTCTTGGACCGCCGGCGGGGTGATGTTCGAGTCGCTCCTCGGGCTCGACCTGATGGGGGGGTGGAGTGCGGCGATTCCCGTCTGGGTGCCCGCGCTGCTCGCGGTGGTCGCCGCCGGCCACCTGTTCAGCGGGCTTCGGAACAGGGTGTGCGGGCTGCTCGAACTGCCGTCGCCGGTCCGGGCCGCGGTCTACGTCGGGGCCATCGGTTTGCTCGTCACGCTCGGCCCGGGCGTCGGAAAGACGTTCATCTACCTCGCCTTCTGACCGGGAAGGGGCCGGAACGCGAACCCCCGGCTGGGCCGGGGGTTCGCGTTCCGGCCCCTTCCCCGGGCTGGTAGAGTGGGGTAAATACCATCCGAGCAGGAGGCCTTCTTGATGCGGCGGTTCCGCCGTCCAGTACTGGTCCTCGCGGCTTGCCTCCTGGGCGGCGGGCTCGGGGTCGTGGTGTGGTTGGTCGCCATCCGCCAGCCGGCCGGGTTGCCGAAACCGCTGTCGGTTCCGTCCGGCGACCAGGAGGTCGCCTGGATCAACAACACCACCGGCGGGGACACCTGGGCGCTGTTCGTCATCGGCGTCAAGCGGGCCGAGATGCCGGTGAACGGCGTCGCGAGCGGGCTATCGGTAGACGATTCGAAAGCCTTCCCGGAGCAATCGACCGCGGTGCCGGAGGTGGTCGTGACCCGCGCCGGGCACGCCGGGAAGATCCGCATCCGGTGGTACAAGGTGGCCGCCGAGGCGACGATCGACGGCTGGGTGCAAGCCCTCGCCGACCGCACGCCGGCCCCGCTCGCGGTGATCGGCGGGTGGACGAGTGACCGGGCGCACGAGCTGGCCCAGGCCCTCGCCCGGCAGCCGGCCTGGCGGGGCGACCGTCCGCTCCTGCTGGTCACCACCGCGACCGTGGACACGGTCCTCGGCGACCCGGACGACCCGGCCGGGTTCCCGAGAGTGTCCGACCAGCCGAACCTGATCGAGGTGTACGCCGGCCGGTCATTCCGGTTCTGCTTCAGTAACGCCCAGATGGTGCGGGCGGTGACGGACTTCGTCCTCCAGGAGCCGACGCTCCACCCGGGCCCGGCCGGCTGGCCCCGGCTCCGGGCGGTCGGGGCCGGGGCGACCGGCCCGTGGGGGGTCGCCGCCGATCTCGCCGACCTCGCCCGCCGGCCGACCGTGTTCCCGCTGGAGTGGCAGGACGACCCCTATTCCGGCGACCTGTACAACCAGTTCCGCGAGCACCTGTACCAGACCCTCGGCGGCGAGGGCGGCCCGCGGTACGGGCCGCTGATCGTCCGCGACCCGGCGTTCTCGATCCCGTTCAGTGTCGGCGGGTTTTCCCGCCCGAACCACGGGGAGGCGGCCGCCGTCCGCGCGATCCTCCGGAACCTGCCCCCGCCCGGGGAGCGGTCGCTGCTCGTCGTCCCGACCGTGAGTAACCCGACCCGCAGGGTCCTTCTCGCCCTTGCGGAGCGGGTGCCGCAGGCGGGCCGGCGGCTGGTCGCAGTCACCGGCGACGGGCTTTCGGTAAACACCTTCTACCGCGACGCCGAGTGGGCGTGGCCGGCCCGGTCGATCCCGATCCCGCTCGTCCTCTTCGCCCACGACAACCCGTTCGGGTGGGACGCCCCGGGCGACCAATTCCCGCCCCCAGGGTACCGGCTCGAGCCGAAGAACACCACCGAGGAGGTTCTGCTGTACACCACCCTCTGCCGGATGCTCTCGGACGCCGCGTTTCCGGCCCCGGCCGCCGCCGAGCCCCGGCTCACGGCCCGCGCGGACGAGGTCGCGGAACGGCTCCGGACCCGCCCGGACAAGTTCTTTGACGACCGCGGGAACCGCCGGGGGCTGAACGGGGAACACGTGGTCGTGGTCCGGCCGACCGTCCGCTACGGCGACTCCTCCCCGGGGACTCCCCGGCCGGACGCCACGATCGAGGTCTACCGGCGGGAGGTAGACGGCCGGAGCTGGACCCGGGTCGGGGCCGTCCAGGTTCACCCGGATCAGGCCGCCGAGCGGAGTCCCGTGGAATGACCCCCGTCCAGACTCCCGCCGCTCTGCCCGCCGGCCACGCGGCCGCGCTCTCGATCTGGCCCCACGTCCGCCGGCTGGCCGTCCTCGCGGCCCTGTGGGCGGGCATCGTCGGCTGGCTCGGGTGGCTGTTGTATTCCCGGGCGACCTGGGCCCGGGAGGCCGACGAGGCCGACGTCCGGGAGTGGCTGAGCGAAACGCGGGTCTTCCGCAAGGCGCTGCCCGAGTTGGTCGAAGACTACGTCGAGCTCATGGACACCCCGGGGGGGCCTGACCCCGACCGCCTGCGGGCCAAGCACGACGAGATCGAGGCCCACCTGTCCGCCCTGACCGAGCCCACCCGGAAGTACGCCGGCAAGCTCCCGCTCTTCCCGGACGTGTACTCCCTCTCGGTCGAGTATCCCGGGGTCCCGCCCCCGTCCGGCCGGACCGTCCACCCCGCCTGGCGGTCGCCGCTCCCCCGGCCGATCTCGGACGGCAAGGCACGGGTGCGAGTCGTCGAGTGCCCCGCGGGCGGGACGGCCACCGGCCGGGCGTTCATCCGGTGCGAGTACCGCGTCCACACCAACCACCGGTTCGAGGACGAACAGCAGAGTCAACGGTCGTGGCAGCTCCCGCTGGTCCTGGTCCTCGTCCCGGTGACGGTGGTCTCGGGGTTCTTCGCGGTCCGGTCCCTGCGGCGGGAGCGGGAGCACGCCCAGGCCGCGCTGGCCGTCGAGCACCGCGAGCGGGAACTCCTTCAGGCGCGGGTCCAGACGCAGGAGGCGGAACAGGAGGCCGAACGGGCCGCGCGGGCGGCCGAAGAGCTCCAGCGGCGGGTCCTCGAGGGCGAGCTGGAGAAGGCGAAGATCGAGGGGCGGGCGGCGGAGGCCGAACGGTCGGCGCTGGAGATGAAGTCGCAGCTGTACGCGAGCATCGGGATCATGGCCGGGAGCTACGCACACAACATCAAGAACCTTCTGGTCCGGCCGAACGACCTGCTCGCCCGGTGCATCGAGACGGACGGGATGACCCGGGAGCAGGCGGGGATGCTCCACGAGGTGAGGTCCACCCTGGGCACCGTCACCGAACGCCTTCAGCAGATCCTGCGGACCATCCGCCGGGACCCGAACCGGGCCGAGATGACGCGGGTGGACCTGACCGAGCTGGTCCGCGAGACGCACCGGACCTGGGCGGACATGGCCTGGGAGAAGTGGAAAGTCCGGTTCACGGCCGATCTGCCCGCCGGCCCGCTCGCGGTCAGCGGCGACCTGTCGCACCTCCAGCAGGCGGTCGAGAACCTGGTGTTCAACGCGCGGGACGCGACGTTCGAGATGCGGAACCACCTCCGCGAGGAGGCCCGGCGGAACCCCGGCCTCGACGCCACCGGGCGGAAGCAGCGGCTGATCGAGGCGGCCTCGTGGAAGGGCGAGGTCCGCCTGCGGGCCCGGCGGGAGGGCGACGTCGCGGTGCTGGAAGTGCAGGACAACGGGGTCGGGATGACGGCCGAAGTCCGGGACAACTGTCTGAAGACGCACTTCACCACGAAGCGGGACAACGCCCTGTACGAAGGGTACAGCGCCGGGATGGGTCTCGGGCTGTCGTTCGTGGCGGTGGTCCTGGAGCACCACGGGGCGACGCTGGAGATCGAATCGGCCCCGTTCCGGGGAGCGGTGTTCCGGATCCGGATACCTCTGGCAGAAAACGAAGCCGCACGATGAACGCAGAAAAGAAGCCATTCGAACAAAAACGCCAAAGATATACTGATAACCAGATTTCAATACTTGTCATTTATCGTTTCTTTTCTGCGTTCATCGTGCGGCTGTATTAATCCGGGTTTTCCGGGAGTTGCCAGTCGATCGGCTTCTCACCCGCGGCTTCGAGCGCGGCGTTGATCTTTGAGAAAGGCTTGCTACCGAAGAACCCCTTGTCGGCCGACAGGGGCGACGGGTGGACGCCTTTAATGACGACGTGACGCGTGGTGTCGATCAGTTTCTCCTTCTTCTGGGCGTAGCTGCCCCAGAGGAGGAACACGACCGGCCGCTTCTTGTCGTTCACCGCCCGGATGGCCGCGTCGGTGAACTTCTCCCACCCTTTCCCGGAGTGGGAGTTCGGCGCGCCGGACCGGACGGTCAGGCAGGCGTTCAGCATCAACACGCCGCGCCGGGCCCAGGCGGCGAGGTATCCGTGCGTGACCGGCTTCGCACCGACGTCGTCTTCCAACTCGCGGTAGATATTCCTCAGGGATGCCGGCAGCCGCACGCCCGGCCGGACGGAGAAGCAGAGGCCGTGTGCGACCCCCGGCGTGGGGTACGGGTCCTGGCCGAGTAACAACACCTCGACTTTCTCCAGCGGCGTGAACCGGAAGGCGTTGAACACGTCTGATTCCGGCGGGTAAACGTCGTGCGCGGCCCGCTCCGCGGCGACGAACCGCATCAGGTCGGCCCAGTAGGGCTTCTGGGTTTCCGGTTCCAGAGCTGTCAGCCACGCCGCGGGAAGATCGGCGGGTAACCCGGGGACGTCGTTCGGACGGGAAGCGGGTGGTGGAGGTCCCCCTGACTCGGCTCCGGAGGTGTCGAACAGGGACGGGCTTTCGGCCGCGGGTTTCTTCTTTCTGGCCACAGGCAGGCCCTCGCGGGTGGGGTGTTTGGTACTGTACTCGCTTCAAGGTCCGATCGCAGCCTCCGTTGAGGGGAATTGCGGAGTGCTTGTCCTCTTGTCAATTCCCTGCGCCCGGGTATGATTTCTCGCAGGCGATGTGCCCGTAGCTCAACTGGATAGAGCGTCGGCCTCCGGAGCCGAAGGTTACAGGTTCAACTCCTGTCGGGCATACTTGAAAAACTAGGGGTTTGCGAGAGACGGAAACGCGGCCCGTACTAAACCCCCGCAGCCCCCGCCGAAATGCGGGGGCTTATTTCGTTTCGTGAGGGCCCCGTGCCGACACCCCAGAAGTTCATGGAAATGGCCATCGAACTGGCGGCGGCGTGTACGCCCAAAGACCCCCGCCAGATTCCGAAAGTCGGGGCCGTGATCGACCTGGGCGGGATGCACTTCGTCGGCCAGCGCGGGGAGAACGATCACGCCGAGAAGAACGCGATCACCGCGGTCGAGAAGGCGGGGCTGAAGGGGCTCCTCGCCGGGGCGACCGTGTACACGACGCTCGAACCCTGCACGAAGCACGTGCGCCGGAAGCCTCGGGAGTCGTGTACCGAGCGGCTCATCGCGGAGAAGGTGAAGAAGGTCGTGATCGGCATCCTCGACCCGAATCAGGGGGTCTGCGGCAAGGGGGTGCTGGAGCTTCAGGAGCACGACATCGAGGTGGAGCTGTTCCCGCACGACTTGGCCGACAAGATCCGGGGGATGAACGCGGAGTTCGTTCGGGCTCAGCAAGACCTCGGGCTAACATTCGTTTCCCCTAAACCGGGCGACACGTTCCCCCTGTTGCCGCAGGCCGGCGGCGGTTGGTACTCCCAGATCAAGATCGTCTGCGAGTGCGTCAAGGACCCGGGTGGCGACATCCGGGTATTGAACAGCCAGGGTGGCCGACGGTGGCCGCAGGCCACCCCGCTCCGCGAGATCGCCGGCACAGACCAGTGGGAAGCCGAGGTCGGGCTTGGCTCCGAGGGGTCGCACACGATCCACGTCGTCCGGGCGAGTGATCTCGGGGCCGCGTTGATCGCCTACTACCACAAGGTGGTCGATGTCAACCGGAAGCGGAGTGGGCTGCTGAAGGGGAAAATCGACGCGGCGATCCAGCCGCAACTCCCGGGCGATTGGCCGGGGATCGACATGCCCTCACTTCCCAAGGGGCTCGACTCGCAGGGGCACGTCACCGTCAACCTCGTGAAGCAGGTGGCCGGGGCGAAGTAGGTGCGGCACGCCGCTTCAGCAGGCTTCGGCTGCCCTCCGCACGCGGCGTAGGCGTTGCTCAGGCAGGGCACACGGGAGTATCCTTTGCGGTGGTCAGCCGACAACTCGGCTGCTGCCCCCCTCGCTTTCGCACGTGAAATCCGTCTCCTCCGAGAACTTCGGCCTCCTGATCGCATACGTCCTCCCGGGGTTCGTTCTGCTTTGGGGCCTGCAGGCAGTAATCCCCGTGGCGGGGCAGGCACTCGGGATGTCCGCAGGCAGTGCGCCCTCGGTCGGCGGGTTCCTCAGCGGCGTCGTCGCCGCCCTCGGCATCGGGATGGCCCTCAGCACCGTCCGGTGGCTGGTCATCGACGCCATCCACCACGCTACTGGCCTTCCCCAGCCACAGTGGGACTTCTCACGCCTCGGGGACCGCGCGGCCGCCTTCGATCTCGTGGTCGAGCACTACTACCGGTACTACCAGTTCCACGCCAACATGCTGGTCGCCCTGCTCGTCGTCGGGGCCGTGCGGCGGTGGTCTCTCGGCTCCGTCGGCTGGGGCGACCTCGGGTTCCTGGCCCTGCTGGCTGTGCTCTTTGCCGGGTCACGGGACTCGCTCCGCAGGTACTACACCCGGGGCGGGCAACTCCTCGACGGGGAGACAGGAAAGAGCGGCCGATCGAGAAAGGGATCACGCGGGAGGGTTCGTAACTGAGGGCTGGAACGGGTGGTCCGGGTGCATTCCTGCACGTCCCCTTGCCCCTGCTCCGCTCCTTGCGTGCGTCATTCAGGTGAGCCGGTGTCCGTGCCATCGGCCGCGAGCTTCCGCTCGACCTCCTGCCAAATTTTGCTCTGCGGCGCGCCGAGGGCGACGGCAAGTTTCTGTGCGATGACGATGCTAATCTGGACCTTGCCGAGTTCGACGGAACTGACGTAGGTGCGGTGGATGCCGGCCTTGTCGGCGAAGTCCTCCTGCGAGAGGCCCAGTCGCTCCCGCCGCCGGACGGCCGCCCCGAACAATTCCGGAATTGTGGACATGGCGAGGTAGCATGTCCGACCGCAGACGGTTACTCTACAGACGATCCCTCTACAGAGGATCGTCTACAGATGCCGGGGCATCTCCCGGTGCCGACCTCGGGGAGTGGGGGACAGTGATGACAAACGGAAGCGGCCCGCACCCGAAGGCGGGCGGGAAGAAGAAAGCGGGGGCGGACGGGACGGGAAAGCGGAAGCCCCAAGCCGAGATGCTCAAGAAGGGGCTGAAGCAGAAGAGCGGTCCGGGATCGAAGAAGGCGGGCGGGTAGCTGGAATCACTCCGCCAATAGTTGTGGCATCTGGGTCGGGCTGATTGCGTCTACCGTCGCGGTAGAAGGTGCGTCACAACTGTCGCCGTCACAACCAAGGTGGGCGCTCGTCCGAGCTGACCTTGGCTCGTGACGAGCACCGGATCGACAGCCGGATAGTCGCTGCCCGGCCGCGCGCTAAAAAAGCCTCAAATCTCAGAGGTTTCCACGCGGTGCAGGCTCCCGGAGGACGCCGCGACCTCCTACAGATTAGCCCGGATATTTCATCGTCTTCCCAGGCAAAACAGTAGCGCGGTGGTTCAAGGTTTGGTAGGGGAAGGAGTTACCACACTCTTACCTCGCCTCGCCGAGAACCACCGCGATGACACAGCGTAAT
>JAQGHQ010000215.1 GCA_028288765.1 Gemmataceae bacterium | reverse complement strand
CTCACCCCGCGGCCGCCGGTCAGGTGACCGGCGGCCGCGGGGTGAGTTGTTCCGGCGTGCATCAGGCACGTCCCGCTTCGTTCCTGCTTCCTAACAGGAATTCACCCACGGACGTTTCGGCATAGTAGTCGGTGCCGGCGACCCGCGCGAACAGGTCGGAGTCGCCGCCCCCGAGCCCACACGGGGCGAGCCCCATCGCCGTCGCGGTCAGGTACATGGTCTGGTAGACCACGCCGACGTGCTTGAGGGTCAGGGCGTAGGCGATCGAGGCGTACTTCCAGGCGATTCGTTGGAACCGGGATGAGAGGACGATCAGTATTTGCAAGCGCGTCTCGGGAATCCCCGATGACGCCGCCGCGTCGGCTATGAGTTGACGGAAATCGGCCGTCGGGCCACAAAGGCGGACGATATGGTGGTGCCCCGCGGCGTAGTGGTACAGGCCGGGGGTGAGCCCATCGCAGTTGTGTATTGCGGCGTAAAACTCCAGTTCGTACAAACTCCCGCCCGCCGGGTACGGCCGCCCCGCGAACCCCATCCGGAACGGCCCGTGGGGCGTTCCCACCTCCGTCTCGTGAGTGCCCGTTACCCGGGCGACCCGGTAGAGAAATTCCCCGAGCTGACGGGCCGTGATCGGCCGGTCCCCGTATTCCCGGATCGACCGCCGCCGGCCGACGACCTCCGCGAACCGGGGGTCGTTCGCCCCGAGACGGTCCGGGTCGGGGCGGAAAAGGTCGGTCGTTTCGCCGCACACGGTCGGTTTGACGGCGGGTGTCGGGTCGAGCCGGCCGAGCATCCGGTAGGTCGCACCATAGGGTGCGTCCGACCGCCCTCGGCGGACGCGGGTGTGGAATAGGAGGTCGTGGAACTCCCACGTGCGAAGACTTTCCGGTTCGTCCTCCGTTCCGGAGGGGTCGGTCGCCGAGAGCATCCCGCCCGCGGCCAGCAAGCTCAGGACCGGGGGGACGGCTTCGGCCGGCAGGCCGGCGTCTCGCTCTGCCAACTCGTGAGGTGTGCCCGGCCCGGCGAGCCTTCCGATCAGACCGACCGTTCGGGCGTCATCGAGGACAATCCGGGCATGGGCCAGGGGGGATTCCAGAATGAACGAGTCCCCGTCCCGCCGGAGATAGGCAAAGCGGGAGAGGCGGTGCGGGCGGTCGGGAAGGGGGGCGAGCGGGGCGAACGTGAACGCCGGGCTGAGCGGCACGAGGGTCGCAATCCGCCGTCCGCCGACCTGAACCCCCCGGCTGACGAGCCCGCGCCGGGACAGGTCTTGCAGCCGATAGTACCACCCGGCCAGGGCACCCGGTCCGCCGGCGTCCAGAACGAGTTCGGCCAGACGGTCCTCGTCCTCGCCCGGCCGCGCGAGCCGGTCGAGCGCCTCGGCCACGGCGGGGGTGAGCTGACGAAACACCACCTGCGACCCGGGCGCCCGGACGCGGACACCGCCGTCCCCGGTGGCCGCGGCCTCGACCCCGTCCCGCCACGACACCATCAGTGATGCGGACATCGTGGCGCCCCGGGTGGTCAAAGGAACATGGGGATGGGGTTCAACTCCTCCTCGGTCAGCGGGTGAGAGAGCCACCCGAGCCGGACGGGTACGTCGTACAACCGGCCGGGGGCGAATCTGGCCCAGAAGTGCCGTAGCCCGGGCACAATCACCTTGGCCACGGGCAAGCCGATCTCGGGCCGGGTCTGGTCGAGGACGAGCATCTCCAGCCCGAGTTGCTCGACGATCGCCTGGCAGGCGCGGACGTCCCCGGCGACGTCGTCGGTCCATGCCCGCGGGTAGGCGGAAGCGATCCGGGGCGGGTCGTCGTTCGGGAGCAGGTACGGCTGGTTCGCCACGGTCGCCGTCCGGAGCCACCGGGCCGTTTCCTCGTCGTCCGCGTCGGCGGGTTTGCCCCGGTCGGCCTGGCCGATCAGGGCGGCGAGCATCTGGTTCATTTCGGTGAGCGCCCGGAGCAGGGCCACGCTGGGGTCGAGGTGAGCCCCGAACCCGAGGACGATCTGCTCCTCCGGCCCGGCCGTCGACCGGGACAGCGCGGCGAACACCGGGACCCCCAGGTCCGACGTCAGGTCGAGCGCCCACAGGTTCCGGCCGAGCGTCTGGAGGGCGTCCCGCAGCCGGGCCGGGTAGGGGTCGCCGAAGGCGCCCAGGTCGACGCCCGGGCGGCGGACCCGGTTGTACCACCAGAGCGCGACCGCGTCCCGCTCGGCCAGCTCGAAGAATCCCTGGAGGATCGCTTCCGCGGCGGTGTTTCCGGCGGCATTGCCGTTGGAGTCGGCGATACAGAACGGGTCACCGCCGGAATGCGCGTAGTCGAAGTAGCAGAACGCGGTCGGCAGATACCGGGTCTCCCGCCGGGTGAGCGACCAGACCGGCGTCCATTCGACTTCGGCGTCCGGGTCGAACTCGACCGGGACGAACCCGTACAGCGAGTTCCCGGCGTTCCGGTCCTCTCGCTCACGGTACTGTCGCTCGCTGAAGAGCAGGCAGCTGTTCGGGTGGATGGCGTCGTCGCCCAGGTCGCGGAGACGGGCCCGGCGGCGGATTTCGTCGCCACGGAAGACGCCGGAGTAACGCTCCAACCCCTCGCACAGTCCGCTCGCCCGGGCCTGGGTGTCGGTCACCCCCTTCCCGGAACTCATGTTCCGGAGGTCGCCGCGGAGGTGCTCCAGACTGTGGTGCCGGCGGGCCAGGTTGGTGCCGGCAAGGTAGACGTGCATTGCCCCGTCGGCGGTCGGGCCGACGCGTTCCAGCATGGTCACCGCCCCGGTCAGAGGGCTGACGTGATGCCCGAACCGCTCCAGGGTCACCTCCGGGGGGACGGTTCGGTGCCCACCGTCCTGCGCGACGACTTTCGTCCGACCCTCCAAGCTCACCGGTTGAAAGGTGCCCGTCGGCGTGTCGGAGCCACAGGCGCGGCAATGCGGGAGCCGAACCAGGGTGTGGGACCGGACCTGCCAGGACGCGAGGTCGAACGTCTGGATCTTCCCATCCAGGGCGGGCAGGTCGCGGCGGGCGACCCACGTGGCGACTGCGGTCGCGATCAAGCCCAGTGCGGCGGCGCGTGACGCGGGCGACGCCGCCCGTTCCGGAGCACCGCCCGGTGATCCGTTCTTGCCGTTCAGGTAGGTTTCGACCGGGCGGTTGGCGCGGAGCCGCTGGGCCAGGCACTCCCAGCACCCGGTGGCCCCGGGCCGGAAGAGCGGCCCGACCCAAACCTGGCGGCCGACCGGGCGGGCTAGCAGCCACGGCCGGCCGGCCGCCAGGGATTGTGTGTTGTAGAGGCCGAGTTCGGCCCGGAGGTAGCCGTCGGCGAGGACCACCCCGAGGCTCTCCCCTCCCGTCACCCGGACGTGGCTAGCCTGGAGTAACTCGCACACCGCCTCCGGGTCCACGCCAAACCCCCGGACCGCGACCGGGGTTTCGGCCAGTCGTCGGGCCGCGACCGACGGGTCGACCTGTTGGGCCGACCAGAACGCGGCCTCCTCGGCGGAAAGCGAACCGTCCTTATCACACAGGTATCCCCTTCGCTCCAGCTGCCCGAGGATGTAGTAGACCTCGGCGGCCGAAACCTCATCTAACAGCTGGTCGCAGAGGTCGTCCGCCGGCCGGCCGTCGACGTGCGGCACGATCTGTTCGTAGAGCCTACCTTTGAGAAGGGTCTGCGCCGTGTCGGTGAGGACGAATACGCCCTCGCCGGGCACGACCTGGACGCGGAAGTGCGGTTTGAACCGGGGCTGTGTGAGCATCGTGATGGGGCGTTCGGACTTTGGGACGGCCGGGTCCGCCGGCCGGGGGTCTGCCCCGGAGGGGGCGCTCGGCCGGGGACGGGAACACAGGACTACGCGCAGCCACATCCGCAGCGGTGACACCGGCCGCAGTGGCCGCACCCGCCGCACCACCCGGAGTACGAGTCGGTACCGGGCGTCGGGCTGAGCTCCTCCTCCACGAGTTCGCCGGCCGGGCAGGCGGGGAGGACCACATGCCGAATCCCAGGGCCGTCCTCGACGACCCGCATCTCGACCCCGGCTTCCACCTCCAGCCCATGCTCGCGCAGGACCGCCTGCGGGTCGGAGAGGAATCGGGTCTTGAACTCCGGGTCGGCCCACGCGCGGGCCACGATCTGGCCCCACTGCTTCTGTTGGAATCGGTCCTGCTTGGTCACGGCTTCCCCCCTGTCAGGAAGATCGTCGACAACCCGGTCCCGCCCGGTGCGGGGCCGGTCCGCTGGCTCGTAACCGGGGTGAGCACACCGCGTACCGCGCCCGGGCCGGCGTCAGGGACCGACGGCCGACGGGCGGGGGGCATCGGACGAGCTTCCGTTTGCGCCGCCGTCGGGCGGGGCGACGACGAGAAGCCGCTCGCGGATCAGCCGCCGGACGAGGACCAGTTTCGCGTCACCGCCGAGGTCGTCGGGCAGCGCCCGGACCGGGAACCGCCGAGCCGCAGCCACGAACCGCAAGGCCGAAGCAATCTTGAGAGGCCCGCCGACCTGCCCGCCGGGGAACTCGATCACCACCCAGTTCCCGTCCTGAACGACCCGGCAGAGCGTGGCCGGGCTCTTCTCCAACACCGTGTCCAGGTCGATCCCGGCGGCGGCCGGGGGTGGGACGAAGTGGGCGTTCGGCAGGACCGGCAGCTGGCCGAAGAACTGGTCCGCGAGGGCCCGGACGGGATGATCCGGCCGGACGGCTCGGGCGAAGGGGCCGAGCAGTTCTCGGAATCGGTCCGCCAGGGCGGCCACGGGGTTCGTGCCGAGCAAGACCCCGGGCGGGAGGGACGCCCGGAACCGCTCATCGTCCTGGGCCGCTGCCGCCAGCGCTTCGTGGAGGAGGTCGGCCCACCGGTACACATTGACCCCGACCGTCAAGTGCAAGGACGGGGCATCGGCGGTGAAAGCCTCGTGGACGACCCCCGGGGGAGATACAGGAGATCGCCGGGGTCGAGCCGGATTTCCCGGGGTGGGCCGAGCTAGTCCTTCGGCCCGGTGAATCCCTCCTCGACGAGCGGAGCGGTCCGGGCCGATCCGTACACGCGCCAGGTTTTTGTCCCTTCGAGCTGGAGGACGAGAACCTCGTGCGTGTCGAAGTGGGCGTCGAAGCCTTGCGCCCCCTCCGGCGTCAGGTACATGTTCGCGTGGACCGGGCAGTGAAAGACGATTTCCAGGTTCCGGCACAGGAGCGCGACCGGATGCCACCGCCGCTCCATGGCCCTGACGACGATAGTCTTCCCCCGGGTGAAAGCCTGATGAAGATCCTCGATTCCGGGGAAACTCTTGTTCTCCGGGGGCCGACTGATTCGCCAGCCAGCCCTGGACGAACGTCTTTTGCCGCGGGCCCTCCGGCGAGAACGTTCCGGCGCCGAATTTCGGCCGGGTGAACGCGATGACCTGATCCAGGTCGGCCGTCGAGAGCAGGCCCTGGTAGTAGCCCGGCTGGTCCCGGCCGATGACCAGGACTTGTTTCTCCCAATAGTCGCGAAAGAAACCGGCTTCGCCGACCGGCGCGAGCAGCTGGCCGAGATCGAATTCCGGTGTGGGCATAGCCACGAATCCCTTGGCTCGCGTGCCCGAAAAGTGTTGTTCACACTCGGCCGGGCGGGTTGTGATTGTCACTGCGCGGTCACAACCCTGGGAAGAACATTGCGCAAGCCGGGCGCTATGGCCGGGCCGTCAGGCTGGTACGCCGAGGGCAGGCCGGGAGATAGTTGTGGACTTCGTTGCCCCCATCCGCCGTTCATTTCGGAGAACAGCTGAACCGTTGCAAACGGTGCGCCTCGGCCGGATCAAACGTCGCGGCCTTGCTCCACCAAGCAAGAAGGCATTCTTTTCGCTGGCATTATGCCCTCGCCGGTGGCTGGATGTGGGCCACCCGGCAGCCCTCCCCAGCCCGCTTCGGGCGAGAAGGGTGGGATCGCCGGTTCCGCGGTTAGGGAGGCGGACAGATGCGTACTATCGGGATGTGGCTGACGGGACTCGTTGCCGCGATCGCCTGGGCGGTGGCCGCCCCGGCGGCGGATAAGGCGGCGGAGAGGAAGCAGGGACACGTCCCAGAGGAGGGGGCGGTCCAGGTCATGCTCCTGCGACAGAAGTCGGTCCAGGACGATCTCAAACTCGCCAACGCGGACACGACCAAGATCCACGACTTCGCCACCAGGCAGTGGAAGAAAGCCCAGGAGTTCGACAAACTCTCCCCGAAGGAGCAGGACGAAAAATACCGCGAACTGACCAGGGAGAATGAGAAGTTCCTGGCCGAAGTCCTGAAGCCGGAGCAGAAGAAACGGCTCGACCAGATCACGATGCAAGTGGCCGGGCTAATGTGGGTGACCCGGCCGGAGTTGGCCGCCGCGATCGGCCTGACCGCCGAGCAGAAGAAGAAGGCCAAGGAACTCCAGAAGGAAGCCCACGATGAGGCCCACAAAATCCTCAGCGAGAATGTCGGGCGGGAGCTCAAGGCGGAGGAACTCAAACAGCTGCGGGAGAAAAATCGCAAGCGGCTCATGGACCTGCTGACGGACGACCAGGAGAAGAAGTGGAAGGAACTGGCCGGGACTCCGTTCACGGGCGAACTGTACTTCGGGCCGCCCAAAAAGCCCGAATAAGCTGTTGACGGGCGGGTTACCCGGTCTCCGATCACCGTTCTGGTTGCGGACTCCCGCCCGCCGGTCTTCCTCTCCGTCGCCCGGGCATCGACGATTCGGCCCGGCGGTGGACCGGCAACACGTTAATGCGATTCTGTACGAGATCTCCCGGCGAGGAGACGCGATAAGAAAGGCCTCCCGCTGCGACCCGCGGGAGGTCCGAGTTGAACCCGCCGCGGCATTACTTCTTGTCGACGTGAATCGTGAAATCCTTGGACGCATCCGCGCCTGTGGTCGGGTGACCGGTGACCTTGATCGTGAACTCCCCGACGGCGGCGTCGTCCGCGGCTTTGAAGGCGACCTTGACTTCTTTCTCACCGTGCTTGATGACCGGGGTGGTCGGGTCGGTGGTCAGCCCCTTGGGTAACCCCTCGAATCTCAGGGTCACGTCCTGGTCGAAGTTCTTACCCCGGTCAATGCCGAAAGTGTACAGCTTGGTTTCACCTTGCTTGATGTGGTTCGGCGGTATGTTCGAAGGGACACTGAGGGTGAACGAGTTTTCAGTCGGGTTGATGTGGGGCGTGTTGTCCTTGTTGCTTGCCCCCGGGCCGCCGGATGACCCCGATCCGCACCCGACAAGCCCCACCGAGCCGACCGCCGCGACGAAGGCCGCCGTGAGAAACCGCTTCATGTGATGTCCGTCCTGAGGGAGAGTGGGCGGGGCGAGAGTGGCCCGGGCCGGGCGGCTGCCCCGTCGAGGCCGCCCAATTACTCCGACCCAAGAACGGCCGGATTATTCCCGGCCTGTATCGCAATATTGTGGTTGTGGAGAAGCTTCGAGCGCCTGCCAGTAAATAGGAACGCAGATACCCGATCGGCGACCATCGGGGAACGAGATGAATGTAGCAAACGCAGCGCCCGGCCGGCTGAAAGCCCGGCGCGCGACCGGCACGCCGGGCGGTGTCCCACGGGAAAGCATCGGAGACTCGCTCTGCCTACCGGGTGAAGCGCGGAAGGGAGGCGGGCGGATCGGGCAAGAGGTGCGCAGGCCCGTTCCCCGCCGCGGGTGCAGTGCTGCTCAGGCGAGGATGTCGCGGATCGGCCGGCCACCCGGGGCGACGGGGTGTGAGGGCCCACTCCGGTCGGCGACGAGCGTCTCGGGGTCGATCCCCAGGCAGTGGTAGATCGTCGCTCACACGTCGGTCGGCCGGACCGGATAGGCGAGGTGATCCGGCCAAGTCGAAGTGGTCGCGAAGCCGAAACAGGCGTGCCGGCCTTCAACGTCTCCTGCCGGGCCCCCGTCGCGAAACCGGCGTTGACCGCCGAAAATCGTGAACGTGTTACGACTCCCCCCGCAACAATGATTTCGCGCTGCCGTCCCGGTTGTCTTCCAGCCATGCCACGTTGCTCAAGTCGTCCGCGAACGGCTTCACCCCGATCTGCTTGATCGCGGTATCCGGAACCACGGCGAGCGGTGTGTACCGGGGGTGGTGGCTGTCCTTGTACGGATCGTTCCTGGCGGCATTGTAACAGCTGATCATCGCCCACCGCGACTTCTCCGACCGGTTCTGGTCCGACCGGTGGAGCAGGTTGCAGTGGAAGAATAGCGCGTCACCCGGGTCCATCTCGACGTACACCAGCGGGAACCGGTCCGGCCGCTTCAGGATTTCGTCCACCCGCTCGCGGTCGGCCCCGGCCTGGTCGCCGGTCAGGACGTGAGTCAGGCGCCCGCAGTGGTGCGAGTCCCGGATCACCTGGAGACACCCGTTCTCGCGGGTGCAAGGGTCGACCGCGACGAAGACGCTCGTGAGCAGAGGTTCGAGGACGGCATTCTGATACCAGTACCCGTAGTCCTGGTGCCAGGCCCACGCCCCGCCGACCTTCGCGTCCTTCAGGATCATCTTCGAGTGGTAGTGGTACACCTCGCCGCCGAGCACCTTCTCACAGCTCCGGACCATCCGCTCGCAGCGGGCGAACATGCCGTAGATCCCGTCGCCCGGGTGGTTCCAGAGCGACAGCCGGACGACGCCGCCTTCCCCGTCCGCCCGGCCGAACGACCGCCGGTCCAGCTCGTGGTCCTCCTTCGCCGACCGGAGGAGCAGCCCGACCTCGGCGGCGTCGAAGAACCCCTTCGCCAGGTAAAACCCGTCCTGGTGGTATTGACAAACGTTTTCGTCGGAGAGGGGGGTCGACGGCACGGCGGACCTCCTGAGGAGGAATTGTGAGTTCGATTCGCGCCCGCACTCCGGATACGATACCGGATATTCTGCCTCCCCCCAACCCGCCAGCGTACACCATGACAACCCGGCTTCTCGCTCTCTCGTTCCTGTTCACGACCGCGGCCGGCTCCCTCGGGGCCGACCCCCCGGGCACCCAGAGACCCGCCGACCGGCCGCTCCCGCCGGCCGAGGCCGCGAAAGCGATGACCGTTCCCAAAGGATTCAATGTCACCCTCTTCGCCGGTGAGCCGGACGTGGTCCAGCCCATCGCCATGACGTTCGACACCCGCGGGCGGCTGTGGGTGGTCGAGTGCCTGAGCTACCCGAAGTGGCGGCAGGACGGCACGGGGAACGACCGCGTGGTGATCCTCGAAGACACGGACGGCGACGGCCGGTTCGACAAGAAAACCGTCTTCCTCGACACCGGGGTGAACCTGTCCGGGATCGAGGTCGGGTTCGGCGGGGTCTGGCTGTGTTCGTCCCCGAACCTCGTCTTCGTTCCGGACCGGGACGGGGACGACAAGCCCGACGGCCCGCCGGAGGTGGTCCTCGACGGGTGGAACATCAAGGACACCAAGCACAACGTGTTCAACAGCCTGGCCTGGGGGCCGGACGGGTGGCTGTACGGGTGCAACGGCATCCAGGCGAAGGCCCGGGTCGGGCGGCCCGGTACCCCCGACAAGGACCGCGTCGCGCTCGACTGCGGGGTCTGGCGGTATCACCCGACGCGGAAGGTGTTCGACCTGTACGCCTCGGGCACCACGAACCCGTGGGGCCTCGACTGGGACGACCGCGGGCAGATGTTCATCACCAACTGCGTGATCCACCACCTGTTCCATGTCGTCCCGGGCGCGCACTACCAGCGGATGTACGGCGACGACCTGAACCCCCACACGTACGGGCTGATGACCAGCTGCGCGGACCACCTGCACTGGGGCGGGGGGGCCTGGACGAACTCCCGGAGCACCGGGGTCGGCGGGAAGCCGGAACACAGCGTGGCGGGCGGCGGGCACGCCCACAGCGGATGCGCGGTCTACCTCGGAGACAACTTCCCGGCCGAGTACCGCGACGGGGTGTTCATGTGCAACATCCACGGGAACCGCCTCAACCACGACCGCCTGGAACGGAACCCGGGCGGGTACGTCGCCAAACACGCCCCGGACTTCCTCTTCGCCAACGATTCGTGGTTCCGCGGACTGGCCGTGAAGTGCGGGCCGGACGGCGGCCTGTACGTCGCCGACTGGACGGACACCGGCGAGTGCCACAACTACGACAAGGCGGATACGACCAACGGCCGCATCTACCGGGTGGTCTACGGCACCCCGAAGCCGTGGAAGGGCGACCTCGCGAAACTCCCGGACGCGGAACTGATCAAGCTCCAGATCCACGCGAACGACTGGGTGGTGCGGCAGGCCCGGCGGGTGCTCCAGGAGCGGGCCGCGGCCGGGAAACTGGAGAAGACAACGGTCGAGGAACTGCGACGGCAGATGAAGGGGAGTGACGACGTCCCGTGGAAGCTCCGGGGGGTGTGGGCTCTCCACGTCGTCGGCGGGATGACCGCGGAGGACCTCGCCGACCTGCTCGGGCACGACGACGACAACGTCCGGGCGTGGGCCGTGATGCTCGCCGCCGAACCCGCCCGCCCGGCGAAAGAAGTCGTCGACCTCCTGGTCAAAAGGACCGCCCGGGAGGAGTCGCAATTCGTGTTGTTGTTCGTCGCCGGGGCCGTCCAGCGGCTGCCCGCGGCGGATGCCGGGCGGGTGGCCCGGGAACTGACCGGCCGGGTGATTCCGGAGGACGACCCGAACCTCGCACTGGCGGGCTGGTACGCGGTCCAGTCCGTACTCGCCCGGGACCCGGACAAGTGGGAGCCCCTGCTCGCCGCGAGCCGGCACCCGCTCCTCGCCCGGAACGTCGCCCGGTATCTCGTGGCGAGTACCCCGGCCGAGAAGCGCGGGCCACAACTGGCCGGGCTGGTCGAGCATCTAAAAGAGGCCGGGCTCGGGGAAAAGCAGCTGCCCGTTCTCGCCGGCATTCAGGACGCACTGGCCGGGCTCCGGGAGACGGCCGAGCCGGCCGGGTGGAAAGACCTCTACCCGGATCTGGCGGCCTCCGACATGCCCGAGGTGCGCACCCGGGCCGAAGCCCTCGCCGTGTTGTTCGGGAACCAGAAGGCGATCGCCGATCTCAGGGCGCGGATGGTGGACGCCGCCGCCCCGCCGGCCGCGCGAGCCGCGGCGATCGAGTTGCTCGCCCGCCGCAAGATCGACGGGCTGCCTGCAGTGCTTCACGGGTTGCTCGGCGACCCCGCCGTCCGCGGGGCGGCGGTCCGGGCGCTCGCCGGGTTCCCGGACGACAAGACGCCGGAAAAGATCCTCGCCGCGTACCCGACGTTCGGACCGGCCGAAAAGACGGACGCGGTGCAGACGCTCGTCTCCCGGGTGGCGTGGACGAACGCCCTGCTCGATGTGGTGGAGAAGGGGGGTGTCCCGCGGGCCGACATCCCGGCCGCCGCCGCGCGGCAGGTCCTCGCGCTGAACGACAAGGCGCTCGCCGGGCGGCTCGAAAAGGCGTGGGGCAAGATCCAGCCGGCGTCGAAGGAGCGGGTGGCGCTGATCGCGAAGTGGAAGGGCGTGCTCACCCCCGACTCGGTCAAGACGGCCGACAAGTCGATCGGCCGGGTGTTGTTCGCGAAGCACTGCGGGGCGTGCCACAAGATGTTCGGGGAGGGCGGGGACGTGGGTCCAGACCTGACCGGGTCGCAGCGGGCGAACCTCGATTACCTGCTCGAAAACGTCCTCGACCCGAGCGCGGTCGTCCCCCGCGAGTACCAGGTGACGAACTTCACCCTCGCCGACGGCCGGCTGGTATCGGGGATCATTCTGCGGGAGACGCCGGACGGGCTCACGGTCCGGACCGCGAACGACACCGTGCTGATCGCGAAGACGGACATTGAGGTGCGGAAGCCGACCAGCCAGTCGATCATGCCCGAGGGGTTACTCGACAGCCTGAAGCCGGACGAGGCACGCCACCTCATTGCTTATCTGGGTCATCCCGAACAGGTGCCGTTGCCGGGGAAGTCGCCGTAGCGAAGATGCATCGGGCCGCCGCGGCGGCCCGGCTATTCTCGGGGACTACCGTTTCCGCTTCGGGGTTGGGTTGACCTCCGTGGTGGGCGCGAGGCTGATCGGGCTCATCGCCTCGATCTTGCCCTTGTCGTTAACCTTCCCGTGCAACCCGACGATGAACCCGCCGTCCCCACCGAGAGTGCCCTCGCCACCGCCCGTCCCGCCGACGAGGGGGCCGTCGTAGCTGTCTTTCGGGTTCAGCCCCGTGTCGGTGATCCGCATATAGATCGGCTTGAACGCGTCGAACCCGCCGCCCCCGCGGACATAAATCGCCCCGACCGCGAAGCCGGCCCGGGCCTTCGTGGTCATCCCCTTTTCCCCCTTCCCGGCTACACCATGGAGCCCCCCGAGCGATTCCCCATGGGGGGTCAGGTAGATCGGCTGGATGACGTGAGGGGACCGCCCGTTGCTGGTCGTCGTGTAGTTGAACCCGATCAACATCGCGCCCCCGGGCGGCATCTCCTCGAACGTCTTTTGGGCGAACGCGCCCCCGACGATGCTCCCTTTCACCACCCGCCCCTCGGACACCCCCCGCCGCATGGCGGCCCACAGCCTTGTCCGGTCCGCCTTGAGGTCCACGACCGGCTGGAGTTCGGCGATCCGCTTCTCCAGCCGGGTCTTGTTCAGCCCGGACTGGTTGCCGACGACCTGGGTGTACCAGTGGTGCGCCCGGATCTGGATGCCCGCCTTGACAGCCGGATCGGCCGTCGCGGCGAGGTCGTACCACGAGTCGGCGGCGGCGATCTGGTCGTCGTCCGTCCCGCCGGTCCCCTTGGCGTCCCGCTCCGCTGCTACCTGCAATTTCTCGTCCGATCCCTTCGCGAGGAGCGGTATTCCCGCCTCCCAGTCCTGTCGGAAAAAGGCCAGGAAGCGTCCGACGGCGAGGTTCGCCGCGGGGTCCTTCGGGTCCGCCTTCAGGGCCGCGACCGCGTCCTTGACCTTCTCGGCCTCGGCCTTCATCGCCTCCGCGTCCTTCACCTTGGACCGGAGACGGTCCCCCAGGCCGACCCCGGGGGCCTTCACCCCGGCGGCCAGGCCCCCCTTCAGGATCACCAGGGCGGTGTCCCACTCGCCCGCGAACCGGGCTTCGTCGGCCGCACCCATGAGCACTTCGGCGGTGAGTTTGGCCTGGGTGGTGCTGATGGACATATTGACGAGCGTGTCAATGGCGGGGACGAGGGCCTCGCCGGGGCGCAGGGCGAAGTGGGTGGTCATCTCGTCGGCCGCCCGGATTACTCCGAGCGGCTCGGCGGCCTTGGCCGCGAGGTCGCGGGCCTCCCGGAGGAGGACGAACCTGGCGGCCGGGTCGTCCTTCGTCTCCTGGGCTTGCTGGAATAGCTTTGTCCCGAGGGCAAGCCGATCGGCCGCCTTGGTCCTGGTGAACTCGGCCTTGAACAACGCCCGGACAGTCTCCTGGGCCTTGTCCAGGTCTGCTTCCGGCGGGACCGGGCCCCGGTCGTCCGCGAGGCCGTGGGTGGCGGCGAGTAGCCCGGCCGGCCCGGCGCCGACGACCGCGACAACGAGCAATCGCAACGTGCGCATGCTGATCCCCCCGCGAGCAAAAGGGAGAGATGGCTCGAAGCCCCCCGTGACGGCGGGGCTCGTGTCCGCCGACCCGATCGCTTCCCTTTCAAGTATCTCGGCAGGCGCCGGGGTTGACAATCGGATTCAGTGATAAGGGCCGGACCGGAGGGCATTGGCCGGGAGGCGGGAGGATACTCAGGAGACGAGCATCACCCGGCACACACTCGCACAAATAGATTAGATAACGTTAGTCCAGGCGTGTCTGGAGATCGACAGGGCATCAGGTCATTCGTCCGCCCCCAGCGGCGTCCGTTCGTATTCCTTCAACAGTTCGGCCGGGTCGCGATAGACGGCAATACACCCCGCGGCCCGGAGTTTCTCGGGCGCCCACCCGCCGCACGTCAACCCGATCGTCTCGAGCCCGGCCGCCTTTGCCGCCTCGGCGTCGTAGGGCGTGTCGCCGACCACGATCGTTCGAGACCGGTCGATTCCGCGGAGCATCGCCACCGCCGCCTTGAAGATGTCCGGGTAGGGCTTCGACCGGCCGGCGTCGGCGGACGAGGTCGCCGCATCGATCAGGTCGCCGATCCCGGCGATCCGAATGTACACCTCCAACTCGTCGCCCTTGGCAGACGACGCGAGTGCGATCTTGGCCCCGTCGAACCTGATCCGCTCGAACAGGTCGCGGACGGAGGGGAAAGCCCGCACCTGCGGAAGGTACTCGCGCTTGAAGAGATCACTGCGGAACTCGTCGATCTTCGTTCCGATTTCCTCGACCACGTCTTTCGGGAGCAGGGCGGGTAACAGCTGGTCTGATCCCTTCCCGATCTGCTCGCGGATGAGGGGGTAGGGGACGGTGAATCCGAAGTGCCGGAACGCCTCCTCCCACGCCCGCGCGTGGAGGTCTACCGAATCGACCAGGGTGCCGTCGACGTCGAAGATCACCCCGCGAGCCATGTCTTTCCCCCCCGAGACCAGGACAATCAACGAGAAGAAGCAAGTTGTGTACCGCGGTAGCGGGTGTAAGGAGGAAAGAGAAGACCCCCGCGTCTCGAACGAACCCGGGGGTCTCGATGCGTCTACGAACCAAGCGGTTTGGGCGGCGTGCGGGCAGCCGGATCAGCTCGTCTTCAGCAACCCACACGCATCCTTGAACCCGGGGGCGGGATAGCCGTAGGCACTCGCGGTCACCCGTGCCAGAGCCACCACCCGCCGCCACCGGAACGCCGACCGGGCGGCGGTGTAGTCCTCGACGGTCGTGCGGTAGAACTTCTCGGCGTGCAACGCCCCGTCCTCGCTCACCGCGAAGTCGCGGAGGACGGCGAAGACGTCCGCCGGGGTGGCCTTCTCCTCGCCGAGCCGCTGGGTGATCGCCGCCGCCCGGCCCTGGTCCTTCTCCCGGATGGCCCCGCCGAGCTCCTTGAGCAGCGCGTCGGCCGGGATACCCCTGACCTTTTCCATGTGCTCGGGCCGCGGGTACGGGTCCCACTTGGCGAACAGGTCGCCGCGCACCCCGCGGTCCCGGGCGACCTGGTACGCCCCGAGGACCAGGCTCGAGACGCGGGTGCGGGTGTCGCCGGCCCGGGCGATGTTCCGCCAGGCGTTCACCGAGTCGCAGGCGTGGACCCCGATCGAATCGCCGTGGACGCTCCCGGGAGGCTTGTTCGGCTGGGCCCACTCCTTCGGCCGGCCCTCGTCGCGCAGCACGAGCTGGTTGGCGGCGAGGGAGACGGCTTCGCCGATCGAGCCCGGGTCGAACCCCTCGGCCAGGGCGACGGCCACCGCCTCCGCGGCCTGCTCCGGCGTGCCCTTGAAGATGGTTTCGGCGAGCCGGGCGACCCAGGCGTCGTCCGCCGTCCGATTGCCCGTCGGCCGGGCCAGGAGCTTGTGTTGGTCGAGCAGTTTGGGCAACAGCTCCCGAATCTGAGCGAAGGCCTTCACATAGCCCGATTGCTCGCCCTTGACGCAGTAGTGGACGGACTGGCGGAGCATCGTGTGCGCCCGCTCCCGGCCGACGAAGTCGAGCAGGTCCCACGACCGGGAGACGAGGACGACCCGGTGGACCTCGGCGGCGTCGTCCACCATCACCATCAGGGTGTTGAGGGCGTCTTCCGGCGAGCCTCCGGCCAGGGCCGCGAATGTCCCTTCGGCCCCGGCCAGGTCGCGGTTGCGGACCTGGTCCCGCAGCTGGTCCCCGCCCGGCCGGTCCTTGGCGGGGGCGCCGGGCTTGACCGGTTTGAGGACCGCGGTCTTGGCGGCACCCGCTTCCTGGAGGCGGCCGGCGTTGCGGACGAGCACCTTGAGGACGGCGAGCGGCTTACGGGCCTCCGTCTTCTCCTCGGCCGACATGTGGAACGCCGGGACGAGGGCCATGAGGGTGTGGAACCCGACGTAGTCTTCACCGCCGAACGCGCGGGCGTTGGCGAGGGCGGCCGCGGCGACGAGCTGTTTCAGGTCGGTCCCGGCGCGAATCTTCTCGATGGCCCGCGGTAGGATCTTGTCCGCGGGCGTCTCCTGCATGAACGCGACCAGCGGTTCGAGGTCGCCGAAGGTGACCGCGCCGGGGTCGTCCCCGGCCCAGGCGGGGGCGAGTCCGAGGTCGGCGGCGACACCGGCCCCGAGACCGGCGACGAACATTCCGCGGCCGATGTCGGTGAGCATTTCGCGGCGGGTGCGGGTCCGGTCGAACATGCGAGGACTCCCAGGGAGGAGGGTGCGGCCCGTCCGGGTGTGCCCGGGTCCGCGGATGGGGAGGGAAAGGTACAGGCACTAGAGTAACGCGCCCGGGATGGCCGAGCTACCAGCGGCAGAGTGAGGAACAGACGGTTCATCGGTCGGCCAGGTCCCAGAGTTTCACGGTTTTGTCCCAGCTCCCGGCGGCGAGAACCGGTGCCTTCGGGGCGAATGCAAGGCTCAACACCTCGCCCGTGTGCCGCAGGCTCGTCCGCTCCTTCCACCCGTTCGTGTCCCAGAGCCGGACGTCGCCGGGGCGGTTCCAGTCGCCGTCGCCGGTCGCGAGGGTCTTGCCGTCCGGAGCAAACGCGACAGCCCAGACGTCGCCCGCATGACCCTTGAGCGAGGCGACCTCGTCGCCGGCGGCGGCGTCCCAGACCTTCACGACGCCGTACCGGGTCCCGGCGGCGAGCTGCTTACCGTCCGGGGAAAATGCGATCGAACGGATCTCGGCTGCTTTCGGCCGCAGGACTCGCACCTCCTTGCCCTCGCCGACTTCCCACAACCGGACGGTGTTGTCGGAGCTACCCGAAGCGATAGTCTTGCCGTCCGGGCTGAACGCCACGGCGTTGACCCACGACTTGTGTCCCGCGAGGACGGCCGTCTCCCGGCCGGTCGTCGCGTCCCAGAGCCGGATGGTGGAGTCGATGCTGCCGGTGGCCAGCGTCCGACCACCCGGGCTGAAGGCGACCGACATCACCACCCCTTTATGGCCGGTCAGGGTGTTGAGAACGCGGCCGGTCGTGGCTTCCCATACCTTCGAGGTGTGGTCGTAACTGCCGGTGGCCAGAGTCTTCCCGTCGGGACTGAAGGTGACGGCCGCGACGGAATCGGTGTGCCCCGTGAGCGTGGCGAGTTCCTTCCCGGATTCCACCTCCCACAGCTTCACGGTCTTGTCGGCGCTGGCGGTCGCCAGGGTCTTTCCGTCCGGCGAAAAACCGACGCTGGCGACCCAGCCGGAGTGACCTTTGAGCGTGAGACGGTCTCGTGCCGTCACGCGCTCGCCCGTCGCAATGGCGACTGTGGCGAAGACGGCGGTGAGGATCAACCAGTACTGCCGAGTCTCGAACCGGGGCAAGGTGGGACTCCCGGTGGGGGATCGAGGTGGACTGATTATCGCATCCCGGTCCACGATCTGCAATCGCGCGTGTCGATCGATTCTGGCTGTATTGATAGGGGCGTAACCGGTCGGGCTCGCGAGCGACCGGGTTCTCCCCTGGTGGCACCGGTCGCCAGACCGGTGCCGGCACTCCCGTCCGCGGACTGGCTCCGCCCGTCCGAATTGGGTTCGTTCGGCAGAATCGACCCCCGGGCCGGCGGGCGTTAGGCGGTCGCCCCGACACGAGGCAGAACGTCCCCGGGAATTGGGTTCGGTCGGCAGAATCGGCCGACGGACCGGCGGGAGCCCGGGTGGTGGCAGGGAATGGCAGGGTTTGCAGCGATTCCCGGGCTGTATGGTGGCGAGTTGGCCAAACTGCCCATCTTGACATCTCCATCATGATCTTTTTCGTTTTGCGCGTCTCGCCCGACCGCATCCCCGGCTCCCCGAGCTCCCGATGGC
>JAQGHQ010000210.1 GCA_028288765.1 Gemmataceae bacterium | reverse complement strand
CTCACCCCGGGTTAAGCAGACGGCCATCCTGACCTCCGTGTCATGAGCTCCGAAATACCCCCCCCGACACAGTTTATCGACCGAATCGGGTGCGCCGAGATGTGACCAGTTCTAAGGTCGCCAGACCGGTGCAGGCCCCCAGATCCGAGGACCTAAACCTCCCGAAAACAGCCGGGTCGCTCGCGAGCCCAACCGGTTGCGCCCAAGCGAGCCCGGCACGCCGGGCATGCCCCACGAAAGACAGTCCAGGCTCGTAGGTCACGCCCGGCGTGCCGTTTTCTCTAACCGTCCGAGGCGGCCTCGCGTAACGCCCGGAACACATCCGCGAGAGCCCCGGCCTGGTAGTGGGCGTTCAGCCCACTCGGGTTCGGGAGGACCCACACCTTCGTCTCGCCGATCGGTTCGTCCTGGAGCCCCACCGTCGCCTTCGGCTTCGCGAACGCGACCCGGTAGGCCCCGACTCCGAGCACGGCGAGATACCGCGGCTGGAACCGCTTCACCCGGGTCTTCAGCCGCCTCCCCCCGGCGGTCAGTTCGGCGGCGGTGAGATCGTCGGCCGCTGCGCTCGCCCGCTCGACCACGTTCGTGATCCCGAAGCCGAGAGGGAGTAGCCCCAGCTCTTCGGAGGGGTCGAGCAGGCGGGGCGTGAACCCGGCCGCGTAGAGGGCCGGCCAGAAGCGGTTCCCGGGCCGGCCGAAATGATGACCGATGGCAGCCGTGTACAGCCCCGGGTTGATGCCGCAGAACAGCACCTTCAGCCCGGGGGCGATCACATCGGGAACGGTCTTGTTCACCGCGGCGAGCAGGTCGGCCTTCGTCGGCCGGTTGGCGGGGGACGCCCCGCCGCGGTTCGGATCTCGGGGTAAATTCACCGGCGGGCCAGTTTGGTAATCGAGGGGTCACGCAGTTTCGGGGCGTCGGGCGGGGCTTTCAGCGTCGTGAGGAACGAAACCACGGCCGCCTGATCGCCCGGGGTGAGCGATCGGTACTTCTCGCTCACGCTCCTGGCGTCGCCGCGGTGCCGCAGGATCGCGTCGTGCGCTGTAGCCGCGGAGCCGTCGTGGAGGTAGGGGGCCGAGTCCGCGACGCCCCAGAGGGCCGGGGTTTTCCACTCGTCCGGCCGCGGCTCGTCGTCCGGCCGCGAAGCAAGCTGGAGTTGCGGTGGCGGCTCGGGCCCGTAACCTCCCCCGCCGCCCGGGGGCGGGGGGTCATCAAGGGTGTACAGCAGGAAGTCGCTGTAGACGCCCTTCACCCCGCCGAGGTCCGGGACGTGGCAGGTGGCACACCCGATGGTGGCAAAGAGTTCCTTCCCGTGGGTCGCCGCCTCCCGCCCGGCGGGAAGGTCGGGCATTGCCTCGACCGGCTTCGGCAACGTCTTGACGAAGGCCACCAGTGCCCGGAACTGCTTCCGGTCGAGGTCCGGGGTGGCGGACCGGTCCGGGGCGGCCAGCGGCTTTGCCTGTTCGGTCGACGGGGTGCCGAGCCCGAGTTCGTTCGCGCACGCGGCGGCGACAAACTCCTCCAGGCTGGCGAACTGGGCCTTCCACCCGAACTTCCCGACCCCTCCAGCGACCCGCCGGACCCGGCCGGGCGGGACCCCGCCGAAATCCAGGCCCAGTTCCCGGACGGCCCCGCGAACGCCCCGGTTCCGGGCGTTGCGAAGGATCGCCCGGTCGGAGATCAGGTCCACCCACCCGGCGCCGAACAGGGCCGTCGCCTGGACGGACTGGGTGCGGACCGGGTCGAATTCGGGGATGACGGTTGTGGACGGGCAATTCGGCGAGCCGGACTGGATGGTCCGCCCCTTGATCACCGGGAACAGCGTCCGGAGTGTCCCGGTCGACTCCTTTTGGGCCGGGTCGACGCTGAAGTTGTGGATCGTGCCGGTGTGGAAGGTCGGGTCGCCGGGGCGGGGGAACACCTCGTACCCGACCGCGTTGTGCTCGACCCCGCCCCCGCCCCCGAGGCCGCCCTGGAAGTGGCACGCGGCACACGATCTGGCGTTGAACACCGGGCCGAGCCCGTCCCCGTGGGCGAGCGGGTCGTTCGGCGTCCACTCGTGTTCGAACAGGTCCCGGCCGGCAGCCATTTCGGCCGCGCTTGCCGACGGCCCCCAGAAAATAGGGAGCCCGTCCGAGAAGAAGTTCCAGTACACGACCAGGGCACCGAGCCCGAGCACTCCCAGCCCGAAGAGGCGACGCTGGCCGGTCGGCGAGAGGCGGCGCATGGACCTGCTCCCGGGAGAGGCAAGAGAAATGACCCGGGGTTCGACGTGACCGTACCCGTTGTGCGGGAGTCGAACCGGGTGAGAACCATCTGTGAGACGCCGATGCCCGGCGCTGATTTCACACCGGTCGAAGGAAAATCGAACCGGGCCGGTCCGCCGGCGGTAACTCAACCGACCGTATCGAACAGACCGGCCGGGCTTACCGCTCCCGTTTCCACTTTCGGCGGCGGGAAGAACCCGGACTCGCCCTCGTAGACCAACAGGTTTTGCCGCAGGCGGGCCACGAACCGGCGGTAGTCGCCCGGTCCCCAACCGATCTCGGCGAGGAGCCGGCGGGCTTCCTCACCGGTATCGGCCCCGAACCGCCCGCCCGCGTCGTGAAAGTCCTGGCACACCAGCACATCGGGCCGGATCACGGTCAGGTGGGTCGCGAACCCGTCCACGTCTTCGATCGGCAGTGTCGGGGTAATGCAGACGCCGACCGGCACGCCTTCCGCACGCAGTTCGCGGACCGCTTCCCACCGGCGATCGAGCGGCGGGGCCTTGGGCTCGAACAGCCGCCGCACCCGCTCCGAATCCGTTGGAATGGAGATGTTCACGCGGACGCTGCGGAACTGCTTGAGGACGTCCACGTCGCGAGCGACGAGCGGCCCGCGGGTCTGGATCGTCAGCCGCGGCTGGTGCGGGAGCACGGCTTCAAGGACCCCCCGCGTCAGCATCAGGCTCCGTTCGGCGGGCTGGTACGGGTCGGTCACACTCGACATGTACACGCTCGCGCCGGCCACCTTGTGGGCCTGCTTCCGGGCGAGTTCGGCCGCATTCCTTTTGGCGTTGAACCAGCGCCCCCAGTCCTCGACCGGTCGCCGGTTCTGGGGCAGGAACATGGCGTAGCAATAGGAGCAGCCGAACGTACATCCGACGTACGGGTTGCACGTCCACTCGAACCCCCCGCGGCGGATGAACCCGGTGGCGGGAGAGAAAACCGACCGCGACTCGATCAGTTCCATCGACGGAACCTCCTCGCGGGAAAGGGGCGGCCGATCGAGGGGGCGAATCCGGAGGAGATCGCCGTTCAGTATACGGATGTCAACCGTACACTACGAAAAAACGGCCGGCAACGGGTTCAGACCCGTCGCGGCCGTCGAAGGTTCGCGCCACGCGGTCACCCCCGCCGGGGGTGACCGATCTTACTTTCCAGTCTTCGGGGTGATGTCGTGGCCGAATAGCCACAGGCCGGTGTCCCGCGACTGGGGGTTCGTGGTCGGCGGGGCGGCCGGGCCGGGGGTCGTACCCGGGGTCGGCTGCTGGCCGGCCTGCGCAGTTTGGCCCGCCTGATCCATCTTCTCGCCCACGAACGTCCCTACCTGCTTCAATGCCGTGCCCGAGTCCTGGGTCACCTTCTTGGTGTCGACGTCGGTCTCAACCCGGATATTCCCCTCCGGGGTCTTGGCGATGTGGATCTGGTACCAGCCCATGTACCAACCGAGCCCGCCGAAGCCGATCACCAAGGCCCCGACGAGTGCGAGCAAGTTTCGCATCGGATGTGTCCCCTGTTCCGTGGAGAAAACCCGGCCCCGGCCGGGGCGATACGAGGTCTACCCGGTCCGGCCGGGCGGCGCCTAGCCCAGGTTATTGTCCGCCCGGGAAGTGTCCGGGCGGTATACCCACGGGACGTCCCCAGAAGAGGACGTTGCGCGCCCCGGCACGCCTCCCGGCGGGCGCGGCATCTTCACTTGGATCGCCCGGGGGGCGGGGGTAGAATGCATTAGCTTGATAACCGACGGCTTGCGTCAGAGCCGGTTCCACCTCTTGAACCGGGTGGGGTGACCGGGTAATCTGACGCGGCCCTTTCCCCCGATTCATCGGGGGCGGACCGGACGACTTCCCCTCCCGCGATCCCGCCCGTGCAACCCCGGCCGCCCTGTCGGCCGAACCAGTCCGGGCGGCCCGTGCCCCTCACCCTTCCCAGGGCGCGGCCGGGCGGAGCCCGACACCCGGCGCGATCGCGCGCCCCGACGGAGGAACCACACCCCATGGCCAACGCCACGGCAATTCTCGACAGCCTGCGCCACCAAATCGACCTCACCGATTTCAGGAAACTGCACTGGGAGGGGTCGTTCCAGGAGTACCTCAATACCGTCCTCGACCACCCGGAGGTGACCCGGACGGCGTACCAGCGGCTCTACGACATGATCCTCGTCCACGGGGTCGAGGACATCTACGAGAACAAGGACAAGCTCACCCGGTACAAGTTCTTCACCGAGTTCGCGTCCCGGCACGCCGACGGGATCTACGGCCTCGACCGGCCGCTGATGCAGCTGGTGAACACGTTCAAGAGCGCCGCCCTCGGGTACGGGACCGAGCGGCGGGTGATCCTCCTGCACGGCCCGGTCGGGTCGGCCAAGTCCACCATCGCCCGGCTGCTCAAGCGGGGCCTGGAGGAGTACAGCCGGACCGACGCCGGGATGCTGTTCTCGTTCTCCTGGAAAGGGCCGGACGGGACCTGGGTGAAGGACCCGATGCACGGCGAGCCGCTCCAGCTCGTGCCCGAGGAGCACCGGGCGAAGCTGCTTGAGATGCTCAACGGGCAGGCCCGGCCGCACTCGTACGACATCCGAATCAAGGGCGACCTCAGCCCGTTCAGCCGGTACGAGTTCAAGGCCCGGCTGCCGAAGTACGACGGCGACTGGCTGAAGATGCTCGACCACGAGGTCAGGGTGTACCGGCTCGCCCTGAGCGAGAAGGACCGGATCGGGATCGGCACGTTCCAGCCGAAGGACGAGAAGAACCAGGACAGCACCGAACTCACCGGCGACATCAACTACCGCAAGATCGCGGAGTACGGGTCCGACAGCGACCCCCGGGCGTTCAACTTCGACGGCGAGCTGAACATCGCCAACCGCGGGATCGTCGAGTTCATCGAGGTGCTGAAGCTCGACGTGGCGTTCCTCTACGACCTGCTCGGTCCTTCCCAGGAGCACAAGATCAAGCCGAAGAAGTTCGCCCAGACGGACATCGACGAGGTCATCCTCGGGCACACCAACGAGCCCGAGTACCGGCGGCTCCAGAACAACGAGTTCATGGAGGCCCTCCGGGACCGGACGGTGAAGATCGACATCCCGTACGTCACCCGGCTGCGGGACGAGGTGAAGATCTACGAGAAGGACTTCAACACCGCCAAGGTGAAGGGCAAGCACATCGCCCCGCACACGGTGGAGGTGGCCGCCATGTGGGCCGTTCTCACCCGGCTCACCCCGCCCAAGCACGCCTCCCTCAGCGTGCTCCAGAAGATGAAGCTGTACAACGGGAAGACCCTGCCCGGGTTCACCGAGGACAACGTCATCGAACTGAAGCGGGACGCGGCGGCCGAGGGGATGCTCGGGATTAGCCCGCGGTACATCCAGGACAAGATCTCGAACGCCCTGGTCGCCCACCCGGACGAGGACAACATCAACCCGTTCATGGTCATGAAGGAGCTGGAAGACGGCCTCCGGCACCACTCGCTGATCAAGGACGAGGACCAGTACCGGCACTATAAGGAACTCCTGTCGGTCGTCCGGGAGGAGTACGAGGACATCGTCAAGAACGAGGTCCAGCGGGCGATCGCGGCCGACGAGGACGCCCTGATCCGGCTGTGCGGGAACTACATGGACAACGTCCGGGCCTACACCCAGCGGGAGAAAGTCCGCAACCGGTACACCGGGAACTACGAGGAGCCGGACGAACGGCTGATGCGGTCGGTCGAGGAGAAGATCGACATCCCGGAGGGCCGCAAGGACGACTTCCGCCGGGAGATCATGAACTACATCGGGGCCCTCGCGATCGACGGGAAGAAGTTCGACTACAAGACGAACGAGCGGCTCCAGAAGGCCCTGGAACTGAAGCTGTTCGAGGACCAGAAGGACTCGATCAAGCTCAGCTCGATCGTCTCGAACGTGGTGGACAAGGCGACCCAGGAAAAAATCGACGTGGTGAAGAGTCGCCTGATCCGGAACTACGGGTATAATGAATCGAGTGCCACCGACATCCTGAACTTCGTGGCGAGCATTTTCGCCCGGGGTCAGACCAAGAAGTAAGGCCGATCCCCCCGGCAAACCGTGCCGGGCGGACGGGCCCGGATAGACCCGGGGGCGGGGTTCGGCCCGCCCGAGTTCGGACAAGGTAGTAAGCCTCCCGCGGCGTTCCCCGCCGCGGTACGACATACATCCCGCCGGGGTTTGGAGGGGTGGGGGCCTGACCGACCTGAAGGTGTGAACCTGGTCAGGGCGGAAGCAGCAGCCATAAGCATTGGATGGTGCGGCTCAGGGCACCCCCATCCTTCCATCCCCCGGCGGTGACAACTCTAGAGAAGCCTACCCACTCCGGTGGGTGGGCTTTTTTTGCGACCCAGGTCGCCCCGGGTCGTACCGGCCCGAAAGTCCGGCTCAGCTTCTCCGGGGCACTTGTCATCTGGTACGATTCCGGTAGAGGGATTGATTTCGCTCACCGAGGCTACCCGCCGTGGGACAGAAGATCGAACAAGACCTGCAGCGGTTCCGCAAGCTGGTACGCGGGAAGGTGAAGAGCAACCTTTCCAAGTACATCAGCCGCGGGGAGATGATCGGGAAGAAGGGGAACGACCTGGTGTCGATCCCCCTCCCCCAGATCAACCTCCCGCAGTTCCGGTACGGGAAGAAGAACTCCGGCGGGGTCGGGGTCGGGGACGGCCAGCCGGGGCAACCACTCACCCAGCCCCAGGACGGCGACGGGGACCCGCAGGCCGGCGACAGCCCGGGCGGGCACATCCTCGAAGTCGACCTGACGATGGAGGAGCTGGCCGAGATTCTGGGCGAGGAGCTGGCCCTCCCGCGGATCGAGCCGCGGGGGAAGAAGAACGTGGTCACCGAGAAGGACAAGTACACCAGCATCCGGAGTGTCGGCCCGGAGTCGTTGAAGCACTTCAAGCGGACCTTCAAGCGGGCCCTTAAGCGGCAGATCGCGGCCGGGCAGTACAACCCCTCGGACCCGATCGTCATCCCGGTCCGGGAAGACAAGCAGTACCGGAGCTGGAAAGAGGTCCCGAAGCCGGACAGCGTGGCCTGCATCATTTACATGATGGACGTGTCCGGGTCGATGACCGACGAGCAGAAGGAGATCGTCCGGATCGAGGCGTTCTGGATCGACACCTGGATCAAGAAGCATTACACGGGCGTCGAGACGGTGTACATCATCCACGACGCGGTCGCGGCCGAGGTAGATGAGAACACGTTCTACCACACCCGGGAGAGCGGCGGGACGAAGATCAGCTCGGCCTACGAACTGTGCAACAAGATCGTCGACGCCCGGTACCCGGTGGCCGACTGGAACGTGTACGCGTTCCACTTCTCGGACGGCGACAACTGGGGCGACGACGTGCCGAAGTGCATGGACCTGCTCGGCAAACAGCTCCTGCCGAAGTTGAACCTGTTCGGGTACGGGCAGGTGGAATCGCCGTACGGGAGCGGGGAGTTCTTCGAGCACGTCAACGAGCTGGCCGACGAGCACGAGAACGTGGTCGTCAGCCGCATCCCGGACCGGGACGCGATCCTCGGGAGCATCAAGGAGTTCCTCAAGACGGGGCGGTGAGAGGATCTCGGGGGACAACCGTGTTCAAGAGCGGCGAGTACGGCGGGTTCGGCGGCCGTCCGAAACTGTCCGCGCTAGCGGATCGGGTACCGGTCGCCGACATGCCGGTGGCGGGAGGACGGGATACCGGGCCGAGAGGTCCGGGGACACCGGGACGAGCCGCCACTCTCCGCCGCCTGATCGTCGCGCGTAAGTAACAAGACTGGTTCGGGGCCCGCCGGACGCGGGGTCGTGTGATGCCGATTGCTCCGCCGACGGCAGCCGGGGGCGACCCAAAGGCCGGGATCGACCCGGCCGGGTGGCCGGCCCCGACCTGGGGTCGGCTTCTGGCCTTCGCCGCCGTCAGCCGGGTGGTGGTCGTGTCCGCCGGGTTGGCGGTGGCTCCGGCCGGTCCGGGGCCGCACTGGGAGCCCGAGCAGGTCGCGTTCAGCCAGACGGTCCGCAACGGGCCCGTGCCCTGGGTCGAGCCGTGGTATCGGTTCGACGCCCACTGGTATAATCGGATCGCCCGCGAGGGGTATCAGTACGACCCGCGGGAAGCGTCGACGGCCGCCTTCCTCCCCCTGCTGCCCGCGTGTATCGCCGCCGCCGCCTGGGTCGGGCTGAACCCCCTGCTGGCCGGCCTGGTGATCCCGAACGTGGCGTTCGTACTCGGTCTGGCGTGCGCCGGTCGGGCCGCGCTGCGGGTGACCCGGAACCACCAGACCGTCTGGTGGGGCTGCGTCTTCCTGGTGACCTACCCGTTCGCCTACTTTTTTTCGGCCCCGTACCAGGAGTCGTTGTTCCTGGCGGCCAGCGGGGCCGCGCTGCTGGCGTGGTACGACCGTCGCCCGGCCACCGCCGGGGCCGCGATAATGGTAGCGGCCACCGCCCGGCTCACCGCCCTGGCCCTGCCGCTGGGGCTCCTGCTCGAATCCGCCGCCGGGCGGGCCTGGCCGTCGCGGGGGGCGTGGCTGGTTGTGGCCGGGGCCGCGGCCGGTATCGCCCTGTTCGCGGCGTACCTGGCCGTCGCGGTGGGCGACCCCGGCGCCCACTTCCGGGCGCACGCCGCCTGGGGGCGGGAGCCGCCCGGCCTCGGGGGGGTGGTCCGCAGCGGGGTGGCGGCGGCCGATGCGTTGTTCCGGCCGCAATCCCCGCTCGGGGCCGTCAAGCCGGTCGTCCTCGTGGCCGTGCTCGCGCTCGGGGTTCGCGGCTGGGTCCGGCGGGGCCCGCTCTGGGGCACCCTGATCCTCGCCCCCGTCGCCCAGGCGCTGTCCACCGGAACCCTCCTGAGCATCGAGCGGGTCGTCCTGTCGGCCTACCCCGCGGCGTTCGAGGCCGCGGACCTCCCGGGGATAAAATACCTGCGGTGGGCCTGGGCCGCGGCGGCGTCCGCCGCCCAGGTGTTCTTCCTCTGGGTGTACACACAAAACGGCTTCTTGACCTGACCCCGGGCCGCCCCGGCGGAGGACCGACAATGACCCAGCTCGGCTTCTACAACACGAACCTCCCGCCGCACCTGCGGGTGCTGAAGGACGAGATCGAGGGGTACGCCCGGGAGTACGGGCTCGACTTCTTCGAGACCATCTTCGAGGTGGTGGACGCCGACGACCTGAACGAGATCGCCGCCTACGGCGGGTTCCCGACCCGGTACCCGCACTGGTCGTTCGGGATGCAGTACGAGGAGCTGAAGAAGGGCTACGAGTACGGGCTGTCGAAGATCTACGAAATGGTGATCAACAACGACCCGTGCTACGCCTACCTGATGCGGTGCAACCACACCGTCGACCAGAAGCTGGTGATGGCGCACGTGTACGGGCACTGCGACTTCTTCAAGAACAACGCCTACTTCGCCCACACGACCCGGAAGATGATGGACGAGATCGCCAACCACGCCGCCCGCATCCGCCGGTACGTCGAGCGGTTCGGGGAGGACGAGGTCGAGGGGTTCATGGACAAGTGCATGTCGGTCGACGACCTGATCGACATCCACTCGGTCGCCATCAAGCGGCGCGACGACCAGTCGAAGTACGACTTCTCCCCGGCCGCGACGGAGGACGCCGACGAGCACCGGGCCACGCGGTTCAAGGCCAAGGGGTACATGGCCGACTACATCAACCCCCCGGACCAGATCAAGGCCGCCGAGGACGAGCGGAAGCAGCTCAAGGACCAGCAGCGGGTGACGCACTTCCCCGAGCGGCCGGAGAAGGACGTGCTCCTGTTCCTGATCGAGCACGCCCCGCTCAAGAACTGGCAGCGGGACGTGCTCAGCATCGTCCGGGACGAGGCGTACTACTTCTACCCCCAGGCCCAGACGAAGATCATCAACGAGGGGTGGGCCTCGTTCTGGCACAGCACCATCATGACCCAGAAGGTGCTCCAGCCGTCGGAGGTGATCGACTACGCCGACCACCACTCCGGGACGATGGCCACCAGCTCCCGCCGGCTCAACCCGTACAAGCTCGGGATCGAACTGCTCCGGGACGTCGAGCGGCGGTGGAACATGGGGCAGTTCGGCCCGGAGTGGGAGACCTGCGAGGACATGGACCGGAAGCGGACCTGGGACAAACAGCTCGGGCTCGGCCGGCAGAAGGTGTTCGAGGCCCGCCGGGTCCACAACGACATCACGTTCATCGACACGTTCCTGACCCCGGAGTTCTGCCGGGATCACAAACTGTTCTCGTTCAACTACCAGGACCAGACCAAGAACTACGTGATCGAGTCCCGGGAGTTCCAGAAGGTCAAGCAGCGGCTGCTGTTCAGCCTGACGAACTTCGGCAAGCCGTGGATCTACGTCGTGGACGGGAACCACCGCAACCGCGGCGAACTGCTGTTGCGACACGAGCATAATGGGGTAGAGTTGAAGATGGACGAGGCGCGGGACACGCTGTTGAACGTACAATACATCTGGGCCCGCCCGGTCCACCTGGAAACGATCGTAGACGGCCAGCCGACGGTGCTGAGCTTCGACGGTACCGACCACACCCAGCAAGTAATCGGAGGCGCCGATGACGCTCGCCGAACTCCTCCTGCCAAGACTAAGTAACTGGCGGCCCGCCGGCGGCGGGCGGCACACCTGGTCCGAAGAGTTCGCGGACGCCGGGTGGGCCGTCCACGTCGCCGCGGACAAGGCCGATTCGCTCTCCTGCCTGGTGTGGGAGCTGACCCTGACCCGCACCGCCGACGCCCCCGCCGGGCTCGCCCTCAAGGACTGGGCTGCCGCCGTGGCCGGCCGGGTGAGCGGGCTGGTGGAAGACCTGAAGGTGTACGAGGTCGACGCCGCCCGCGACGAAGCCGTCCTGCGGAGCGAGGCCCCGTCCGCCCGCGGCGGGAAACTCGCCTATTACGAGGTCCGGCTCCACGGGCTGACCCGGGCGGTCGTCCGCCGCTACGCCGCCGCCCAGGCGGTCCCGGGCCGTGAGCAGGTCGCGTTCGCGCTCACGCACGAGGTTCTGGCCAAGCTGGCCGGCGACGTCGCCGGATGATCCGGCCATCGGGCGACAACCACCCCCCGCGGCGCTTTGTGCCCGCGGGGGGTTTTTCGTTCCCGGCCGGCGATTCGGTCCGGATCAGCGGGCGGGAAGGTTGTGGGCCGTCCGGCGGTGTGTTACAACGGATTCTCCTGACACGCCCACGGGGATGCGGGCAGCGGCCGCGGCAGAGCGGTTCTCGGTAGCCATCATGCAGTCCGACACACCCGGCCCCGGCGTCTCGGCACCCGCCCGTTCCGTATTGCGACCGTTGACCAGTCTAATCAGTCGCAAATTCGACATACCGATATTCGGATACCTGCTGCTGGCCGCCGCCGTGGTCGTCCTCTGGGGACTCCCGTTTCTCCCGGCCATGGACGCGCAGGTCCGGGCCGACTCGCTCGGGCAATTGCTCGGCGAGGGCCGGCTGACCGAGACCCGGTATTCGCTGTACGGACCACTTGTCTCGAGCCCCTTGTGGTTCATCGGGCGGTGGGTTGGGGACACGTCGGGGTGTCTCTTTCTGTTTAACCGGGTGGTCTTTATCGGTTCGCTCTTCGTCCTCGGGTGGCTGCTCCGCGGGGCGGTCGGGGAGCGGGAGCGGGTGCGGTTCCTGGTCGCCCTGGCACTCGGATCGATGTTCCCGCACAACCTGATGAACTATATGGGGGAGGTGTTCACGGCGGCGGCCGTCGGGGTCGGGCTGGCCGCGGTGGCCGTCCGCCGGGCCTGGTGGGGCTGGCCGGTCATGCTGCTCGGGGTGGCGAGCACCCCGGCGACCATTCCGGCCTTCGGGTGCGCGGTCCTGGTCCTCTGCGTTGACCGCCGGCGGTTCCGGTATCTGCTCGCGGTCGGAGTCGCGGCCGGGCTGATGTTCGCCGAGAACTACCTCCGCCGGGGCGACCCGTTAAACGCGGGGTACGAGCGAGACCGGAACCTCTTCCCGAACGCCCTGCCGTATTCGGGTCAGGAGGGGTTTTGCTACCCGATCGTCTTCGGCGTCCTCTCCGTCCTGTTCTCGTTCGGCAAGGGGTTGGTGTTCTACGCGCCCGGCTTGTTCCTCCCGTACCCGGCCGGGCCTCATGGCCCGGCCGCCGACGCCCGGGCCCGACTCCTGTACCGCGTCTGGCTCGCCTTCCTGGTCGGGCTGGTGCTCGTGTACGGCCGGTGGTGGTGCTGGTCCGGGTCGTGGTGCTGGGGTCCGCGGTTCTTCCTGTTCGCCGGGTTCCCGGCGGCCCTGATCCTGGCCCGCTGGGTGTCCGTCCCGCGGGCCGGCCTCGCGATGAACGTCCTCCTCCTCGTCGTGATCGGTCTGGCCTGCTGGGTGGGCGGCAGCGGGATGGTGTTCCACGACTACGGGATCCAGCCGTTCATGGAGAATTCGGGGGTGCTCGACTTCGTCGTCTTCTACGTCCCCGAGTGTTCCGCCCTCTGGTGGCCGTACACTTACCATAGCCGGATCGGGCCCCTCTCGACGGCCGACTGGTGGAGGCTAGGTGTTTGCGGGGCCGCGGCCGTTTACCTCGCCGCCCCGATCGTACCGACGACGGTTTTGCAGGTCCGGGCGGCCGTCGCAGGGGTCTGGGGGGTGTACCGGTCCGGGCCGAGGTTCCGATTCTGAGCCGGTGCCGTTCGGGCTCAGGCTCCTACGACACCATGGGTGCATCGCCCTGTGACTGGAGGGAGACGACGATGACTCGATACGTGGCGGTTGTACTGGGACTCGTGGTGGTAGCGGATCGGGCCCCGGCCGCGGTCCAGACCAAGGTGGTCGACTACGAGTACGACGGGACCAAGCTGAAGGGTTTCCTGGCCTACGACGACGCGACGACGGACAAGCGGCCGGGGGTCCTCGTGTTCCCCGAGTGGTGGGGCCTGAACGACTACGCGAAGACCCGGGCGAAGCAGCTGGCCGAGCTGGGGTACGTCGCGTTCGCCGCCGACCTGTACGGCGACGGGAAGGTGATCGACGTCGCCCACCCGCAAGACGCGGGCAAGATGGCCGGGGCCCTCCGGGCGAACGTGAAGACGTGGCGGGGGCGGGCCGAGGCCGCGCTCAAGCAGCTGACCAGCCAGCCGACCGTCGACGCGTCGAAGGTCGCGGCCATCGGGTACTGTCTGGGCGGGTCGACCGCGCTCCAGCTGGCGTACTCCGGGGCGGATCTCAAGGCCGTGGCGACCTTCCACGCCGCCCTCCCGGTCCCGACGCCCGAAGAGGCCAAGGCGATCAAGGCGAAGATCCTGGTCTGCCACGGCGGGGCCGACAAGTTCATCCCCGAGAAGGCGGTCAAGGACTTCCGGGCGGCGCTCGAGGCCGCCGGGGTGCAGCTGGACTTCGTCGTGTACGACGGGGTGGTCCACAGCTTCACCGTCCCGGACGCGGACAAGGCGAACAACCCCGGGATGAAGTACGACAAGAACGCCGACGCGGACTCGTGGAAGCGGATGAAGGAACTGTTCCAGACGACGCTCGGGAAGTAAACCCGAGTACATTCGACCGGATGACAGGATGAACAGGAATGAAGCCTTGATTCCGATCATCCTGTTATCCCGGCCCAACTCTTCTGGCTTCTGCCCCGGTCTGTTCCTACCCTTTCGGCATGAAGACGCTCGACGAATTCCGGGCCGTGTACCACCTCCCGCTGCCCGAACTGATTCTGACGGCCGCGGAAGCCCACCGGGCGAACCGCGGGTACGGCGACATCCAGCGGTGCGAGCTGCTGAGCATCAAGACCGGCGGGTGCCCCGAGGACTGCAAGTACTGCAGTCAGAGTGCCCACTACGACACCCCGGTCGACCGCCAGCCGCTCCTGACGGTGGACGAGGTCCGGACGCGGGCGGAGGCCGCGAAGCACCGCGGGGCGACGCGGTTCTGCATGGGCGCGGCGTGGCGGGCCCCGAAGGACGGGCCGGAGTTCGACCGGGTGGTCGAGATGGTCCGGGTCGTCCGCGGGCTGGGGATGGAAGCCTGCGTCACCCTCGGGATGCTCACCGACCACCAGGCCCGGCGGCTCGCGGACGCCGGCCTGACCGCGTATAACCACAACCTCGACACCTCCCGCCGGCATTACCCCGAGGTCATCACCACCCGTACCTACGACGACCGGCTGGACACCCTCCGGGCCGTGTCGCGGGCCGGGATCGCGGTGTGCAGCGGGGGCATCCTTGGGATGGGTGAGACCGAAGACGACCGGCTGATGATGCTCTGTGAGCTCGCCCAGCTCGACCCGCCGCCGGAGAGCGTCCCGATCAATTGCCTCATGCCCCAAGCCGGCACCCCGCTGGCGATGGCCCCGGCGGTCGATTCGCTCCAGATCGTGAGGCTGGTCGCGACGGCCAGGATCGCCTTCCCCCGGTCCCGGGTACGGCTGAGCGCGGGCCGCGACCGGATGAGCCGGGAACTTCAGGTGCTCTGCTTCCTGGCCGGGGCCGACTCGGTGTTCTTCGGCGAGAAGCTGCTGACCGCCCCGAATCCCCGCGAGAGCGAGGACGAAGCCCTGTTCCGGGCGATGGGCGTATCCGCGTCGGCGTGCGAGACCACTTCCAAACCATGAGCCTGTCCGGACGCTGGTCGGGTGTGCTGGGCGAACTCCGCGGGCAGGGCCGGTACCGTTCGTTCCGCCTGCCCGCCGGGGTCGATTTCACGTCGAACGATTACCTCGGATACGGCGGCGGGCGGGGGCCGAGTGCCGGGTATCCGGTGCCGGGTACGGAGTCGCCGCTGCCCGGCGGCCGGCGCCCGGCACTTCCGATTACCGGCACGGCCTCCCGTCTCCTGCGCGGCCATCACGCCATCTGGGACGAAGTCGAGGCGGCGCTCGCGGAGTGGCACGGGGCCGAGGCCGTGCTGACGATGACCTCCGGGTACAATGCGAACGAGGGGCTGATCGCCACTGTGGCCGAGCCCGGGGACTGGGTGGCGGCCGACGAACTGAGCCACGCCTGCATCATCGACGGGCTTCGGATGGCCCGGCCGCGAAAGTTCCTGTTCCGACACAACGATCTGAACCACCTGGAAGAGGGCCTGAAGGCCGAGGCGGCGAAGCGGCCCGAAGGCCGCGAACTGTTCGTGGTCACCGAGTCGCTGTTCAGCATGGACGGGGACACCGCGCCCCTGGCCGAGATCGTCGGGCTCGCCGAGCGGTACGGCGCGCACGTGATCGTGGACGAAGCGCACTCCACCGGCTGTTTCGGCCCGCGGGGGTCGGGGTGCGTGGACGAAGCGGGGCTGCGGGGCCGGGTTCTCGCCTCTGTCCACACCGGCGGCAAGGCGCTCGGGGTTCCCGGGGCGTATATCTGCGGGTCGAAGCTGCTGAAGGAATACCTCATCAACAAGTGCCGTCATCTGATCTTCACCACGGCCCTGCCCGCGGCGGTCGGGGCGTGGTGGCGCGACCGCATTCCCCAAGTGAAGGCCGATGATGACGGCCGGACTGCCCTGCACCGGAATGCCGTCGTCTTGCGCGACCACCTGGCAAGGTACGGGTTCTCGCCGCCGGGCTCGGACTACGTGGTCCCGGTGATCGTGGGAGAAGACGAGCCCGCGGTGCGGGCCGCGACGGCCCTCCAACAGCAGGGCTACGACGTCCGCGCCATCCGCCCGCCGACCGTCCCGCACGGCACCTGTCGGCTCCGCATCTCCGTCCACGCCGACCACGACCCGGCGATTCTAGCCCAACTCGCGGCCGCGGTCGCCGGGGCGGTCCGCTCATGAGGGGTGCCGTCGTCGTCGGGACCGACACCGACGTGGGCAAGACAGCGTTCTCGATCCTGTTCCTCTCGGCGTTCGCCGAGCACTTCGCATACTGGAAGCCGGTTGAGACGGGCGACTCCGACACCGAAACCGTCCGGCGGCTGGTGCCGGGGGCGACGGTGTTCGACCCGCTCGCCCGGTTCGTCGAGCCGGTCGCTCCGGCGCTTGCCGCCCGGCGGGAAGGCCGGCCGATGCCCGGCGTGGCCGAGGTCCTCGCGGCCGTCCCCCGGGTGGATCGGCCGCTGCTCGTCGAGACGTTCGGCGGCCCGCTCTCCCCGCTCATCGACGACGTGTTGCAGATCGAACTAATCCGGGGGCTTTCGCTCCCGGTCGTGCTGGTCACATCGGCCGCGGTCGGGGCGGTTGGGCGATCTCTCCAGGCCGTTCGGGCGATGGACAGCCTCGGAGTACGCCCGGACGTCCTCGTGCTGCTCGGTCAGGATGATCCATACGCGGTAGAGCAGATTACGCGGCACTTGCCCGGTCTCCCCGTGGTCGGGCTGAACCCACCGGTGGGAGAGTGGGCGCCCGAACCGGCGGTGCGTGCCGCGGTGGAACAGCAGGAACGACTCGATACCGTTTTCCGGGCTGTGGCCGCGCGGTCTCCTACCCGTCGCCCCCCGGACGAGGGGTTCGTCGTGCTCGACCGTCAGACCGTCTGGCACCCGTACACATCCCTGCAGAGCCCCGATACGCCGCTGCCTGTGGTTGCGGCCGAGGATGAGTTCCTGATCCTCTCGGACGGCCGCAGGATCATCGACGGCATCTCGTCGTGGTGGACGATCCTGCATGGCCACCGGCCGCCCGAGATCATGCAGGCGATCCGGGACGCGACGTACCAGCTCGATCACGTCCTCTTCGCCGGGGCGACCCACCCACACGCCGTCGAACTGGCCGACGACCTGCTCCGGTCGATGCCCTGGCCGCCCGGCGGCCGGGTGTTCTACTCGGACAACGGGAGCACCGCGGTCGAGATCGCGCTCAAGATGGCGTACCAGTCCTGGTGTCACCGCGGCGAGCCCGGCCGCACCCTATTCGTCGGCTTCGAGAACGGCTACCACGGCGACACGTTCGGGGCGATGAGTGTCGGCCGCGACCCGGTGTTCTTCGGCCGGTTCGAGCCCCTGCTCTTCCGGACCCTACAGGTGCCGGTCTCGGCGGACGCCCTCGACGCCGCTCTCGCCTGCCACACGGGCGAGGTCGCGGCCGTCGTTATCGAGCCGCTGGTCCAGGGGGCCGGCGGGATGCGGATGCACACGCCGGCCGAACTCCGGGCGATTGCCGAGGTGACCCGAACGCATGGCAGCTTGCTCATCGCCGACGAGGTGATGACCGGGTTCGGCCGCACCGGCTCGCTCTGGGCGTTCGACCAGGCCGGGATCGCGCCCGACCTGGTGTGTCTCGCCAAGGGCATCACTGGTGGAGTGCTCCCGCTTTCCGCGACGCTTGCCTCGCCCGGCGTCGTGGCCGCGTTCGATACCCCGGACCGCGCACAGACATTCTTCCACGGTCACTCATTCACGGCGAACCCGATCGCGTGTGCTGCCGCCGTTGCGAGCTGGAAACGACTGCAGACCCGCCGCTGGGAAGGCGATACGAAGCGGATCGAGGCCTTCTGGGAACGGCACGTCCGACCGCTGGCCGCATTCTCCGGGGTGAAGGACGTCCGCGTTCGCGGGCTCATCGCCGGCGTCGAGTTGGACGTGCCCGGTGGGTATCTCGCCGCCGTCGGTGCGGTCCTTCGCCGGTCGTGTCTGGAATCCGGCGTCCTGCTCCGGCCGCTGGGCAATGTCCTGTACGCGATGCCACCTCTCTGCACCTCCGACGAGTCGCTCGTCCGGATCGGCGACGGGATGACCCGCGCGATCCGGGCGTGCGGGTTGTAGCGGTCGCATCGCTCCCCCTGCCCGATTACACTTGCCCGACCCTGCCCGAACACGGTCTAATCCTCCTGACCCGGACCGACGATTCCCGATGCGGCCGGACCGCTGCCATCGCCCATCGCGCAGGATGCAGACCATGTCCGCGGACGCTCCCGCCCAGCCGGCCGTGATTCCCGCCCGCAAGCCCCGCCGATGGCGGCGCCGGCTTGCCGGGATGGTCGTCTTGCTCGCCGCCGGCATCTGGTTCGTGCCAACGGTCGTCGCGAAAACGGGCCTCCGCAACAGGATCGTCCGCGACGCCGCGGCGGACCTGCACGGCACGGTGGACGTGGGCGAAGCGTCGTTCGGGTGGCTCTCGCCCGTCGAACTCCGCGACGTCACGGTGAAGGATGCCCAGGGCCGGACGCTGCTCACCGTCGCGAAGGTCGTATCGTCTAAATCCCTCCTGGCCATCTTGCGAGACTCATCGGACCTCGGGGAGTTCGCGGTCGAGCGGCCGGTAGCCGATGTCGTGTGCGAGACGGGCCGGACCAATCTCGAAGACACGATCGAAGCCTTCCTGAAGGATGACGGGAAGCCGGTTGCCCCGACTCGGCGGGCGGTTTCGGTCCGACTCACCGGCGGCAAGCTCACCCTGCGCGACACCGACACCGTGAAGACGTCGGCGTTCGAGCCGGTGGAGGCGACGGTCGGTGTCCCGGCGGCCCGGACCGAGCCGATCACGGTGAAGCTGGTGGCTACTGCGGCGTCCGAGGAGCCGGGGACGCTCGACGCCGACCTCTCGATCGGCGACGCCGGGTCCGCGAGGCTGGTGACCACCGGTTTCCCGCTCGAAACACTGGCCCCGTTCCTCAAGCGAGCGGATCGCGGGACGTCCCTCGCCGGGTCGTTGACCGCTGACCTCAAGGCGTCGTGGGGGAAGGACGAAATGGGTCGGCCGACGGCCCGGGTGGAAGGGACTGCCGCCACTCACGATCTGGAACTCGCCGGCCCGTGGCTCAACGGCGACCGGCTTCGGCTCGCGTCCGCGCAGCTGCCGCTGGCGGTGGAGATGGTCGGGAAGGGCGTCCGGGTCGAGCGGGCGGACCTCCGGTGCGACTTCGGCACACTCTCGGCCGCCGGCTCGTTCGACCCCGACGAGCCGTTCGACAAACTGGTCGACCGGCCACAGATGAGGATCGAAGCCGACGTGGACCTCGCGAAGCTCGCGGCCCTGGTCCCGAAGCTGCTCCGGATTCGAGAGGGCACCGTCGTTCGGGACGGAAAGCTCGTGGTGAAGCTCGCGAGCCGGGCGACCCCGGACGGGACGGTGTGGGACGGAGATATCCGCACGTCGGCCCTGAAGGCCGAACGCGACGGAAAGCCGATCGAGTGGGCCGAGCCGCTGGCCGTCGAGTTCAGCGGCCGCGCCTCCGCCGGTCACCTGCCGACGTTCGACAAGTTCATCTGTCGATCGGACTTCATTGCGATTAACGCGAAGGGGTCCCCGGAATCGTTCCGGGGTGCGGCGAACGTCTACCTCGACCGGCTGTCGGCCCGGCTCGGCGAGTTCGTCGACCTCCGCGGCTCGCATCTGACCGGTGAGGCGTCCGCGTGGGTGATCGCGAGCCGATTCCCGGCGGGTGCGTTCAAGGCCGACGCGGGGGGCGATCTGAAGGAATTCGCGTTCACCGACAGCGCGCACCACGGGCTGGCGGAACACGCCCTCGCCCTCAAACTCTCGGCCGCCGGCAGCTGGCCGGCCCACGGTGCGGTGCGGATCGAGACGGGTTCGGTGGGACTCACCGCCGGCGGCGATACCCTCGAATTGAAGCTGCTCGAACCGATCCCCGACGCGCGACAGCCCGCGGGCGGGCAGCTCTCGGCGAACGTGAGCGGAGACCTGGCCCGGTGGATCGGTCGCATCCGGGGGTTCGTGGCCGTCCCGCGGCAGTACGTATTCGGCGGGACCGCTACCGCCTCGGGCACGGTCCGCGTCGGGCCCGGGGTAGTCGCCGTGGATCATCTCGTCCTCGGGATCGTGAAGGCGCGGTTCCGCGGGGCCGGGCTCGACCTCGATGAGCCGATCCTGAACGCCGCCGCCGACCTGACCGTGAACCGGGGTACCGGGGCCACCGAGTTCGGCAACCTGCGGATCACGGCGCCCGTCCTCGGCGTCACCGAGGGGAAGCTCGTGTTCGAGGCGCCGCCGGACGGGAGCCTGGCGGTGAGTGGCGCCGGGAAAGCTCTTACCGACCTGAACCGCCTCGGCCGGATGCTGAAGCTCCAGGCCGATCCCAAGGGAAGCGATGCCCTCCACGGGCGGGCGACCGGACCGTTCCGGTTCCGCTGGCAGGGCGACGCCACCACGTTCGGCGGGACGCTCGACCTGACGGACTTCGCCTACGGTGACCCGGCCAGGACCGGGATCTCCGAGCCCGCACTGAAGCTGGAGATTGACGGCCGGTACGAGGAGCAGGCGGATCGGCTGGCACTGATTCGGGCCCGGATCGAGCGGCCCGGCCTGGTGGTCGACGGGAAAGGCACGATGGCGAAGTTCGACTCCACGCAGGACGTGGCGCTCGACGGGACGCTGACCTACGACCTGGCGAAGCTCACGCCCGACCTCCGGACCTCGCTCGGCGGCGGCTTCCGGGCGGCGGGGCAGGGGAGCCGGCCGTTCTCTCTGGCGGGCAGCCTCGGCAGGGCAGGTGCGTCGAAGGCCAGTGCGGCGGGCGGACTCTCGGCCCTGACAGCCGATGCCGCACTCGGGTGGGATTCCCTCGCGGCCTACGGGTTCGACGTCGGGCCCGGCGAATTCAAGATGAAACTGTCTGGCGGGCTGGCGACGGTCAGTCCGGTCCGTGCGTCGTTCGGCGGGGGACAGGTCACACTCGCCCCGTCCGCCAGGCTCGCGCCCGACCCCGCCGAGCTGACCTTCGCAAAAGGGAAGGTCGTGGACCGGGCCAAGCTGACCCCGGCGGCGTGCGCGGGGGCGCTCGGGTACGCCCTCCCGGTGATCGCGAATGCCGCGCAGGCCGGGGGCGAGTTGTCGGCCGTGCTCGACGACAACCACGTCCCGCTCGGGGACGTCTCGAAGGCGCTGGTGAAGGGGCAACTCGTCATTCACAAAGCCACCGTGGGCCCGGGCCCGGTGGTGACCGAGATCGCGAAGCTACTCGGCGCCCAGTCCACGACAATGACCCTGGCGAACGAGATGACCGTACCGGTCCGGGTCGAGGGCGGGCGGGTGTACCACGAGAACCTCTCGCTGACCGTGAACGGGTACGCGGTGAAGACGACGGGCTCGGTCGGGTTCGACGGGTCGCTCATGCTGGTGGCCGACGTACCGATCCCCGGCACATTCCCGGGGTTAAAGAACAACCCGGTGGTGAAGAAGTCGCTCGAGGGGAAGATCGTGAAGGTGCCGGTGACCGGAACCGTCGCGAAACCGACCATCGACCATCACCTGTTCCAGGCGGCGGTCGCGAACCTCGCCCGCGACGCCGCCAAGGGCATCGGCCGCGACCTCCTGCACAAGGAGATCGAGAAGCTGTTCCCCGGGATGCCGGCCCCGCCGAAGCAGTAAGTCTTTGGCAGGAATACCGATCGGCGCGAAACCTCCCGGTCCATCACTCCGGGCGGTTCGCAACAATCAGACGCCTTCCCCGTCACTCATCCCAACCTGCCCGCCGAGAGAATGAGCCGGATTGGGTTCGAATGGCAAAAATGACCTTCTGACCGCGGGTGGGATGTCCCGGCCGGGCCCGCTCACCCCGCAGCGGGGTCGCCGTCGGCCCCGTCGATCTGACCGTCACACCCCGCTACCGAACCCGGCGTCGGCGATGTAATTCTCGTACCGCATGTACTGCTTCAGGTACGTCAGCGTGACCTCACCGGTCGGGCCGTTCCGCTGCTTGGCGATGATGATCTCCAGGATGTTGTCCTCCTGGGTGCCGTCGAACTTCCCCGGGCGGTGGAGCATCATACAGACGTCGGCGTCCTGCTCGATCGAGCCGGACTCGCGCAGGTCCGAGAGTCGCGGCTTGTGGTCCTGCCGGTCTTCCGACGCCCGGTTCACCTGGGCCAGCGCGACGACCGGGATGTTCAGGTCGCGGGCGAGGAACTTCAGCCGCCGGCTGATCTGGGCCACCTGCTCCTGCCGCGGGTCGCGGCGGTTCTCCGGCTCGATCAGCTGGAGGTAGTCGATCACGATCAGCTTCAGCCCGTTGGATTTCTCCTCCTTCTTCATCAGCCGGCGGGCGGTCGCCCCGATCTGGATCATCGACCGCTGCGGGGTGTCGTCGATGTAGAGCTTCGCCCGCCGGAGAATGTCCCCGGCGTCCATCAGCTTCTGGATGTCGTCGGAATTCAGGTGCCCCTTGCGGATCCGGTGGCTGTCCACCCGGGCCTGGCACGCGAGCAACCGTTCGGCCAGCTCGATCCGGGCCATTTCCAGGCTGAAGAACAGGACCGGCAGTTTTTCCTCGACGATCACGTGCCGGACCAGGTTGAGCGCGAAGGCCGTTTTCCCGACGCTCGGCCGGGCGGCGACGATTACGAGCTCGGAGTTCTGGAGCCCGGCGGTGATGTTGTCCAGGTCGACGTAGCCGGTCGCGATGCCGCTGATCGACAGGTTGTCTTTCCCGACCCGCGAGTCGATCCGGTCGAACGCCTCCTTCACCACCTCGTTGATCGTCTTCGTCTCCCCGACCATGCTGGACTTGGCGATCTCCATGATCTTCCGCTCGGCCTGGGCGACCAGCTCGTCGGCCGACTGGGACCGGTCGTAGGCGTCCCGGAGGATCTCGTTCCCGGAGTGGATCAGGTTGCGGACCATCGCGCTGTCGCGAACAATCTTCGCGTGGTACTCGGCGTTCGCCCCGGTCGGGACCCGTTCCCACAGGTCGACCAGGAACTTGTGCCCGCCCACGTCCTCCAGCAACTTGTTCTTCCGGAGCCGCTCGTGGATCAGGACGAGGTCGATCGGCTGGTTCTCGCTGTTCAGTTCGACGATCACCTGGAAGACTTTCTGGTGATGATCGAAGTAGAAGTTGTCGGCCCGGAGGACCTCCTGGACGGCCGGGAGGACGTCCGGGTCGCGGATGATCCCGCCGATGACACCCTCTTCGGCCTCGCGACTGTGCGGCGGCAGGCGGTCGACCATCGGGTCGGTGGACATGGGCAGGTGCTCTCGGCTCACATTCTGACAGTGCGTACACTAAATCCGGGTCGTGTTTATAACTCTCCCGGGAGCAAAATGGAAGCCCGCCGGATATTGTCAGGGGGCTTTGGGTAATTTGGGTAGCGCTGGGGCGTGGGTGATCGAGAGCTCAAGCCGTCGGCCGGAATTCTATTCCCTGTGATGGAGGTTGGTCAGGAGTCTCCGAGAGGTACCGGCCAGATATCCGGGCCGGCACACGTCTTCCGCCCCAACGGGGCGGTAGATAATAGCTGCCCCAGGGCTCACGCCCTGGGCTACTACCTACCGCCCCGTTGAGGGTGTGAAAAAATTGGCAGAAGCTCACGGTTTTGCGATCGTCACCGCGTGCAAGATGCTCGGGATATTGCACTTGCGAACGATAACATCAAAACAACTGACAGACCGAGCCAATTTTTTCACACCCTC
>JAQGHQ010000204.1 GCA_028288765.1 Gemmataceae bacterium | reverse complement strand
CCCGGGGTTCTCACCCTGGGCTACCAGCCATCGCCCCTCCGGGGCTCCGAGCCGACCTCATATCAACAACTGCCCACCGCCCACCACGTCAGTCCTTCTTGAACTCATTCTTATCGATCTTGTATTGAGCGATCTTGTCGGTAATGCTCCGGCGGGACAGGCCGGTGATCTTCGCGCACTTCCCCACATGCCCGCGAGTCCGTCTGAGGGCTTTCCGCAGGTACCGCTCCTCGAACGAGGCGGTCAGCTCGGCCAACTGGTCCGGGAGCGGGCGGGCCAGGTCGATCTGGAAGAGGTTCTTGGTCTCGACCCGGCCGGCGATGTCCCGAGGAAGGTTGAGCGGTTTGATCACCCCGTCCCGGGTCGTGACGCACGCCCGCTCGACCGCGTTCTCCAGCTGCCGGATGTTGCCCGGCCACGGGGCCTTCTTCAGAATCTCCATCGCGTCGTCGCTGACGGCCGGCGGCTTCTGCCCCGGGCGGCCGAACTTCTGGCAGAAGTGGGTGACCAGGACCGGAATATCCTCCGGCCGCTCCCGGAGCGGGGGGAGGTCGATCCGGACCACGTTCAGGCGGAAATACAGGTCTTCCCGGAACTTCCCTTCGCGGATCAGGTCTTCTATGGTTCGGTGGGTGGCGGCCACTACCCGGACGTCGATGTCGATCGTCTCACTCCCGCCCACCCGCTCGAACCGCCGCTCCTGCAGCACCCGCAGGAGCTTCACCTGCATCGACGTCGGGACGTCCCCGATCTCGTCGAGGAAGAGCGTCCCGCCGTGGGCCTGCTCGAACCGCCCGATCCGCTTCTTATCGGCCCCGGTGTACGCCCCCTTCTCGTGCCCGAAGAGTTCGCTCTCCAGAAGGTTCTCGTTGAACGCCGCGCAGTTGACGGCGACGAACGGGCCGGGCCGCCGGTCGATCGACGCCTCGTGGATCGCCCGGGCGACCTGCTCCTTCCCGGTCCCGGTCTCCCCGGTGATTAGCACGGTCGACGTGGTGTCCGAGATCTGGCTGACCAGCTCGAACACGTCGTACATTTTCTGACTCTTGCTGAGCACGTTCAGGAACGTGTGCCGGCCGTGGATCTGCTCCCGCAGGGCGGTCACCTCGTCCTGGAGGGCCCGCTCCCGCAGGGCCCGCTTGACCAGCAGGATCAGGCGCTGGGGGTCCGGCGGCTTCACCAGGAAGTCGTACGCCCCCATCTTCATCGCCTCAACCGCCTCCGGGACCGTCCCGTGCCCGGTGGTCACGATCACCGTGCACGGGAGCTTCTTCGTCTGGATCTCGGTGATCAGCTTCAGCCCGTCGACCTTCGGCATCCGGAGGTCGGTGATCACCAGGCTGTACGGCCGCTCGGCGAGCATGACCAGGGCCTTGCCCCCGTCCTCCGCCGTGTCCACCTCGAGCCGCAGCCCGAGTTTGAGGAGGGTCTGGAGGGACTCGCGGGTGTCCGGCAGGTCTTCGACCACCAGCACCCGCTGGGGCGGGTGCGAGTCGGCCACGGGGGCGGACGGGCCGGCGGTATGCGGGTCGGCGGGCATACGTATGCGTTCTCAGAGGGGCGCGGATCGGTACACAATATATCAATTGTATCCCACGCCGTTCACCTGATGAAGTGGTTGGGCCGGCCGCGCGGACGGGGCTGGACTCTTACCGGCCCCGATGACCGGAACGGAAAGCGTAGAATTCTGCAGTGATTGGTCCGATGCGGACCGCCGAGCTGGAAGACGGACACGCGGGGGTTTTGTTACCGATTGAGGATCGGTGGCGGGCGGGGGAGAAAGTCCGCGACACGGCCCGGAAATTGCACGGGATGAACGCCGAACCGACCTAATTCGCCTACATCGCCGGTCACCACCTTCGGGAGTCGCTGCGGAGGAGCCAGGTCGCCGGCGACTTTCTGCCGAACGAGTATAAGGACCAGCCCATCCGGGGCGGCCGGACGGTCCGCCCCACACCGGCACTTCGCCCTGGTAGATTGAGCCGAAGGGGCGATCGGATTTCGCCACCCGGGACCGCCGGGGAGCCCGGCGAGAGGACGAGCCGGGTGGGTCATCCGCCCGGTTCCCCCGGCCGCAATCACCCCCTCCGGCTACCCTGTCTCCCACGGGGCCAAAAACGGATCTCACCGAACTCTTAGACGAGTGTGAGATGGCCGAGCGGATCAAGCCGATCACGATTGTGATGGCGGACGACGACCCGGACGACCGGGCCCTGACGGCCGAGGCGTTCGCCGAGTGCCGGTTGGCGTATGACCTCCGGTTCGTGGAGGACGGGGAGGAACTGCCCGACTCCCTCCACTGCCGGGGGGAATACACCGACCCGGCCGCCAGCCCGTACCGGGGGTCATCCTGCTCGACCTGAACGTGCCCCGGATGGACGGCCGGGAGACCCTCCGGGAGATCCGGGCGGACCCGTGGTTCCGAGGCATCCGGGTGGTGGTCATGACCACCACCAAGGCCCGTCACCTTCGAGGGGCGGACCTAAGTCGTCCGGACGCCGGCAAGCACTGGCTCGAGATCGTGGAGTTGCCCCCCGATGGGAACGAAACACCAGCCCCCTGACCGGCCCGTCCGGGTGCTCCTGATCGACGACGACCGGGACGACTACCTACTCACCCGGGAACTCCTCGCGGAAATCCCCGGCGGACAGTTCCGGCTCGACCACGTCCCGACCTACGAGGAGGGATTGGAGGCCGTCTGCCGCGGCGGGCACGACGTCTACCTGCTCGATTACCGGCTCGGGGCGCGGACCGGGCTCGACCTCCTGCGGGAGTACCAGTCCCGGGCGGCCCGGGTGCCGGTCATCGTCCTCACCGGGAAGGGCGAGTACGCGATCGACCGGGAGGCCATGCGGGCCGGGGCGGCGGACTACCTGGAGAAGGCCGGGCTGAGCCCGACCCTCCTGGAGCGCTCGATCCGGTACGCCCTCCAGCAGCACCGGCACGAGGCGGAGCTGGAGCAGAAGGTGCGGGAACGGACCGAGGCCCTGGCCCGGGCGAACGCCGCCCTGCGGGAAGAGGACCGGCGGAAGAACGACTTCATCGCCATGCTCGCCCACGAACTCCGCAACCCGCTCGCCCCGATCCGCAACGCCATCGAGATCATGCGCCTGACCGGGAACGACCCGGCCGCCGTCGAGCAGGGCCGGGCCATGCTCGAACGTCAGGTCGAGCAAATGGTCCGCCTGATCGACGACCTCCTGGACGTCTCCCGGATCACGACCGGTAAGCTCCGGGTGCAGCTCGAACCGGTCTCGCTCGGGGCGGTCGTCGAGGCGGCGGTGGAGATCAGCCGGCCGGCGATCGAGAAGGCCGGACTGGCCTTCCAGGTCCGGCTCCCGGACCGGCCGGTCCTGCTCCGGGGCGACCGGGTCCGGCTGGCCCAGGTGTTCTCGAACCTGTTGAACAACTCCGCGAAGTACACCCCGGAGGGGGGTATCGTCTCACTCACCGCCGAGCACGTGGGTGCGCAGGTGGTCGTTTCCGTCCGCGACACCGGGGTCGGGATTCCGGCCGACGTCCTCCCCAACGTGTTCGACCTGTTCACCCAGGTCGACCGCACCCTGAACCGGTCCCAGGGCGGGCTCGGGATCGGGCTGGCGCTCGTCCGCCGGCTGGTCGAACTGCACGCGGGGACCGTTTCGGTCCACAGCGACGGGGCGGGCCGCGGGGCGGAATTCACCATCCGGTTACCGGGCGAGGTCTACCCGGCGGTGGGGTGACCGATTCGCATATCTCGTTGATCTACAAAATCTTCCGGTACGGAAGCGGCCTGCGCGTCCCGGGGCAGAATGTTGCGCCCGCCCGACCCCACCCGCGGCACCCCTCTTGCTCGGTCCCCACTCGCCGAAATCCGGCCAGACCCCTTCTCGTCGAAAGGACGGCCGACCCCATGGCCCGCGGTGGTTATCTTCCCGACTGGCAGCGGGCGCTCATCGCCCTCTCGGCAACGGTCGTGTTCACCATCGTCGTCCTGGCCCTGTACTGGGCCCGCACGATCTTCATCCCGATTGCCCTGGCGATTTTCCTGACCTTCGTGCTGAGCCCGGTGGTCTACCGCCTCCAGCGCCGCGGCCTCGGCCGCACCACCGCGGTCGTCGCGACGGTCGCCCTGGCGATCCTCCTGACCACCGCGGCCGGGGTGGTGGTCACCCAGCAGGTCATGAAATTGTCGAACGACATCACCCAGCCGGAGCGGGCCGCCGCGTTCAAGACCAAGATCGCCGAGGCCAAGAACACGCTCACCGGCGACGGGAATAGCCGGCTCGGCCAGCTGGTCGACGACGTGTCCTCGATCGTCTTCGCCAAGCCGGGTGGCGGCCAGACCCCGACCCCGGTGGTGATCCAGTCCGAGTCCCCCCAGTGGTTGGCCCAGCTCGAGTCGTCCATCAGCCCGGCCACGGAGATCCTCGGGCAGGGGGCGTTCGCGTTCATCCTGACCGTGTTCATGCTCCTACGACGGGAAGACCTCCGAAACCGGATGATCCGGCTGACGGGCCACGGGAAGGTGACGACCACGACGAAAGCGGTGGACGACGCCTCCCGCCGGATCAGCAAATACCTGCTGATGCAGCTGGTCGTGAACACCACGTTCGGGGTGGTCATCACCGTCGGGCTGCTGCTGCTCGGGGTCAAGCTGGCCCTGCTCTGGGGGGTGATCGCGACCCTGATGCGGTACATCCCGTACATCGGCACCTGGATCGGGCTGATCCCCCCGACCCTGTTCTCCCTGGCGATGTCCGAGGGGTGGACGCAGCCGATCCTGGTGCTGGCCCTGTTCCTCGGACTGGAGGCGGTCTGCAACAACCTGGTCGAGCCGCGGCTGTACGGGCAGAGCATGGGCCTGTCGGAGGTCGCCCAACTGGTCGCGGCCGGGTTCTGGGCGTTTCTGTGGGGGCCGGTCGGGCTGATTCTGTCCGGCCCGCTCACGGTCTGCCTGCTGGTCCTCGGGAAGTACGTCAGCCGGTTCCAGTACCTCGAAATCCTTCTCGGGGATGAGCCGGTACTGGAGCCGAAGGTCGTGTTTTACCAACGGCTCACCGCCCGGGACCAGGACGAGGCGGCGCAGATCGCACTGGCCGCGGCCGCGGAGGCGGACCCGGCCACGGTCTTCGACGGGATCATCATCCCGGCCCTCTGCCTGGCCAAGCGGGATCAGGCCGACGGGGACGTCTCGGCGGAAGACGTGCGGTTCGTGGTCCGGGCGGCCCGGGAGATCGGCGAGGAGGTGGCCGCGGCGAACCCGCCGGAGCCGACCGAAGCCGACCACCGGGTCCGGGTGCTCCTCTGCCCGGCCCGGGACGAGGCGGACCGGGTCGGGGTCGACCTGCTGGCCGCCCTGCTCAATCCGACCCGGTGGGAGATCGAGGTCACGGCCGACGAGATCCTGGCCTCCGAGCTGCTCATCCGGATCGGCGAGGTCCGCCCGGTGGCGGTCGTGATCGGCTCCTTACCCCCGGGCGGGGTGGCCCACACCCGCTATCTGGTGGCCCGGGTCCGGGCCCGGTTCCCGGACCTCAAAGTGATCATCGGCCGGTGGGGCAAGAGTGAAGACTTCCCCGACGACCCGGCACAGCCCGGGGTCGGGGCGGACTGGGTCGACACCACCCTGGCCGATACCCGCAAGCGGCTGAACGAGTGGTATGCGGTATTCACCGCGTCGGAGGTAGCGGACGACGCGGGCGAAGAGCGGCACGGGAAAAACCAGCTGCTTGGCACGGCGGCTGCAGTTAACAAGTGACGTCGGTTGAATCGAACCCAAAGCCTAGTCCCTGTAACCGGAGGTACATGACAATGGCCGACAACGCGAAGACCAACGTGAACAAGGGCGGCGCGGAAGCTTCCCCGGGTACGGCTCGGCCGGGCGGCGACGCATTCAACCGCGGGACCAGCGGCGGGCCGGGCCAAGGCCAGGGTGGAACGGTCGACACCCTCCGCGACACCGCCCAGTCCGTGGCCGACAAGGCCGGGGAGTACGCCCACCAGGCCCGCGAGGCGATCGGCGATTGGAGCGGGCAGACGGGAGAGAAGGTCCAGCGGTGGGCCGGCGAAGCCTACGACGTGGCCGCCGACCAGGTCGGCGATTTCGGCCGCGAGGTATCGAACCTCGTCCGCCGGCACCCGATCCCGGCCCTGCTGATCGGGTTCGGGGTCGGAATGCTGCTCGGCCGGGCCGCCCGGGCGGTGTGAGGGCGGAGGGCGGAGGGCGGAGGGCGGAAGCGAACGGGCCGCAGGGTTGATCCCTGCGGCCCGTTCGCTTTTGGGAGACGGAACACACCACGGTGCGCATCCCGCCTCTTTCGCTTCGGGCACCGTCTTTGCCTGTGTACAGTCGGGCGTTTGTTTCGACCGGGACTCACTCGCAGCTGCGCAAAGGAGGCGGACCGATGAGGACGAAAACCGCGCACGGTGGCCCACGGCGGCGGTCCGCCGTGGTCACCCGCGACGACTTGCTGCTCCTGCTGAACGAGGATTTCGTTCGGGAGTGCCGGGCGATCTACGGGTACGCGGTGTACACGGAACGGCTGAAGGCGGCGGGGCGGCGGAAGCGGGCGGCGGCGGTCGAACGGCGGGGCAAGCTCGAGGTGGCCCACGCGATGGCCTTGTGCCAGGTGATCTACGACTTCGGCGGGACCGTCACCGCACCGGTGGACGAGCTGAATGCCGTTCTAAACGCGGACCGCGTGGCGGCACCGACCTGGGGGCAGGAAGGGGCCCGGCGGCTCAAGGACCGGGCGGGCCAGCTCCGGGCGATCGGGGAGCCCGGCCTGGCGAAACGGCTAAACCGGGTGGCCGCCGTGAAGGGAGCCACGCCGGACCTTGCCGCCCTCGTCCTTCACGGCGACCGGACCTCAGAGAGCTGAGACCGGGTGCGGAAATTATTGCACGGGACACGTCAAAAGAAGAAAGCCGCCCATTCGGGGCGGCCGGGTCGAGCGACCGGAAAAGAGATTGGGCGTAACCGGCCGTCTCGTCTTCCGCCCCAACGGGGCGGCAGACAGTAGCCCAGGGCGTCAGCCCTGGGCGGCGCTTCGGGCCCTTCCAAACCAGCAGAGCCCGACCGGGTACGCCCGAAGAGTCTCAGCGGGCGACACCCGAGACCACCTGGCCGGGTACGACTTGGCCGGGTGTGGCAGGCACCTGGACCACGCCGGCCGGCGGCACCGCCGGCGCCGCGACCACGGCATTGCCGGGGGTCAGCCCGGTCGCCGCGACGGCGGGGTTCGGGTTCGTCGCGGCGTGTGCCTGGATGTTCTCCTCGGCCCGCGTGGAGTCGTCGGTCGGCGGCAGTTCGGCTTGCCGGGCGGCCCGGCCGATGTGCCCGAGGAACACGCCGATCACGATGAACGTCAACCCCGTCAGGAGAAGGCCCATGAACCAGAACCGCTGGACCGGGCTCAGGTCCGGGGACGCAATCGTATACCGCCAGACGAGAATCCAAACGTCGAGCAAGGTCCCGCCGGTGATGAACCCGATCGAAAGTTTCGGCCCGAAGGCCGGTTGGGTCAGGATGGGCATATCAACCTCCAAGGGGATCGGAACAGTGAATCTGGCGGGCGTCTGCCTCCTCTAATGCATGCCTTGTGCCAACCCCGGCACGCCAGATGCCTTTCTCCCCTCTGCCGACGCCGGTCTGCCAATTCCCAGGCGACGCCCGAATGAACGCGACCGATCCGGCCACCAATTCCTGCGAGTCCGGGAAGTCGGCCGCCGACCTGCCGGACTACGAGGCCGAACTGATGGCGTTCCACCGGGCGTTCGGGCGAGAACTGCGGCGGGCGGTGCGAGCGATTCCGATCAACCCGGGTGACCGGGTGCTGGACGTCCCGTGCGGCGACGGGTTCTACACTGTCGCGCTCGCCCGCCGGCTGTACCCGTTCGGCCGGGTGACCGCGGCCGACCTTTCGGCCGCCTATCTGGAAACGGCCCGGCGGGCGGTCGCCCGGCACCCGGCCGCCGCGGTCGTGGACTTCGCAACAGCCGACGCCTATCGGCTCCCGTTCGACGACGACACCTTCGACCTCGTCTGGTGCGCGCAGAGCCTGATCAGTCTCGACAACCCGGTCGTCGCGCTGAACGAGATGCGGCGGGTGACCCGGCCCGGGGGGGCGGTTGCGGTGATGGAGGATGACGAGTTCCACCGGGTGATGATGAACTGGCCGGTGGCCCTGGAACTCGACCTCCAGCGGGCGGTGGCCGAGGCGGCACGGGTGAAGTACGGGTCTCGGGCCGGATTATCCCCGGCCCGGGGGCTCCGCCGGGATATGATCGACGCCGGGCTGAGCCCGGCGTGGAAACAGACGGTCGCGGCCGATCGGCAGGCCCCGTTCGACCCGGCGGTGCGGGCTTACCTCCGCATCCGCCTGCGGCAGACGCGAGACTTCGTGGCCGCCTACCTGTCGGCCGACCAACTCGCCGTCCTCGACCGGGCGATCGACCCGGGCGACGAGCAATCGCTGCTCCGCCGCCCGGACGCCGAACTCACCTGCCTGACCACCCTGTTCCTGGCGCGGAAGTGATCCGGCTCAACTCACCCGCCGGGAACCGGTGGCTGGGGGGACTGGGGTAGGGGTAGGGGTGGGGGTCGGGGTGGGGAGGGGTGGGGCCTCGACCGCCGGAGCGGTCGGCGGCGGGATCAGATCCGGCGGGCCTTCGGGGGCCGTCGTGGGCGTGGGCGGCGGGAGTGGGGGTGTCGTTTGCGGCACCGGGGGGCGCGGAACAGGGTAGGGTGCCGCAGGGTTGACGGGCGCGGGCGGGATTTGATCGGGTCCGTGGGCGGGGACACCGTAATCCACCGGAGGGACGAAATAATAGCTTCCGTCGTTGGCCTGCGCCCGGCGGAGCTGGTTGTACGGTACTGCCGGGGTGGGTGGGGGGGTGACCGGGTCGGCCCCCGGGGTGTGGGCCGGGAACACGATCAGCAGGGCGTCGTCCTTGAACAGGGTGAGTTCCCGGGGGTGCGGGAGCCGGCCGTCGAACGCGACCAGGACATGCAGATCCTCCTTCAACTTCTCCTTCCACGTTTTCGTCGGAACCCGATTCCCCTTCATATCGAACACCGACACGTCGGCCGGGTCGTACTTCTGGCCGCTCACCCGCGTTCCGAATTGGTACGAGGTCACCTTGCGCCCGTCGTCCAGTTCGGTCGTGACCGGGCTGTACCCGCGCTGTCGCTGGCGGACGACCAACTTGCCCTCCTCCAGCCGGACGACGGCCTGGGTCGGGACGGACGGGTACGGCACCTCGTCGTCTTCGATCCCCTTGGCCGGGATCTTCTCCGCACCCCTGGCCTTCTCCTTGGGCGATTGTTGGGCGACGACGAACGGGTCCGCCACCGGGATGAACGGGTTTACCGGTTTCGGGTCGGGCGGGTTCTGGCCGATCACGGCCGCGGCCCCGAGGCTTAGCATCCCGAGGGCCAGTACCCCGGCCCCGGTCATCAGTCGCAGGCGGTTCACGATCATGGCCTTCATTACCCCATCGGTTAAGGTGGTCACGCGCCCCGAGATCACGTCCGGCGGGACCACCCCGCCGGCCGTAACCCGGGCCGCCGCCCGGGCCGTGTGTTGGATCAATTGGTGCGGAACAGTAGTCCCGGCCGCGTCCCGCCCGAGGGCCGTCGCCAGCGCGGCGGCCGTGGTCGTGACGCCCCGCCGGGAGAGCCGGGCGGCGAGGGCCTTCCGGGCGTAGGCGAGCCGGCTGGAGAGCGTCCCCTCCGGCACCCGCAGGCGGCCGGCGGCGTCCTTCCGGTTCAGCCCCTCGAGGTCGCACAGCACGACCGCCGACCGGTATTTCTCGGGCAGCCGGGCGAGTTCCTCGTCGATCACCCGGCGGAGGTCGGCCGGGTCGTCGGGAGGGGTCGGGGCGGCCGGCTCGGGGGCGTCGGACACGGGGTGCTGCTCCTTGACCCGCCGGCGGGCCGACCGGGCCTCCAGTGCGGTCCGGTACGCGACCCCGTAGAGCCAGTTCCCGAGCAGCTCCGGCCGGGAGACGTGTCCCGCCCGCCGGGCGAGGACGATGAACGCGGCCTGGAATGCGTCCTCGGCGTCCTCGGCGTGCCCGGTCACCCGCCGGCACACGGCGAGCACCATCGACCCGTGCCGGCGGACGAGTTCGGCGAACGCCTCCTCGTCCCGGTCCGAGACGAACTTCGCCAACAGCTCCCGGTCGGCCGGCCCGTCGCGGCTGCCGTGTCGGAGGACGACCGAGAGCATTTGCCGGGCGAGGGGGGTGTTCGGGTCCGTGGGCATCGGGCGGCCCTGAGGTTGACGGTCCGGTCAGTGAGTACTGGGCCGGAAGCGGCCGGCGCGTCGATGATTTTCTTCCACCCACCCGGAAAAGAAAAGGGCGTACTCGGTCGGGGGCTCGCGAGCCCGGCCCGGAGGTCCCCGTTTCAACGCCCAGCTCGTCTTCGGACCCGCACGTCGCCCGGGTACACTGGAGGCAGTGCGGCGGACGTCGTTCCCGATCCAGGACTCCGGCGTGATGGTTGGCCACACCCGGACCGTGTGCGCGCCCCCGGGTTGGAGAGTCGGGCCGGAGGTCGGAGAGTCGGGTTGGGGGGTCGATTTTGCCAAACGAACCCGATCGACACGCTTCCTTCACAACTCGGGCCGAGCCGACCCACTCGGGCCGGGTCGGTTTTGCAGAACGAACCGAAGCCGCACCGGTCCTCCCCGGTTCGGGTCGACCACCCGAGCGGGCGGGAGGCCGGTTGCAGAACGAACCCAATTCGGGGAGCGGTCCCCACCCGGTGGGAGGTCGGTTTTGCAGAACGAACCCGATCTGCATCACCCGCTCATGCTCCTCGGAGGTCACGAGATCGGCTTCGCGTGTCCTGGGACTGCCAAACCCTGCCATTCCCTGCCACCGCCCGGGCTCCCCGCTGGTCCGCCGGCCGATTCTGCCGACCGAACCCAATTCCCGGGGACGTTCTGCCTCGTGTCGGGGCGACCGGCCGGCACCCGCCGGCCCGGGGGTCGATTCGACCGAACGAAGCCAATTCGGACGGGCGGAGTCGCTCCGCGGATGGGAGTGCCGTCACCGGTCTGGCGACCGCTGCCACCAGGGATGAACCCGGTCGCTCGCGAGCCCGACCGAATAAGCCCAAAAGAAAAGAAGCTCGACGGGATTACAGGACGCACGGGATTTCGATTTAATCCTGCTTGATCCTGTTGCCCTGTCCCACTTTCCGAGACCTGCCGTGCCGACCGTCGCCGAGATCGCCGCGGGGCTGGAGAAGTTCGCCCCGACCCGGACCGCCGCCGACTGGGACAACGTCGGCCTCCTGCTTGGTGACCCGGCCGATCGGGTCGAGCGGGTGGTGACCTGCCTGACGGTCACGGCCGACGTGGCCGATGAGGCAGTAGCCGAACGGGTGAACCTGATCGTCTCCCACCACCCCATCCTCTTCCGCGGGGTGAAACAACTCACCGCCGGCCGCGGGGACGGGCGGGTGGTGCTGCCGCTCGCCCGGGCCGGGGTGGCGGTCTACTCGCCGCACACCGCGTTCGACAACTGCCCCGGCGGGATCAACGACATCCTTTGCCGGCGGCTGGGGGTCCGCAACGCCGACCCGCTCCGCCCGCGGGAGGGGCCGCGGGAATACAAACTCGCCGTGTACGTTCCGGACGCGGACCTGGCGAAGGTGTCCGACGCCCTGTTCGAGTCCGGAGCTGGGGTGATCGGGAAGTACGAGCAGTGCAGTTTCCGGGTACCGGGCAAGGGGACGTTCTTCGGCGGGGAAGGGACGAACCCGACTGTGGGTCAGAAGGGGCGGCGGGAGGAAGCCGACGAGTGGCGGCTGGAGGTGGTCCTCGCCGAGGCGAAGGTCGCCGGGGCGGTGCGGGCGATGAGGGCGGCTCACAGCTACGAAGAGCCGGCCTTCGACATCTACCAGTTGAAAGCCGGGCTAAGCGGGGGTGAGGGGAGGATCGGGGAACTGGACGGGGTGACCACGCTGGGAGAGCTGGCGGGGCGGGTGAAGACGGAGCTGGGTGCGGTGTCGGTACAAGCGGTGGGCGATCTGAGTCAATCCGTCCGGCGGGTGGCAGTCGCGTGCGGGGCGGCGGGTGAATTTCTGTCAGATTCGATACGCGCGAAAGCCGATGTCTTCCTTACAGGGGAAATGCGATTCCACGACGCGCTCACCGCTCGCACGGCGGGTGTAGGGGTCCTCTTGCCCGGGCACTACGCGACCGAGCGGCCGGCGGTCGAGGAACTCGCCGCCAGGCTCGCCGCCGACCACCCCGGTGTGACCGCGTGGGCGAGCCGCCGCGAGCGGGACCCGCTCACGAGTGTTTAGAGCCTATCCGTGTTGCGAGGCTGGTGTTTGGGGCTGCCCGGACCCGACCCGCTCCGGACGAGGCGCGAGCCGGCACGCCGACTGTAAAACGCTGAATACAAAACACTAAATACGAAACACGGTCGGCAAGCGGAGTTGATTCCAAGACCCGGGGCAGTTATGACCCGGGTCTGGCAAGGATGCCGCGAGGGATCGGATAATGACGTTTCGCCGCTTGTTCGTCGGGGCCACGGTGGTCTTCGGTCTGTCGGTGTGGTCCTGGTGTCGTACGGAGGGGCCCTCGGCTACGGCCGCGAGCGCCGACCCGGTGTACTCCGCGGACACGTCCACGGAAGACGCCGGGGGCAACCACGACGACGCGGCCTACCGCTACCGCACCAACCAGCCCCGTCACTGGCGGCACATCATGATCGGCAACCACTGACGGCGGCAACCGTACACCGATCCGGTAAGATGAGGCAGGCCCCCGGCCTGCCCTCGTCGTTCCCGGGTCGTCCGCATGACCGTGATCCACATCGAGCCGGTGCCCCCGCGGTGTACCCCGGGTGTGGTGCTGGCGTTCATCTGCAACGGGGCGAACCTCGACCGGAAGCACGTCGGGAAGATCGCCCTGATCGCCCGGGGGGCCGCGGTCGAGATCGCGGACGCGAAGGCCGCCGCAGTTGTGAAGGCCCTCGACGGGGCCCAGATCCAGGATCGGCCGGTCCGCGTCCGGTTCGCCGGGAAAGCGGACTACACCGATCCGGATCACTTCTCGCGTCTCTCCAAGTTGCTCGAACTCGAAGCCGCGGCGGAGGAGGCCGAGGCCCGGCGGCGGGCGGAGGCCGGCCACGACCGCGGGGACGGCACCACCCTGACCGCCCTCGCCCTCCGCGACTCCGACACCGGGCTCGGCGGCCGGTTCCTCCTCACCTTCGGCCGCATTGGTCGGACCGACCCGCTCCCGCCGAACCGTCTCGGCCCGGGTTCGCCCGTGGTCCTTACGCAGACGAAGGTCCAGCGCGGGCTCAGCGTCCGCGGGGTGGTCTTCGACCGGACCGAAACGACAATCGGCGTGGCGATCGACCCGCCCGACGACGAGATCCCGGACGAGTCGACGTGGCGGCTCGACCTCTCGCCCGACGAGGTCTCCCGGCTCCGGCAGCAGGACGCCCTGCGCCGGGCCAGCGCGGCCGACGGCGACCGGCTCGCGGAGCTGAAGGCGGTCCTGCTCGGCGAGCGGGAGCCGGAGTTCGATCCCGGGCGAGCGGGGGGCGTGAGCCCCCCGAGTAAC
>JAQGHQ010000179.1 GCA_028288765.1 Gemmataceae bacterium | reverse complement strand
GGAACGAACCCAATCGGGACCGACGGATTCGTCCTCCGCGGTGGCCGGGCGGAGGCCATCCGCCGTGCCGGCGGTCGTTTCTGCGGAACGAACCCAATTGGCGGAGCAATCTCGGCCCGTTGTCGCGCCCGGCGTGCTCACGGGTCGCCCGGACAGGGTCATCGGACGGGTGAGGTAGTCGGGTTTCCGCCTGAAGTGCTGGAATGGCCGAGCCTGGGACACGCCCGGGGTCGGGTGGGAACGCGCCGGACCGGGTGGCAACGCCTGGCCCGAGGAAGCCATCGCGCTGCTCGCGACCTGATGTGAAACGGGAAACGTCGGGTGGCATGTCCACCGCTCGGGGTGGACATGGGTGTTCCTCGTCGGGCGGAGACCTCATCCCGACCCGGGCTTGGGGCCACCAACTTGTCCCCGCCGAGCCGTGGACATCCCACCCGGCCGAGGTCGCGCACCTCGCTCCGGCCGAACCAAATGTGCCCCCCCAGCGGGCTCCTGTATGAGGAAGCCATCTCGTTCACGGCCTGATGGGAAATGGGAAACGGCCCTGGTCGGCCTGGGGAGATCAACTCGAATGGTGGTCGTCGCCGATATTACCGTTGCGACCGTTATGATCCCGCCGCGCGCCCCCAAGGTGTCAGAATGAAGCCGGAACGATTCGAGCGGCGGCTGGCGCGGCGGGCGGTCTGGGGGCTCTGGGTTACCGGTGGCCTGCCCGGTTGTCTCGCACCTGCTCTCGACGGCCCCCCGATCCCCCGCCCCGAGTACCCGTACCGGCCTGCTTTCGAATCACCGCAGTCTCCGAAAGCCCCGCGAGCGCAAGTCGATGGCGGCGCCGTCACCCCGGCGAGCGGGGCCCAACCGGCCGGCCCACAACCCGGGGCCCCACTCCAACCCCCCCGGCCCGCCGACCCGACCCGACCGCTGGAGGTCCCCCGCGGGCTCCCCGGGGCGGAGACCCCGGAACTGGTGGTACCCCCGGACAAACCCGAGACGAAGACCGAGCGCCTGAAGGTCATCGACGCCTTGTTCCCGGAGTTACCCCCGCTCAGCCGCGACCCCGTGGTCGACGGGTTGCCCGGAGCACGGGTGGTCACCCTGGAAGAAATGCTCGACTATGCGCGGAAGAACAGCCCGGAGATTGCCCAGGCGACGGCCGACGTGGAAGACGCCCGCGGGCGGTGGGTCCAGGTCGGACTTTACCCGAATCCGACCATGGGGTTTCAGGGCGATCAGATCGCGGACGGAGGCCCGTTCGGGCAGTTCGGCGGGTTCTTCAACCAGACCATCGTCACGGCCGGAAAGCTGAAGATCGCACGGTCGGTTGTGTACTTCGATTACCTGAATGCCCGGGCCAGGCTCCGCCGGGCGGAGGTCGAACTGGCCCGCCGGGTCCGGACCGAGTTTTACGCCGTTCTGGTCGCGGCCGAGAGTGTTCGGGTGGGCCGGTTACTCGTGGGGTTTACCGACGAGGTGTACCGCCGGCAGGTAGCCCTGGTGAAGGGCGGGACGGCCGCGCCGTTCGAGGCGTCCGCCCTGCTCGCCCTGACCGGACAGGCCGAACTGACCCTCGTTCAGGCCCGGAACCGGCACGCCTCCGCCTGGAGACAACTGGCCGCGACGATCAATGCCCCGGAGATGCCCCCGACTCCTCTGGCCGGACAGGCGGACGAGGCACTGCCCCGCTTCCACTACGAGGCTCTCCGGGAACGGCTGGTGGCGACCCACACCGACCTGGTGGCGGCCAGGAATATGGCCACCCAGGCCGAGCGGTCACTGGTTCATGAGCGGGTCCGGCCGATCCCGGACATCCAGAACCAGTGGTACTTCCAGGACGACACCTTCATCAAGAGCTTCCAGTTCGGAGCCCAGATCGGCGTTCAAGTCCCGCTGTTCAACAAGAACCAGGGCGGGATCATGTCCGCGAAAGCCCAGGTCGCCCGCGCCGGCTGGGAGGTCCCCCGGGTTCAGAACACACTCCTCCAGCAACTCGCGGACGCGTACGAGCGGTACGAGAACGCCCGACAACAGATCGCCCTGTACCGAACCCAGATTCTGCCCAACCTCGTGACCGCCTTCCGCGGCGTCTACCAGCGCTATCAGGTCGAGCCGGACAAGGTCAATTACAACGACATCGTTACCGCCCAGCAGAACCTGTCGGTTCAGCTGGCGGCCTACCTCCAGGCCCTCCGCCTCCAGTGGCAGGCGGTCGGCGACCTGGCCGGGGTCGTGCAGGTCATCGACCCGAAGGAGTTGCTCCAGGAGCTGAACACGCCGATCCCGGACACCTGGCCGGAACCGACCTCGCGGGGCGGGGGGCCGCAGAAGAAGTGACCCCGCCCGCCGCAGCCAGGGGCCTGTCTCGCTCCCGGGATCAGGTGCCGTCCCGCGGGAAGAATGAGATCGCCTCGGCCACCGCCCGGGTCACCGCCGCCGGCGCGGCCGAGCCGGGAACGGCCCAGATGCCGTGGGCCTCGAGTCCAGCCGGCTGCCGCAGGCCCGTCAGGAACACGCACGGCATACCTGGGAAATGCGTTCGAAGTCGACGCAGGAAAGCAGGACCCGGAAGATCGGGCAGATCGGCGTCCAGCAGAATGACGTCGAGGTCGCCCGTATGGCCGAGGAACGTGCTGAGCCCCTCCAGCCCGGACTCGGCCTGCCACACCTCCGCCCCCCCCGTGGTGAGGACTGCGGCCAGCTCCGCCCGGCGGGCGGGGTCCGATGAGACGACGAGCACACCCGGGCGGGCGGTCTCGGTTGGCGGGTACGATGGAGTGCCTTCGGGACGAGACGATCCGATGAGCTGGGACACGGTCATTCCTTCCGTGAGCGTCGAAGGACGGTCACGGCATCTACGGATGAAGGGAATCAGCAATCTTTAACAAGCAATGCCCATGCCACGGGTTGCGGCTCCTAACGGACGAAAGAATCGTATTGGGAGACAACGACTTGCGGCCCAAGAGGTGGTCTCGAACGCCGCGCTCGTGGGCGTTCGGTACTCGTGAACTCGACGACCGGTGGCAGCGACTCAATCACCCTGATCGTCGTCCGTGCTCACCCCCCGTTCGATGGTAATGCCCAGGGCGCGGAGCTTGTGCCGCAAACTTCCCCGGGTGATCCCCAGTAATTCGGCCGCCCGGAGCTGATTCCCCGCGGTCCGTTCGAGCACCCGGCTCAGGAGCTGGCGCTCCATCAGAGACAAGCATTCGGCGTACAACTCGTGGGACCCGGCCGCCAGCCGTTCGGTCATAAACTGGTTCCAGTCGAGGGCCGGCCGGGGGGCGGGCGGACCGGATTGATCTTCGCCGGGCGCATCGCTCGGTGACGCGACGGTCGCGGCGGACCTCCGAACAGCTGTCAGAAACTCGGGCAAGAGGACTGACCCGCTCATCTGAAGAAGACCTTGTTTCAACGCACTTTGCAACTCTCGCACGTTCCCCGGCCAGCGATAGCCCCGGATGAGAAGACGGGTCTCCTGGGGTACGACCGGGACCGGGCGGTCGAACTCCCGCCCGAACCGGACCAGATAATAGTCGGTGAGCAGGTCGATGTCGTCCCCCCGTTCCCGGAGCGGGGGAAGGCGGATGGTGAACACGTTCAGCCGGAAGTACAGGTCGGACCGGAAGCGGCCGGCCGCCGACAGGGTCTCCAGTTCGGCATTGGTAGCCGCGATCACACGCACGTCGGTCTGGACCGTTTCGGTCCCCCCGACCCGTTCGAACCGCTGTTCCTGAAGCGCCCGGAGCAGCTTCACCTGGGCGAGAATGGATAATTCGCCGACCTCGTCGAGGAGCAAGGTCCCGCCCTGGCACTGCTCGAACTTGCCGATCCGTTTCCGGTCGGCCCCGGTGAACGCCCCCTTCTCGTGCCCGAACAGTTCGCTCTCCAGGAGGCTTTCGGGTATGGCCCCGCAGTTGACCGCGAGGAACGGCTTGTCGGCCCGCTTGGAGTGCTGGTAGATGGCCCGGGCGACCAGTTCCTTCCCGGTCCCGCTCTCCCCCAGGATCAGGACGGTCGCGTTCGTCCCGGCCACCCGGCCGATCGCCTTGAACACCTCCTGGATCGCGGGGCACCGGCCGACCAGGGCGTCGGACTCGGCCGGCGCCCCCTCGCCCACGACCGCCGGGACGTGCATCAGCCGGCTCGACACGCACGCCCGGTCGACCAGTTCCCGGAGCTGGTCGTAGGCGAGCGGTTTGAGGAGGTAGTCGAAGGCCCCCCGCTTCATCGCCTCGATCGCCAGGTCGGTGGTCCCGTGCCCGGTCACGAGGATCACCGGGGTGCGGGCGTCGACCTGTTTGATCCGGTCGAAGGCCTGGAGCCCGGTCGCATCCGGCAAATGGACGTCGAGGACGACCACGTCCGGCCGGCGGGCGGCGAGGAGGGCTACCCCCTCGGCGGCGGTCCGGGCCGTCAGGGTCTCATACCCCGGCGGGTGGAACGCCTTCCGGAAGGCGTGCTGGATGACCGGCTCGTCGTCGATCAGCAGGAGGGTGGGCATCGGGGCTGGTGTTTGGTGGTCCGGGCGAGGGACAAGGTACGGTAATGCGAATCCGCCGGGTGACATAAAGTGAATTCGAGTGTTGACCAACAAGAAAACCGCATCAAGAAGCACTAAACACTATTCGGTAGGCAACCGCACCACGAACCGGGCTCCCCCTTCCGGTCGGTTCACGCCGGCGATCGTCCCCCCGTGATCTTCGACAATCCGCTTCGAGACGACCAGCCCGAGGCCGAGCCCCGTCTCCTTGCCGGTGACGAACGGCACGAACAATCGGGGCAGAATCCCCGCCGGTATGCCCGGACCCGTATCGGTGACGGCGAGCTCGACGACGTCTCCGTCGGTGAGCAGGACCACCTCCAGCGTACCGCCGGCCGGCATCGCGTCCAAGGCATTCAGGAGCAGGTTGACGACGACCTGGCGGAGCTGTTCGGGGTCGGCGAGGAGGACGATCGGGACCGGCGGGGCGTCGAACCGGATGCCCACCCGCTGTTGGTAAGCTCGTGCCCGGATGAGGTTCAGGGCGTCCTTTACGACTGCGGCCACGTCGCAGGACACTCGCTCCGCCTTCGGCGGTCGGGCATAATCCAGGAACGCCTTCAGGGACCGTTCGATCCGGCCGAGTTCGGCGTCGATGAGAGCCAGGTCGTTCCCGTCCAGTGCCCCCGCGGTCGGGTCTTTCCGGGCCGTTTGGACGAGCAGCTGTACCGAGGTGAGCGGGTTGCGGATCTCGTGGGCCACCCCCGCCGCGAGCTGACCGACCGCGGCCAGCCGCTCGGCCCGACGGACTTCCCGCTCTCGTTGTTGGAGGGTCCTGACCACCTCGCCGACCCGGCGGACGAGGTCCTCGACCCCGTCCCGGTCCTCAGGCCCGACCCGCTCCACCGTTACGGTCGCGAGTTCCTGTCCGAGCAGATCGGACGCTCCCTGGACCCGGACCAGAAACGAATCGACAGCCCGCCGAAGGCTCCGGGCGAGGCCGTACCCGAGGACCAGCCCCGCGACCGACCCGAGTACCCCCACGGCGGCGAACCCCCAGGCCAGCCACCGGAGGGCGAGTTCGTGTTCCCGCTCCGATTCCGATACCTCGCCGGTATTGAAGTCTCGGAGCTGGGTGCAGGCCGGGAGGGTGTCGCCCCGGAGGTGGTCGGTCGCCCGTTTTGCCGCGTCGGGCGTGGCGGTCCGGTTCTCCCAGAGTTGGCGGTACGAGGAGAAGCTCAGCGCCACCCGGCGGGCCAGGTCTCGCTCCGCCTGCTTGTCCGCAAACCGTTCGATCTCCGCCAGGTGGGCGGCGACCCGCTCGTGCAACGGGGTGACGTCGTCCACCCCGCGGGACTCGAGGGCGAGAAGGTCGATCAGGGTCTCTTCGAGGACCGCGGCCGCCCGCCGGCTCCCGATATTCTCTCGAAGGACTTCGGCCGTCCGGGCGCGTTCCAGGTTCAGATGAACGGCGACGACCGCCGTCGAAGCGAGCAAGAGGCAGCTGGAGGCGGCAGTGACAACCAGGAGTTGCGCGGGATAGGTGCGGAGAGACATTCGCGAGACCGAGAGACGGGATAGGAGGCCGGCGGGGAGTTTATGCCCTGTGGCCGGACGGCGGTCAGCTTCTACCTATCTTACGCCCTCAACCATACCGACTTGATGCGATCCCGGGCCACGTTCCGGCTGGCCCACGCAGCTCACCCACCCCGGACGATTCCGAACAGGGACAGGCAACGCCCTGATCCGCCGGATACATTCGCCGAATGAAGGATGAGAATTTGCGGTGGCAGTAACGAGTGCGTAGGTGGTCGTCCGTGCCGCCGAACGGGTCTCAGCCGAAGCCGGCCACGATCGATTCGGCCCTGACCGACTTGACCGGCGAGGCCCAACCGGCACCTTGACCGTCAAAGTGGCTCCCGGTTCGGGCTCCATTACGCGGGGCGGTAAGGTCAACCTGCTGTACAACGGCCAGGTCCTCGGGAGCGGGACCCTGCAGGTGGTGAACGGGGTGGACGAAGTGAGTTTCACCGTCGAATTCTACGGGCAAGGTACATTCTCTTTCGCCGCGCAGTACGCCGGCAGCACCACAGTTCCAGTGGAGTTCCAGCAATACCATCTCCGTGACCGTGTGACCCTCTGCCCTAGGCTTGGGGGTTGGGGTCGCGATTCCGGATGAGCAGTAACGGCCCGTCGGCAGCCCCGCCGGGCCGTTGTGGCTGGGATTCCGGCTTCTTTCCCGCTACGGCAGTGCGGCTTCCTTGAGAGCGGCCTTCGGTCGGATCAGGCGAAGGAGATCGGGCAAATAGCTTTCGATAGTCGCCACCGCGGGGGCTGCTGCCCCCAGGTCCGCCCTAAGTCGGGCGTTGTCGTACACCACGTCCATGTTCAGGAAAGGGAGGTAGTGCCGGAGCGACCGGAATACCCGCCGCTGGAGTGGAGTCCGAACGTGCTCCCGGTGCTCCGCCCGGCTCCACTCGGCGGGAGGGACGAGCCGGAGACCGGACTTCCGCCCGTACACCTGATCGACCAGCGCGGCAAGCTCACCGATCGTGACTCCCCCGACCGTACCCGCAGAAAGGTGGTAGCAGGCGTGCCGGCGGGCGGAGGTCTCGAGGAGCCGGAGGGCGGTCTCGGCCACGAACGCGACGTCGACCACGTCGACCCACCCGGCCGGGTCGATCGGCAGGGCGCGAAAGACCCGCCCGAGCGGCGCGCACCACAGGATCTGACGGGCGAAGGCGGGGTCCGGAAGGCCCGCGCTCAGCACGATCGTCGGGCGCAGGACCAGAACGGGCAGGCCGCTCTCCCGGAGGATCTGCTCGGCCACCGCCTTCGACTGCGTGTATTCGTTGAAGTGGTCGTTCTCCGGCCGGCACCCGTCGTCCTCGGCGAGACAGAGGCCGCTGACCCGCCCGGCGTTCGAAGCGGTGCTCATGTACGCGATCAGCGGGGGGCGGCGGCAGGCGCGGGCGAACTCGATCAGTCGCCGCACGCTCCCGACGTTCGTCCGGGTGGTATCCCGGCGGGCGGCGAACGACGTGTCCGCGGCATTGTGGATAATCACATCGACGTCTGCCACGATCTCGTCGCGGACCGGAGTTGACAGCCCCCAGTCGGCATCGAGGACGTCGCCGGCAACCGGGGCGACGGACTCGCACACCGACGACCCGTCATCCCCGCTCCGGGCGAGGCGGTCGCGTAGGCGGTCGGCCGGGGCCCGGCCCTCCAGCGGCCGGACGAGGGCCCACACTCGGCCGTTCCTGGGCCGGCCCGTCAACCGGCGGAGGATCTCCCCGCCGATCAGCCCGGTCACCCCGGTGATGAGGACATTACTGTCCCCCGTCAACATCGGTCGCATCCGTGCGCCCCAATGAGGTAGATTCGTGGCCCGCCACATCCCGGCGGGAAGCCGGGGCGGAGGCGGCAAATCGGGTTCGCGCCTGCCAGAACGGTTTCGATGATCGGCCCCGACTCCAACCCGAGCGAGTTTGGCGCGGTTTACTGGGTATCAAGCGGGGGGACTTCAGGAGTCACTCGGAGCCACAACCGTCGCGTACCCGATCTATCGGCCGGAGATTTACCCAACCTCTCATCGATTTGCAACCCCGACGGCCGGACCTGGGAGGTCCGGTTGGCCTTGGCGGGCCGGGAAACCAGGGGTATGCAGGCGACAGTCATGTCCGGGACGGTCCTGGCTGGAGGCGCGTCCTGGTTTGACAACAGATACGGAGGGGTCGCAGATGAGCTGGACGACGGGCCTGAGTTTCGCCGCCCTCACACTCGGGATTGCCTTCGGGCCGACGTCGGTCTCGGCCGCGGATAGCGAGTTGCGGACGTTCGGCGTAACGGTGGACGGCAAGCCGGCCGGGACGTTCAAGATGGCCGTCCGGGTCGAGGACGACGGGACCGAGACGATTGCCGCGGTCGCGGACGTGAAGGTGAAGGTGACGGCAGGATTGCTCACGTACACCTACGCCTTGCAGAGCCTGGAGGTCTGGCGGGGTGGTCGGCTGGTGTCAGTCGAGGCGAACGCGAACAACGACGGGAAGAAGACCGCGGTGAAAGCAGCCGCCGGGGCCGACGGGCTGGCAGTCACGGTCAGCGGGAAAGCGCACAAGGCGTCGGCCGACGCCATCACGTCCACCGGGTGGAGGCACCCGGGGGTGACGGACAAGGCGAGGGACCTGATGATGTTCGACACCGAGGATGGGTCCGAGACGGCTGTCCGGGTTGAACCGCTCGGGGCGGCCCGGGTGACCCTGGGCGGGCGGACAATCGAGGGCCGGAGGGTCAGGCTGACCGGTAAAGATGTCGACAGTGTGTGGTGGTTCGACGCGGCCGGCCGGCCGATCCGGCAGGAGATGAACTGGGACGGCCACAAGGTGGTACTCGAATTGAGCGGAATCACCCGGTGACCCGGTCCGCGGCGGGTACGACGTGCATCTTCCGGGCGGGGACCACCCGTTCGGGTGACCAGGACCTCCGCGTGTCTTCGTTCTCCCATTGCCGACGTGCCCTCGGCCTGCTGCTATTGCTGCCGGCCGTCGCCGTCGGCCAGCCCGGCCGGTCCCAACCCGACCCGGCGCCGACTGCGGCAGCGGCGGCCGGCACAATTCCATGGACCGTACCCAACGGCCGTGCCTTCTCTGCCTCTGGCCTCCCGCCGGCCCTACAGTTCACTCTGGAGTCGCTCGGGGCAAGCACCGGGGTTCCGGACGGGATTGGGTACTCCTGGTACCCGGACCTTCCGGTCCGCGGCCAGTCGGCCCGGATAGGGCTAACGAACTACCAGGCCGGATTGACCGCCCCGGTGTACACCTCAGACACCGAGGGGCTGTTCATCAACACCGCCGTCCGCCGGCTGGACGTCCGGAACAACGCATTCCTGCCCGTCCGCCGGGCCCCATTCCCCGAAGAGCTCTGGGACCCCCAGGTCGGCGGGGCGTATGTGGCCCAGATCGGGGGCGGGTGGAGCTGGGGGGTGTACGCGAACGTCGGATCCGCGAGTGATAAACCGTTCCACAGCCTCGCCGAGATGACGGTCGCCGGCCTGGCTTTCTTGCGGGTCCCCCAGGGCGAACGAGACGGGTGGCTGTTTTACGTCGTTTCGACCACGAGCGGGCAGATCGGCCACAACATCCCGATCCCCGGGGTCGCGTACGAGTTCCAAACCGACCGGTTGAGCGGGGTCGTCGGATTCCCGTTCGTGAACCTGACCTACCGGCCGATCCGGGAGATCCAGTGCGAATTCAACTACGCCGCCCTGACCGATGTGCTCGCGCAGGTGTCGTACTTCCCGCTCGATAACGCCCGGTTCTTCGTCGGGTTTGAGTGGACGAACCAGAGCTGGTTTCGTGCGGAGCGGAGGATCCGAGACGATCAGCTCTTCTGGTATGAAAAACGGGCGATCGGCGGGCTCGGCTGGCGGCCGACCTCTCAGGTGGACCTGCGTCTGACCGGGGGGTATGCATTTGACAGATACTTCGTGGAGAACAACGGGTTCACGCTCTCCGGTAGGAACCGGGTCGACCTGAGCCCGGGACCTTTCGTCGCCGCCCAGATCGAACTCAAGTACTGACCCCTTCGCCACTACCGGCAGCATCTCAACGAGGGAATTGATCCCGGCACTCGTCGCCAAAAATGACGCAACCCCCAGTGATTCCGGGGGTTGCAATCTATCACCATTGCTGTGCCGAGGAGAGGACTTGAACCTCCACTACCTTGCGGTAACTAGAACCTGAATCTAGTTGTCCCGTTTTGCGATACGTTGGGGTCATGACGTATCACATTGCGGGAAAGCACCTTGCAGTCAGTCAGCGTTGGTTCGTCTGCTGTCGATATTGGCTGGATATGGCCAATGCTGTTACACCTGAGTTACATCTCGGGGGTGGGGTGTAACGAGCCATCCCCTGGTGAAAACCTAGCGGGTTATCTACCCTCGGCCAGGGAGGCAGCCGGAAGCACCGCTTACTACCAGCTACCCCCTGCCCCATCCCACCCGCGAACGCCCACGGCATTGCCCTCTGTCCGTTCATCTCGCGCGCGCCGGGACCGCCTCAGACTTGAGTAGCCGTAGCAACTGCGCGACCTCCTCGTGCCCTTGGGCCGACTGCCGGACTACCAGGGCCTTCCGGCCGGGCAGGTACTCGACTCCAGCGTCCACCCCCCACGACTTCGGGTCGACGGTTGCCCGCACGACCTTAACCAGGGCTACCCCCTCGTCCCCGGCCAGGTCGCCGACAGGGTACACCCGCACGACCGATATGGCCGGCGGCACAGCCTCGGGTTTGGTAGCCGGGCGCACGGGTGGAGGCCCTTGCGGGGTTACCAACCCCGACGTTCGTGGTGTGGGTGACGGGACCACGTCCGGCTCAAGTGTTAGCGGAGTCGGATTGACCGGGGTGGGAACTACGTCCGGCACAGGTTCCGGGGCAGCCGGGACCGGCAATGGGAGATTTCCGACAGCGGGGGCGAGGGGCGGTCGTACAGGTGTGGGCGGGACAATGGCCGGTGCTGGGAGAGGCTTGACCCCGCCCTTCTCGGGCTGGTCCTGCAACCGAGCATCCAGATGCAACGCGAGTATCTGGTCCTTCAGGAGGTCCACTGCTTTCAAGAGGCGGTCCCGCTCGGCCTTGAGTGCGGCCATATCCTTCAGCAGGCGGTCACGTTCCTGCTCCAGTTCGGCGATGCGAGCCTTGTCCGCGTCCCGAGTCGTCCGCGGGGCATCCGCTCGCTTCGCATCGTTGCCGGGTGGGTCCGCCGCCCCGACCGCGTTCGCCCGCCACCCGGCTCCCGCAGCCACCAGAACCGCACATCCGACCACCAGGGCGGCCGTCATCCCCTTCAGCCTAGTCAATAGCATCGCCTTCATTGTCCACTCCGTAAGAGCGGCCACCGGGGCGGTCGCCACCGCCTCCCCGGCCACCACCAGAACACCTAATCGGGCTGTTGCGTCAGCCAAGCCGGGCGGCAGAGCGCCCGCGGTCGGACCCGCGACCATCCCCAACCCGGCTGCCGGCACCGCCAGGCCATACGTCCTCAACCGCCGGGCTAAAATGGCCCGACCACGGGCCAGCCGGCTCGACAATGTTCCTT
>JAQGHQ010000167.1 GCA_028288765.1 Gemmataceae bacterium | reverse complement strand
CGGCCCGCACAACAGGCGACCCGGCCGGGTGGTCGATCCGGAGCCCGACGTCGGACGTTCTCGCCCCAAACAATCGACCACCGCCGAGGGCGATGGAGTCCCGAGGCGCGGCTCGCCTGCGAGCTCGAGTTCTTTGATCCCGCTCCGCCCCCTCGACCGCTGTCATCAGGTCTCGCCCCCGATGAGGCCGCGCACCCGCCGGACCAGGTCCGGCAGGACGCACTCATCCGCCTTTCGCAACAGGTCCTCGATGGACCCTCCGTTGATGAGGAAGTAATCACACGGGACATCCGTCCCCCGGACGGGGCCCTCGGTCCCGAGGTCGAGCAGCCGCCGGATGAGCGGCAGGAGTTCCTGCTCCGCGGGGCTGGGGATGTCGTTTGTAAATCCGGGCCGGTACAGCAGGATGATCACCCCGGACCGGTGCCGGATGCCGTGCACCTCGTTGCGGTAGCGGACGTCGGTGACCACCAGGTGGGACCTCACGTCGCGGAAGAGCCTGTCGATCCAGACGGTCGGCCTCATCTGGCGGAAGCCGTCTCCGATCAGGGTCAGGCAGGAGCGGACGGGAAGCCGGAAGCCGGGCGGCGGCTCCGGCACCGTCTTCCACGTCTCCACGAAAGTCGCGTCCACGTCGAAGACGTCCATGAAGATGCGCTTGACGGCGTCCGCGAACCCGCGCCGCTCCCATCGCCCCAGCCCCGCGGTGCGGTTGAGTTGCTCCACCAGGTGCGCCCCCAGCGTGTCCTTGCCGGACCGCGCCTGACCTCCGATGCCGACGGTATACCAGGGTGAGGGAGCCATCCCGACATCATCTCCCGCAGGACCCCTCCCGGGAAAACGCCCGACCGCCGGGTGCGTGCGCTCCCCGAGCCGGCACACCCCTCGCCGCCCACGCGAATACCAGGCGGTCTCAGGGCGGGCTACGGGTCGAGCCCGGCCCCGGGCTCGACCGACACTCCCAAGGGCGGCGATCGTCCGCCCGGTGAAGTGCCGGGCCCGCGCTTATCTCTGCTCCCGGTCGAGCCGAACGCCAGGACCTCGCGGACTCATTCCAATATTGGCAATTGAAGTGCCGGCCGGCCGGTCCCGCTCCACGGGACCTCGGTGAGGGGGTGCGCGACCACCGTCCGATGAACCGGGTGCGATCGATAGTGGGGACCAGGCGCCCGCCCGGGCCGCCCGGGGCCGGAGGGACGGAATCTTGCCGTCGGCCCGCCGGGTCACGGCCGGCGGGGTCTCGGCGCGGGGCATCATGCCGCCGGCACCCATCCGCTCCGGTCGGGCCGTCCCGGGGACCCCCAAGACAAGATGTCCTGTCGGCACGGAGGCGGGGACAGTTTGTCCCGATCCGCCCAGGACATTCGGTACTCGTGCCGCGCCCGCCAGTCCTTGGCGGTCTCGATCTTTCACGGCGGCCCTGGTCGTACCTCCCGGCCCCGAGGTGGCCGGCATCCACTTTGCAATCGGTCGGGCAATCGGCCGGCTGGTCGCGCCGACCGCCCCAACACTTGAGGACGGATCACCCAGAACTATCGCAGGAGCTGCGCATGAGCACCGCGACCATGAGTGACATCGACCTGCAGCGGGCCGTCCTGGACGAACTGAGGTGGGAGCCGAGCGTGAACGCGGCCCACATCGGGGTCTCGGTCAAGGACGGGGTCGTCACCCTCACCGGCCACGTCCCGTCGTACGGGGAGAAGGTCGCGGCCGAGAAGGCGGCCAAGCGGGTTCACGGGGTCAGGGCCGTCGCCGACGAGCTGGACGTCAAGCTGCCGGGCAGCAGCAGGCGGACCGACGAGGACATCGCCATCGCCGCCGCCACCGCCCTCAAGTCCAACAGTTCCGTGCCGGCCGACAAGATCAAGGTCGCCGTCAGTGGCGGCTGGGTGACGATCGAGGGGGAGGTCGAGTGGCAGTACCAGAAGAACGCGGCCGATTACGCCGTCCGCTACCTGCCCGGGGTGACCGGGGTGCTCAACAGGATCGTCGTCAAGCCGCGGGTCTCCCCGACCGAGCTGAAGGCCAAGATCGAGGACGCGCTCAAGCGGAGTGCCGAGGTGGACGCCAGGCGGATCACGATCGAGGTGAGCGGGGGCAAGGTGACGCTGCGCGGGAGCGTCCGGTCGTGGGCCGAGAAAGAGGAGGCGGCCCGGGCGGCCTGGGCGGCCCCGGGGGTGTCCAGCGTCGAGAACCTCATCACGGTCGAGCCGTGGTGACGACGTGTCGGGACGGGAACAGGGCCACGGATCGGGGCCGGGGCCAACAACGGCTGGGCGTCCCACATGGGGCGCAAGCCGCGGGGGTCCAGGTTCGATCCGGGTGCCGGTGGCGTCAGGTCGGGACGTGCGGACTCGGGGCCGGCTACCGGCTCCCGACCGCGCACGAACGCCCGTGCGAGGTACCATGGCAGCCCGCAAGCCACTGGACGGGCTCCCGGCTGGCGTCAAAGCCCGGCTTCGGAAGCGCGCGCCGCCCATGTGGGTGGCGCCCATGCTCGCCACACTCACTGACGAGCGATTCTCGCGAGAGGGGTGGCTGTTTGAGCCGAAGTGGGACGGGGAGCGCTGCCTCGTGTTCCGCCGCGGCCGAGAGCTGCGACTCCTCTCACGGCACCGGAAGCGGCTGGATGAGAAGTACCCCGAGATCGCGGCGGCGTTCCGTCGGCAAGAAACGGATTCCTTCGTTGCGGACGGCGAAATCGTCGCGTTCAAGGACGGGGTCACCAGCTTCGCACACCTTCAACAACGCATGCAGGTCGAACACCCCGCGGCCGACCTCCTCCGCAGGGTCCCGGTATCGATCTGCTTATTCGATCTGCTCTACCTGGACCACTACGACACCCGGAAGGTCCCGCTCCGCTACCGGAAAGAACTGCTCAGCCACACGTTCGACTTCCAGGATTCGTTGCACCTGACGGAGCACCGCGAAACGGAAGGCGAGGCGTACTACCGGGAGGCGTGTCGGCGACGCTGGGAGGGTATCATCGCAAAAAACGGGGACAGCGTGTACGTCTCCCGGAGGTCGCGCGACTGGCTGAAATTCAAGTGCCGGCGCGAGCAGGAATTCGTCATCGGGGGTTACACGGAGCCGCACGGAACGCGGGTCGGCTTTGGGGCGTTGTTGCTGGGGTTTTACCGCCGGGGGAAGCTGGTGCATGCGGGCAAGGTCGGGGCCGGATTCGACAACGCCACGCTGCACCGTTTGGGCGCCCAGCTCGCGCGACTGGAGACGGCGACCTGCCCGTTCGCCGGCGACGGGTTACCCCGGCGAGGAGTTCATTGCGTGAAACCGAAGCTGGTCGCCCAGATCGGCTTCACCGAGTGGACCCCCGGGGGCAACCTGCGCCACCCCCGGTTCCTCGGCCTGCGGGAGGACAAGCGCCCGGCAGAGGTGGTGCGGGAAGGCTGAGCAGTGGGCGACTTCGGTCGCCGCCGGTTCTGACCCGGGCCTTGCCACCCGGTCGCCCGCCAGACCGGAGGCGTGATCGCGGCGAAGAGGGACACGGAGAAAGACGCCGCCGGTCTGGTGCGGACACCCTGCATCCCCCGGCCCGTCGGCGGTTCGGGGGCCAAGTCCTCCCGCCCATGGAGCCGAGGGTGGCCATTCAAGGAGACCTGGTCCGCATCGGCCGCCACGAGGTGAAGATCACCCGTCCGGGGAAGATCTTGTTTCCACGAGACGGTATTACGAAGCACGACTTGATCGAGTATTACCGCCGCATTGCCCCCTGGATCCTTCCGCATCTCCGGGGCCGGCCGGTCGCCATGGAACGCTACCCGGACGGGATCGACGGGCCCGGCTTTTTCCAGAAGGCCGCGCCGTCCTACTACCCCGCCTGGATCAAGACGGTCACGGTCCCGAAGGGCGGCGGCACCGTCCGGCACGTCGTCTGCGACGATGCGGCAACACTGGTGTATCTCGCCAACCAGGCGTGTGTGACTCCGCACGTCTGGCTGAGCCGGACGGACCGGCTCGATCATCCCGACCAGATGGTGTTCGACCTGGACCCTTCCGGGGACCGCTTCGAGCCGGTGAAAGCAGCGGCGCGGGCGCTCGAGGAGCTGCTGCGTCACCTCGGGTTACCCGCGTACCTCAAGACGACCGGCGCGCGCGGTCTCCACGTCGCCGTGCCGCTCAACCGCACCGAGGGGTTTGATTCGGTGCGCTCGTTCGCCCGGGAACTGGCAAGGGTTGTCGTGAGCCAGGACCCCGGGCAGCGGACACTGGAGCAACGGAAAAGCCGGCGCCGCGGCCGCGTGTTCGTGGACACAAACCGGAACGCCTACGCGCAGACGGTGGCCCCTGCTTATGCCGTCCGGACCCGCCGCGGCGCTCCCGTGTCGGTACCGCTCGAGTGGGACGAACTCGCGAGAAAGGACCTGCGGTCCGATGGGGAGACGATCCGCAGCGTATTCCACCGGCTGGAGACTCTCGGGGACCCCTGGACGGCGTTCGGCCGGGGCGGCGCCTCGCTGAGCGGGGCGCGGGAGAAACTCGAGGCCCTGAATGCCGCTCGAAGAGTACCGCAGGAAGAGGAAGTTCACTGAGACGCCGGAGCCGGCGGGGCGCGTCCGCCGTACGGCCCGCAGTCGGATCTTTGTCGTTCAAAAGCACGCCGCCCGCCGCCGCCACTACGACTTCCGCCTGGCGATCGCCGGCGTCCTCGTGTCCTGGGCGGTGCCCAAAGGGCCGTCCATGAACCCCGCGGAGAAGCGGCTGGCCGTCAGGACGGAGGACCATCCGCTCGAGTACGCCGATTTCGAGGGCGTGATTCCCGAAGGCCAGTATGGCGCGGGAACGGTGATGGTTTGGGACAAGGGCACGTACGAGCCGGCAGGCGACATCCCGCCGGAGGAGCAGTTGGCCCGCGGCAAGATCGACGTGGTCCTCCAAGGCAAGAAGCTGCGCGGAGGTTTCACCCTGGTCCAGACGGGAGGGCGTTGGTTGCTCATCAAGCACCGCGACGAGCACGCCGATCCGTCGTGGGACGTCGACGGCCCCGAGCTGGATCGGTCCGCCCTCACCGGCCGCACGCTGAAGGAAATCGAGGAGGCCCGGCCGGGGAAAAAGCGATGACGTGCCACGTCGTACGCTACGCCGACGTGGGGTGTCTGACCTCCGCCACCGCCCGCGCCTGGCGGGGCACGCGCGGATCCCGTCGCCGCCGTGGCGGGTGGCCCTTCCGCCCCGGGCTGCCGGAGTGCGACTGAGGGATCGAGACCGCCTTCCCCAGGCCCACCCGCCCCGGGGTAACTTACAAGTGCCCGGTTCCGAAAGGCGTTCGCCGGCAGCCATTCCCTCGGCCGCCTCCGGAGGCCGCCCGGTACCCGAAGCGGGCAGCTCCGGCGGAGTGTCGGTAGACGGTGCGGAGGATCTCCACGATGCGCATCCTCATCTTCGGTGCGACGGGGAGGACGGGTCGGCAGCTCGTGGCGCAAGCCTTGAAGCGGGGTCATGCCGTCACGGCTTTCGCCCGGACCCCGGGCAAGCTCACCCTGCACGATTCCAGGTTGACAGTCATCCGGGGAGACGTCCGGATCGCCGAGTCGATCCACCCGGCCGTTCCCGGGCCCGATGCCGTGCTTTCGGCACTGGGCACCCGCTCCCTGCGCCCGACGACCCTGCTATCGGAGGCGGCCCGCCGGATCGTCCACGCGATGGAGGTTCACGGGGTGCGGCGCATCCTCTGGCAGTCCTCGCTCGGGGTCGGCGAGACGCGGGGGCAGCTCGGGCCGCTCTACAACTGGCTGCTCATCCCACTCCTTCTTCGACGCGTGTTCGCCGACAAGGAGCGGCAGGAGGCGATTCTCCGGGCGACCCCGCTGGACTGGACCATCGTGCAACCGGCGGCGCTCACGCCCGGGCCGCGGACCGGGACGTATTGCGCCGGCCCGGGTGCCGCCGCGGGTCAGCTGTTCCCGCGCATCTCGCGGGCGGACGTCGCCCACTTCCTGCTCGAGGAACTCGAGCAACGCCGGCACGTGCGCCAGGCCGTACCCCTGTGCTACTGCCCACGCGGCAACGGCGTTCGGCGCCGCCCGGCCTGCGGCTGAGGGTGCCCGTCCGGATCGCGGGGGGCGGGAGGCATCCGTGACCGGGTCCGGCCCGGCCCCCGAGTCATCCAGGGGAACCGTCCGTGTGCAACGCACTCCGCCACGCGCTCTGGTTGCTCGCCCGTCTCGTCGTCTCCCTCCGGTACCGCATCCGCGTCCACGGCTGGGACCAGGTCCGCGGCCTGAAGGGCCCCGTGCTCCTCCTGCCGAACCACCCGGGGTTCATCGACCCCGTCCTGATTCTCACTGCCTTCTACGGCGCCTTCCGCCCCCGGCCGGTGGTCTACGAGGAGAATTTCCGCAACCCGGTCCTCCGCCCACTGGCGAAGCTGCTCGCCGCCGTGCCCGTACCCGCCCTCGAGCGGCCGAGCCGCGAGGCCCGGGCGCGGGCGGAACGGGCGGTGGCCGAGGTGATCGAGGGACTGCGCCGCGGGGAGAACTTCGTCCTCTGGCCGAGCGGGTGGGTGCAGCGCGACGGCGTCGAGCGCCTGGGCGGCGCCAGTGCCCTGACCGACATCCTGCGGGCCGTCCCCGACGCGGAGGTCGTCCTGGTGCGGACCCGCGGCGTCTGGGGGAGCATGTTCACCTACGCCCGGACCGGGGACCGGCCCCGTCTCCTGCGGTCCTTCGTGATCGGGTTCCTCCTGCTTCTGGCCAACCTGGTGTTCTTCATGCCGCGCCGCCGCGTTGACATCACCGTCGAGCGCCTCGACCGCGGGAAGCTGCCGGAGTTGGTGAAAGACAAGGTCAACCGCTGGTTCGAAGACTGGTACAACGCCGGCGGCCCGGAGCGGCCGACGTACGTCCCGTATCACTTCCTTTTCGGCCCGCGGACCTACGTGTTCCCCCCTCCCCCCCGCCGGCCTCGACGCGAGATCGACCCGGACCGGGTCACCCCGGAGACCCGCGCGGCGGTCGGCGAGATCCTCGCCGACAAGCTCGGCCGGCCGCTGACGGCGGAGGAGCTGCGCCCCGACACGCGCCTCGACGACCTGGGGTTGGACAGCTTGCAGCGCATGGAGCTGACGCTGGCCGTCGAGCAGCGGTTCGGCTTCTCGGCCGACCAGGCGCCCGAGACGGTCGGGGAGTTGGAGGCGCTGGCCCAGGGACTGGTCGAGAAGGAACCGCCGCGGCCGCCCCCGGCGGTATGGTTCCGGCCGCCGTCCGACGAGGGGCCCCTGCGGATCCCGGGCGAAACCATCCCCGCGGCCCTCGTCGCCCGCGCCCTCGCCAACCCGCGCGACGTGGCCGCGGCCGACGATCCGGCCGGCCTGGTGCGGTACGATCGGCTGCTGGTCGGCGCGCTGGTGACGGCCCGCCGCCTCGCGCGGGTGCCGGCGGCGACCGTCGGCCTGATGCTGCCGGCGTCGGTCGCCTGCGACACGATGGTGCTCGGGGTGTACCTGGCGGGCAAGGTGCCGGTGCTCCTCAACTGGACGACCGGGCCCGCGAACCTCACCCACGCCGTCCGGCTGACAGGCCTGACGCATGTGATCACGTCGCGGCGCCTCCGCGACCGCCTCGGCATCGCCGTCGAGGGGGTACAGGTCCTCGACGTCGAAGACCTGCGCGATCAGGTCGGCACGGTCGAGCTGCTCCGGACCCTGCTGGCGGTGCGTTTCCTGCCCGGCCGCGTCCGCCGGCGGGTGCCGCAGGTGGCGCCCGACGCGCCGGCCGTGGTCCTGTTCACATCGGGCTCGGAAAAGGCGCCGAAGGCGGTGCCGTTGACGCACCGGAACATCCTCACCAACCAGCGCGGCGTCCTCGCGGCGCTCGGGCCGACGCGTCGTGACGGCGTGCTCGGCTTCTTGCCGATGTTCCACAGCTTCGGATTCACGTTGACGGGGCTGCTGCCGCTTTTGGTCGGCGTCCGCGTCGTCCACCACCCCGACCCGACGGACGCCTCGGGCCTGGCCCGCAAGGTCGCCGCCTACAAGCCGACGATCCTCGCCGGGACGCCGACCTTCGTGGGGCACATCTTCGACCGGGCCAGGCCGGGAGAACTCGACTCGCTGAGGCTGATCGTCGTCGGGGCGGAAAAGTGCCCCGCGGCCCTCTTCGAGCGATCCCGGCAGGTGGCGCCGGGGGCATGCCTGCTCGAAGGGTATGGGGTGACGGAGTGCTCGCCGGTCGTGGCGGTGAACCGGCCGGAGGCCAACCGCCCGGGCACCGTGGGGCGGCCGCTGCCCGGCGTCGAGGTGTGCGTGGTCGACCTCGAGACGGGCGCCACGCTGCCGCCGGGAAAGATCGGCATGCTCCTGGTCAGCGGCCCCTCCGTGTTCCCCGGCTACCTCGGCGACGAGGCGTCGCCCTTCGTGGAGCGGGAGGGAAAACGCTGGTACGTGACCGGCGACCTGGTGGAGATCGACTCGGACGGCTTCCTCCACTTCCGCGGCCGGCTGAAGCGGTTTCTGAAGGCGGGCGGGGAGATGATCTCGCTCCCGGCCCTGGAGGAGCCGTTCGCCCGGCTGTACCCCCCGACGCGGGACGGGCCGCGGGTGGCGGTCGAAGGGGTGGAGACCGAGAATGGCCCGTGGATCGTGCTGTTCACCACGGAGCCGATCACGCTCAAAGAGGCCAACGCCCTGCTTCTGAAAGAGGGGTTCCACGGCGTGATGCGGGTCGACGAGGTGCGCCGTGTGGAGAGAATTCCCGTGCTCGGGACGGGCAAGACCGACTACAACCGGCTGCGGGCGATGGTCGCGGAACGGACCCCGGTACGGGGGTAGCCGCCGGCGGATGCGCGGGCCGATAGTTCCCGGCCCACAGGCAGTCCCCGCTGACGCGGCAATCCGTGACCCCGGGCGCGGGTCCCGGCCCGATCCACCGAGGCGCTCATGACCCCGGCCCCGGACGATATTCTTTCCGCGGCCAGGAATGAGGTCACCGAGCGATACGCCCACCCCGATCCGCGGGTCCAGCAGCGGATGGAAGAGCTCCGGCTGATCAGCCGGGGGAGACCCTGGGCCTAGCCCAGGCGAAAGCCCTGGGCGGCAGGCGGGGTGCCGGTGGGCAAGACGCCACTGTTTACTTCGGTTCCGGCGGGTCCAGCGCCGCGAGGTACGCGAACAAGTCGGCGACCTCCTGGTCGGAGAGTTTGTCGAGCAGCCCGGCGGGCATGAGCGACGTTTCGAGCAGCCGTTTCGACTCGATCTGCGCCCCGGCGAGGCGGACCGTGGTGTCCGGGCCGGTCTGGAGGATCACCCCGTCCACCGCCTCGTACACGATCATCCCGACGACCGCCCGGCCGTCGGTGGTGGTGATCCGCGTGGGACGGTAGCGTGGCGACACGTCCTTGTTCGGCCGGAGGACGGCGGTCCGGAGGTCGTCGCGGCCGAACCGCTTCGACACCCCGAGCAGCGACGGCCCGACCGCCCGGCCGCCGTCGTGGCAGGCGGCACAGGTCGCCTTCGCGAAGGCTTTCCGCCCGTTCGCCGCGTCGCCCGCCGCCCAGGGGATCTTCGCCTCCCGCGCTTTCCAGGCCGCCGCGTCGAATTCGTCCGCTCCCGCGAGCTTGTCTGCGAGCTTGGGATACGCGAACGCGAACCAGTCGCCCCACATCTTCGGATAAGGGGCGAACATCTTCCCGGTGCGGTAGCCGAGCAGGTCGATCACGGCCTCGCGAACAGGGGCGGTGGACTTGTCGTCCGGTAATCGCCGGAGCGCAAGAATCAGGGCCGCGAGTTCCAGCTCCGGATCGGTTTTGGGTGGCGGAAGCTTGGCCAGCGCCACCGCCGACACGCGCACCACCTCCGGGTCGAACGATTTGAGACCGGTGATGAACTTCCCCCGGTCCTCCAACTTTGCCGTCGGAGCGAGGACCGGAATGATCGCATCTTCGAGCCCGCCTTGGTCCCAGAGCCTGAGAAGAGTGGGGCGGGCTTCGTCGGGGGAAATCGACCCGAGAAGGGCAACAAGTCCGGGCGACCAGCTGAACTCCGGGTCATTTGCAGCTGCCGCAAGGAACTTCCGGGCAGCTGCAGGCGGGGCGATCCGGAGCGGCCTGACGAATAGCAAATGGTCAGGACGGCCGAACTTGTCTCTCGCCAGCATGTAGGTGCCGAGTTCCGGATACTTCTTCCCGAGTGCCGTGGCGATCTCTTCGACCCGGAGCGGCCAGTTCCGGTCCCGGGTCAGATGTTGCTTCTCGATCTTGCGGTCGAGGTCGATGAGTAGATCCGCGATACTCACTGCCCAGTCCGGCTGCTCTCCACCCTGAACGCGCCCGAGCGAGATGAGGTAGTGAATGTCGTCGAGGACGTCGGTATCTTTGTCGAGTTTCTCCCGCAAAACCATCCGCGCGGCCCGTGGGTCCGGGTCGGCCAAGGCGGCAAGCGTTCGGGCTGCCTCCCGGGCGAGATCCGGGTCGGGCGAACCAACCGAAAGCCGGAGATGCGGCAGCAGCTGGTGTAACGTCTGATCCGGGGGCCGACGTCGAAGTGTGTACCCCTCCCAGACGGTGCCGACGGCATCGGGCGTGGTCAGGTCGCCCAGGGCGAGCTGGAGCAGCCGGACGGCAACCAGCTTCTCCCGCGGGGATGCTGTCTGATCCCCAAGGACATCGAGCGCCACCGCGAGCCCACGCCCCGGTTCGCTGTTCACCTCGGCGAGCGCGATGGTCAGGCGGGCGAGCGGGTCCCGTGGGGACCCGACCGGTGCCGCCGCGGAGACCGCCAGACGGCCGGCGGCGGCCCGGATGAGGGTGTCGTCGTGGGCGAGGCTCGGGCGCACGAGATCGCCGAGCCACGGGCCCCACCCCAGCTTCTCCCGCCAGCGGAGCATCAGTTCCAGGGCATGACGTCGCGTGAGTGGGGCTTCGCAGGCCGCGTCCGCCCGCCACGTCTTGGCCGCTTCCGCGTCCCAGTCCGGCGACCGCTTCGCCACCGGGATCGACTTCGCCGGTCCGCCTTTTTCGTAGTGGATGCGGTACACGCTGCCGCGGGTGCCCCGGCCGCCGATGCTCACGAAGAGGTCGCCCGTCTGCGGGTGGACCGCCAGGGCCGTCGGGGCGAACCCGTTCTCGCCGGCCGCTTCGAGGAACACCTCCGGCTTCCCGGTGTACGTCGACCCCTTCGCCGCCAGCGGGACGAAGTACACTCGGCCGAACGTCCAGTCGGCGAGGAAGAACCCGCCGTGGTACTGCTCCGGGAAGTGCGTGTTCCGGTAGCACGCCACCCCGGTCGGCGACCCGCGACCGGTGTAGCAGATCGGCGCGACCACGTCCGCGAAGTACGGCGGCTTCCGCCACGTCTGCGACAGCTGGGGCGCCCGCCACCCGTAGTTCCCGCCCGGCACGACGTGGTAGAACCGGCACGGCTCGTACCAGGGTAGTCCGACGCACCGTTCGTTGTCCGAGTCGTAGGTGAAGAGCTCGCCGTCCGGGTTGAAGTCGAACCCGTACGGGTTGCGGAATCCGTCCGCCACGACCTCCACCGTCTTCCCGTCCGGGCTGATCCGGAGGACGCACCCGGCGATCAAATCTTTCACAGGCGAACGGAGGGGGTCAATCCGCTCCTTCTTCACCCCGGTCGTATTCCCGCACAGAAGGTACAGCCACCCGTCCGGCCCGCGGCGGACCGCGTGCGCCTCGTGCTCCCCGGTCGTCTTCACCGCTAGCAGCGTCTCGGGCGGCCCCTTCAACTTGTCTGTGCCGTTGTACCCGCGGTACCGCTTGAGCCCGCCGTCCGCCACGACGTAGAGCGATTCGCCCTCCGCGAACAGCCCCATCGGCCCGTCCTTCAGGTCGTCGATCAGGTCGACCGCCCCGGTCGCCCGCCCGCCCTTGCCGTCGTCGGTAAGCACCCGCACGTACCCCGGGCCGGCGACGAGGACCCGCCCGGCGTCGTCGACCGTCATCGTGTAGATGTCGTTCGCGAGGGTGTAGTCGGAGTACTGGGATGCGACGAAGCCGGGCGGCACCTTCAGATCGGCCACCGGTTGGGGGGCGACGGCCGGGAGCGTCGCCAGGAGCAGTAAGGTCGAGGTCATATTCAACGCCTTCGCCGGGGGTGCGGGCGGCCGGCAATCCCCCCGGATAACCGGGGGCCGGGGCGACCGCGTTCCCAGGATACCGGACTTATGCAGCACCCACATCCGAGTACCTCTGGTAGGAGGTATCTTTACCCCGGAGGGGTGGTAGTCCACAGCCCAGGGTCGCGCTTCGCGCACCCTGGGTCGGGGAATTTCCCGGATTCTTGCACGACGGCTGGCGTGCCGGCCCTCTATTGAAGGTAGACACTCCGCCCGCGAGGTTTTCCGGCATGGCCCAGCTCACACTCCGCACCCTGCTCGCGTACATCGATGACACGCTGAAGCCGGCCCTGGCCCGCCAGCTCGGGGCGAAGGTCGCCGAGAGCGACCTCGCGAAGGAGCTCATCGAGCGGATCAAGAAGGTGACCCGCCGCCGCGGGCTCCAGACCCCGGCGGCGGCCGGGGACCACGACGGCGTGTCGGACCCGAACACCGTCGCCGAGTACCTGAGCGACACCCTCGAGTCCGAACAGGTGACCCGGCTGGAAGAGACCTGCCTTCAGTCGGACGCCCATCTCGCCGACGTCGCCGCCTGCCACCAGATCCTGACCCTCATCCTGACCGAGCCGGTCCGCGTCCCGCCGCGGGCGCGGGAGCGGATGTACCAGCTCGTTCCGCCCCCGGCGTCGGTCCGGAACCGGCGGCGCGGGAAGACGCTCCCGGTCGGCGGGGTCGTCCCCGAGGCCCGGGAGCGGGCCGAACCCGACGACGCCGACCATGCCCTCCTGCTCGGCCTCGGCCGGTACTCGGCCGGGTCGGTCCTCAAACGGCTCGGACTGTTGGGCGCGGTACTCGGGCTGAGTGTCTTGCTCGGGGTCGCCGTCCTGATGGCCCTTCCGCACCAGCCGCCCGAGCCGCCCGAAACCGACCGCAAGGTCACGTACGTCGGTGCCCCGGCTCAGGCCGGCGGGCCGACCCCGGCGACCGAACCGGCACCGAAGCCGCCGGAGCCGGACCCGGGGACCATCGCCCCCCCGCCCAAGCCCAAGGAGCCGGACCCGGGGACCATCGCCCCCCCTCCCAAGCCCAAGGAAGGGGGGCAGGATCTGGTGAAACGGGTCGCCCCGCCCCGCCCCGCCCGGGCCGTTCTCGGCAAGGTCGAGGGGGTGAACGTGATCGCCCTGACCCGGGCCGACGACGAGCCCGCGTGGCTCCGCCTCGACCCGGCCGGCGAGGCGGGTGTCACCGGGAACGACCAGGTCCTTGCCCTGCCGGGGTACAAGGCCGACGTCCAGCTCGACACGGGGGTCAAGGTCCATCTCTGGGGGAACGTCCCCGAGCTCCTGCCGGTCCGGCTGCTCGAAGCCCGGGTGCGGTTCCACGCCCCCGAGCGGAAGGTCGACGGCAAGGGGGAGGATTTCGACGCCGACATCACCCTGCTCGCCGGCCGGATCTACGTGAGCACATCCCGCCCGGCCGGGGGCCGGGTGCGGGTCCGGTTCGCGGGGGAGGTCTGGGACATCACCCTCGCGGACGCCAAGTCCGAGGCCGTGGTCGAGGTGAAGACCGCGTTCGACCCCGGTACCCCGTTCGCCCGGGAGGGGGGGCAGAAGCCCCGCGTCGACGCCCTGTTCGCCGTGGTCCGCGGGACGGCCGGCCTTGCCGCCCCGGAGCGGTTCAAGACGTTCGACAAGATCACCGCCCCGGCCGCGGTCGCGTGGGACAGCAAGGGGGGAACGATCTCCGACCCCAAACCGGTCGAGCCCGGGAACCAGTACTACGACCGGTTCCAGCTCGTCGGGTCCGACCAGGGGAAGCAGGTGCAAAAGGCCCTGACCGACATGGCCGGGCGGCTGACCGATCGGGCCGGGGTGAAGGTGATGCTGGCCGAGGTCCTGACCGAGCAGCCCGATCCCGGCCGGGTGGTGGCCGTCCAGGTGGCGGTGTACGCCCAGGCGGCCATCGTGTTCGGGGCCGCCGGGGACGAACTGAAGCCGCTCATCGACCTCCTGGGCGACGAGCTCCGGGGGTATGCCCGGGTGGCGGTGGTGAACGCCCTGGCCGCGTGGATCGCGCAGGCCCCGGGGAACACGGCCCTGCTCGGCCAGCAGCTGGACGCCAAGTTCCGCGGCGACGGCGAGGCGGAAATCATCCTCCGCCTGCTCCGCGGCTCCGTTTCCCCGGCGAAGCCCGACCCAACCGACCTGGACCGCCTGGTCGGGTTCCTGACCCACCCGTCCGTGGCGGTCCGCGAACTCGCCTTGTGGAACCTCATTAACTTCGTGGACCAGACCGCGCCCCGGACGCCCGGGATGGTGGCCGACGTGGCGGTCGCCACCGGCCCCGGGTACGAGAAGTTCGTGAAGGCATGGCGGGTCAGGGTCGAAGAGATCAAGAACCGCCCGCCTCCCAAGAAGTGACCTCACCTCGACGCGCTCGACGGGGCCGGGGCGGATGATCGCCCCGGCCCCATTTCGTTCGACCGTAACCGGTGGGTGGTCTTCCGAACCGGCGGGACCCGACCGGTTACGCCCGTTTCATCTCGTCACCCTCCTGTTTCGTCACGGCGTGTAACAACCCATCTTGTGCCCAGTTGTTCCGGTGTGCCCGTATCGTCTTGAGGAGTATCATCCGGGCAGGCGTGCGTGTCCGGTCTGCCATTTCCTGCCCCGGACGGGGCGTCCCGTGGAGGCGTTGCGATGAAGGCGCGAAGGCTGCTGTGGGCGGTGCCGGTGGCCGGGGCGGTCGGGGCCGGGGTCGGGGCCGACCGGTTCCTGACCGAGGCCGCGGCCGAGAACAAGCCGGACCTCAAGCCGGCCACCACCCTCCCGGTCACCCGGGTCGTCCTGTTCAACAGCGGGGTCGGGTACTTCAGCCGGTCCGGGGAGGTCGACGGGGACGCCCGGGTCGACCTCACCTTCCCCGAGGCCGACGTCAACGACCTCCTCAAGAGCATGGTCCTGGAGGACTTCGGCGGCGGCCGGGTGGCCGCCGTCAGCTACGACAGCCGGGAGCCGATCGCCCGGACCCTGAGCTCGTTCGCCATCAACCTGGACGGCAGCCCGACGTTCGCGAGCATCCTCCGGCAGGCCCGGGGGGAGCGGGTCGAGGTGACGGTCCAGCCGACCGCGGCCAACCAGCCCGGCAAGCTGACCGGGGCGATCGTCGGGGTCGAGCACCAGAAGGTGCCCGCGGGCAAGGAGGTGGTCGAGGCCGAGGTCCTGAACCTCTGGTGCGCCGAGGGGCTGCGGGCGGTCAAGCTGGCCGACGTCCAGCAGCTCCGGTTCTCGAACCCGACCCTGGAGGGCGAGTTCCGCCGGGCCCTGGAGGTGCTCGCCCTGAACCACGACAGCCAGAAGAAGGCGGTGAGCCTGCACT